>JBHPDM010000013.1:0-38364 GCA_042577285.1 Candidatus Omnitrophota bacterium
GTACGATCTTGACAGTTACCGAGTTAGGGTTTGCCAAGCGCACGCCGGTTTCAGAGTACCGTCTCACCCGCCGCGGCGGCAAGGGTATTATCAATATCAAGGTAACCAGCAAGAACGGGCAGGCAGTGGGCATGAAGACCGTCAGCGATAAGGACGGCCTAATGGTGATCACTCAGCACGGGGTATTTCTGCGCTGCGCAGTGAAGGATATACGCGTCACAGGCAGGGCTGCTCAGGGTGTGCACTTGATTAAGCTGCATGCTAAAGATCGCGTCTCCTGCATCGCCTCCCTGGTCGTAGAGGAAGAATAATCATCGTCCCCATCGTCTAGCCTGGTCTAGGACAAGAGCTTTTCAAGCTCTCGACACCGGTTCAAATCCGGTTGGGGACGCTTTATTATCCCCGCGTCATAAACACGCCAAAATTCTGTGCCATAATTTTGGCGTATTCCGCGGGATTTCGCTAGACAAAACCTTAAGGTGCTCAATGTGCGGAATAGTAGGATATATAGGGGATAAAGAAGCTCAGCCGATACTCCTTAACGGCTTGAAAACATTAGAGTACCGCGGCTATGATTCAAGCGGTATGGCGATGGTTCTCTCTGCCAAAAAGAGTGTTTCCATCAGGAAAGCGCCCGGCAAGATATCCGTGCTTGAAAAGACCCTGAGGAGAAAACCGCTTAAGGGGAGCGTCGGTATCGCGCACACCCGCTGGGCGACCCATGGAGCGCCTATCCAGAAGAATGCCCACCCGCATCACGATTGCAAAAATGAGATCGCCGTTGTCCACAACGGGATCATTGAAAACTACGCAAAACTTAAGAATGAATTGATCAATGACGGCCATAAGTTCTCTAGTCAGACTGATACAGAGGTGATCGTCCACCTGGTTGAGAAATATCTTAAAAACGGTAATATAGAGGAAGCCGCTAGAAAGGCATTCTCTAAGCTAGTGGGTTCCTTTGCTGTCGGCATTATCTTTAGTGGCGAGCCGGATAAATTGATCGGCGCCCGCCTCGGCAGCCCGCTTGTCGTTGGCGTGGGCAGGGGTGAAAATTTCCTTGCCTCTGATGTGCCGGCGCTTTTGAAGCACACTAAGGATGTGATTTTTCTCGACGATAATGATATGGCGGTCCTCAGCCGAGACGGCATTAAGGTTTCGGACTTATCGGGACGCACGGTTAACCGCCAGCCCCAGCGCATCACCTGGGATGTATCCCAGGCGCAGAAGCAGGGCTATCCTCATTTTATGTTAAAGGAGATCAATGAACAACCCGCAGTATTAGAGGGGATTTTAAGCGGGAGGACTAAGGATAGCGGGGAGATAATTTTCGAAGAACTTAAGATCGCGCGCGAAGTATTTGTGCAGGCAGATAAGATTCTGATCGTTGCCTGCGGCACTGCATATCATGCCGGGATGTGCGGCAAATATATTTTAGAAGATCTTTGCAGGATCCCGGTCCATGTTGATCTCTCCAGTGAATTCCGTTACCGTAATCCTCTGGTGGATAAGAATACGCTGGTCATCGCGGTCAGTCAGTCAGGTGAAACTGCAGATACTCTGGCCGCAGCCAGAGAAGCTAAGTCTAAGGGCGCAAAGGTTTTAGCAATATGTAACGTTTTAGGCTCCACCCTTACCCGCGAATCCGATGGCGTGATTTACAACCATGCCGGCCCTGAAATAGGAGTCGCTTCCACCAAGGCCTACACCGCTCAGCTTGCCATCCTTTATCTTTTAGGTTTTTATCTGGCAAAGATAAAAGGAACCCAGAGTGCGCAGTTGATCAGTAGGCGCCTGGCCGTGCTGCACAGCATACCCTCCCTGCAGCAGGCAGTGTTAAAAAATCAGGATCAGATCAAGGGGCTGGCGCGCAGGAATTCCAATTATGGGTCATTTTTATTCTTAGGTAGAAACATTAACTTTCCTTCAGCGCTTGAGGGGGCATTAAAGTTAAAGGAGATCTCATACATCCCGGCCGAAGGATATGCTGCCGGAGAGATGAAGCACGGGCCGATCGCCTTAATCGATGAATACCGCGCTGTTGTCTGCATCGCTCCAAGATCCAAGATCTACCAGAAGATGATCTCCAATATCCAGGAGATCCGCTCCCGCCGCGGCAAGATCATTGTGATTGCAAGCGAAGGTAATGATAAGATAAAAGAGCTGACCCGCGAAGTAATCTACACCCCTGAGATCGATGAGTTCTTCTCCCCGATGATCGTCGCTTTACCTCTACAGCTTTTGGCGTATCATATTGCAAATAAAAGGGGTTGCGACGTCGACCAGCCCAGGAATTTAGCTAAGTCTGTGACCGTCGAATAATGCTTTACGTAGTCGCCACCCCGATAGGTAACCTTAAAGATATCACCCTGCGCGCGATCGAGACCTTAAAGTCGGTTGAACTGATCGCATGCGAGGATACGCGCCACAGTAAGATCCTTTTAGACCACTATCAAATTAAGACTCCTACCACAAGTTATTTTCAGCACAATAAAGTTACTAAGGGCCAATACCTGATTAAATTATTGAAAGAAGGCAAAGACGTTGCCTTGATCTCTGATGCCGGTACACCGGGGATCCTTGATCCAGGCTACAGCATCATTAATCTAGCGATAGAGAATGCAATCCCGGTTACGGTAATCCCCGGCCCAAGCGCATTATTAAGCGCATTGGTCCTTTCCGGCAAACCAGCGCACAAGTTTATCTTTGAAGGATTTCTGCCTAATCGCACGCAGGCGCGCAAGAACAGATTAAAATTGTTAATTAAGTCTAAGGCCACAATAATTTTTTATGAATCCCCGCACAGGATCATCGCCACCCTGGAGGATATTCAGGCTGTCTCTCCGGATCGGGAAGTCGTCTGCCTAAGAGAGCTGACCAAGAAATTTGAGGAGGTCAAGCGCGGTAAGGCAGTCGATATAGCCGAATCTTTCAAGGCCCAAAAGCCCCGCGGCGAATTCGTCGTAGTCCTCTAATCCCCCCTCCAATTCTGGCTTTTTCCCCTTATCTTTTCGCATAAATTGTCCATTCTTTATTTAATATCCCGCACAAATCGTCCACTCTAAATTCCTCATCCTAAAAGGGACGCTCTTTTTGCTAAAGCGGAAACTGTCCCCTTTTTGCCCCAAAACCTGTGGATAAGGGGACACTCTCCCGATTAGCAAAAAGAGCGTCCCTTTTTGAGGGGGGAATGGAAGCGGTTTCCCAAAACCCCCCAAATGACCTTTTTTCTTACCCGTATATACAGTATACTTTAATTAATTACTGGCTGATAAACCAAGCTCCAAAACGTATAAGAAATCCCACCATGCCACGGAGAGGATTAAAAATAGTTTCTCTTATTTTGTCTGTTCTGTTGCTTGCGCAGCAATCAGGATTCGCGCAGGCAGCAGGAGAGCTTGACCTTGCAGGCCATCTTCAGGGCCTGCAAGGTTCTTTATTTGGGGGCAAGTTCCGCCCGCTCCACCTGAGGTACCTCTCGCACAATCCCCAGACCAATGATTTTAAGCTATTACTCGACCGTGGGGATAATAACGGCCTGACAAAGAAATTCCTTAAGGACTCCACCCGGGAGCTTCTGGATTATGTGTTGATCGGTATTGCGCTACCCAATGATAGTTTCTGGGTAAACCTGCGCCCGGATTCACCGGATCAAATCATTGACCAGCACCTTGGCCGCACAGATATCGGCAGGATCTTTTTGGAGGCGGACCTTCAGCTTAAAAAGGATACCGCCAACTTCACCTCCCCCAAGACTAAGGAGGGAAATGCTTATTGGGGAAGGCTTTATAAGAAGGCCGGGGAGCTATTCGGCTCCGAGAATATCTCTATCCCCACGCTCACCCGCCCTTGGATCGTGCCGGGGGAGATCATCATCCGCGAAACAACTGATTCAGCCTACGTCTACAAAGCTAGCCTGAAGGTGATGCTTGAACAGGATTATCTTGAAGGCTCAGCAACTTACTCATTCAAGGATCCCAGGTTAAAAGAATTGAACGAATATTCATCGCAGTTGATCAGGGAACTCATCTTGCCAAAGCTCACGCAAAAAATCAACACCTCAGAGGAGTATGCTCCCCTTCGCCAGGCCTATTATTCCCTTATCATCGCCCAGTGGTTTAAACAGAGATTCCGCGGCAGAGGCGGCCTGCACTCCTGGAAGATAGACCGGGGGGATCTTACCGGTCTGGTCTCTGAGAGGCGCTGGTCGAAGGATAATTATTTCAAAGCTTACCAGGCTTCATTTAAAAACGGAGAATATAATTTACAGGAGCCGGTACAGACATTGCAGGGCCAGACGATCAGAAGCTATTTTTCAGGAGGCATGAATCTTGCTCTGACCGGCATACCTGTTGCTAATGGCCCCGGTACCAGTGCCGCCAAAGGTGCGGTTACTGTCCTGGGGGCTGATGCAGGGCAGGTGTCTTTCGGAGCAGATTATCACTGCGGGGTTACGGTGACCGGAGGCGCCGACCTGCAGGAAGTAGTCCAGAGCGTCACCGTCACCAGCATGCCGGAGATTGAGGAGGCCGCCGCTACTTCTCCCAGCAGGCAGGTGGGTGGGTCGAAAGGAGAGGCTGCATCAGGGATGTTTGTTCGCTGGCTCCGTGCCAGGGCAGAAAAGCTTTTAGGCAGGAAACTTATCGAGACGGGAATTGCCGGAGAGACCGATGAAGCGCAAAAGGTAGTTGCAGATTTCTTCGAGCATTATTTCGTACCCTTTATTTCTGCGGTCTACGCCCGACAGGCAGGAGGCGGCCTTGAGGGCAAATACGCTGATCTCTATGATCCCGGTATAGAAGATAAAGCACGCAAAATGCTTGAGCAGGTAAGAAAGATCAGGGAGGAATCCCTGACTCCGCACGCCCAGCAGCTTGTAACGGGGATGGAAAGAATAGTCAGCAGTATTTACAAATTCAACAAGAATGTTCTGGAAGATCCGCGGAAGCTCGATCTTGAAATCACCCAGCTGAGTAGAATATTAGCAGAGATCAGGTCAGAATTGAATGCTAATTATTTCCTTCCCTTGGGCCTCTATTTTGACATAGGTGTGACTGACGAGCAAAGGCTCGAGTCGGATAAACTGATCAGTAGTAAGGGGGGCAGAATAATAAAGGTGGCTCCATGCAGCCTTGAGGTTAAATATGGCGAAGAAACCTACATGAACAACTTCAACATATTTATAGTCCAATCACTCATAAAAGGGCATGGCACGAGTCTTGGGGGCATAAGGACTTTAGGGCAGGCAGATCCTCAGGGGGATGTAGTTATTTATGCGGAGGGATTAGATAGTATGGCCTTGAGTTTGCGTACGATAGCTAATCTAAAAGGCCGTTCGAGGAGGAGCGTAGATCCAAGCCGGAAATTAGGGTACGATTTGATCAGGAAACAATGGAAGAGAAAGAGTCACGACCATATCAAGGACGATCTGTTAGGAGAGGTTCAGGCGCATGAAGCAAGGCATAGATTTGATGAAACGACATTTAAGCTTTCACCGCCTACTGCTTCTTGGGATAAGCGGGTAACTATGGAGGTTTCCGCGTTTCTGGCTTCTTTAGGCGTAGGACCTACCCCATTCTATACGCTGTCACGCGTCATCAATCGCGCGCAGAGATATTTAGCGGGGAAAGGCGGCATACATGATGAAGCCAGTGCGATTATTCTGCAGGGGTTCTATAACATTATCTTTACCGGCTATTCTTTTGGAGAGCGTTTCCCGGTCAAAAAAGAATTGATGCCAGAAAACGAATTGAATCTTTTGTTCTCAGAAGGAAGCCCGGGGGAGCACATAAGAGCGCTTAGCGAAGGTCAGATCAGAGAATATGCCGAGAGGCTTTATCGGGCGTGTTTCAGCGGCGCTTCTCTGCGGGTAGGCTCGTATGCTCAAGGGAGCTATTCTCCTGCGCCTCGGAGTTATGTAAGAGCAGAGAACTTAGGCGGCAGGCGTCAGGGTGGGGCCTTAGAGGCGCAATTCACCGGTGCGCTCTGGGTCGGGGCCGGTAGATACGCGTATAAGCTTTGGCTTGCAGGAGAAACGGTTTATATGCAGCGTTACAGCGCAGACAAAAGAACCGCCCTGGGCGCAGTAATTGAACATACTCTGGGAAAAAGTTTCAGAGTGGGAAGAAGGTTTTCCGCATATCAGGGGGATGATGCATTATCCAGGGAGCATTGTGAGATAGGTATATTTAGGAATAAACAAGGCGACCTCAGGTTCCGCATAGAGGACTTAGCTTCATTGAACGGCACGGCTGTAGAATGGAGATGGACAGATCTTCAGAATAATTTGCCTTCATCCGCGGATAGGCAGGAAGCTAAGGCGATCATCGACGCGGTACACAAAGAAGTTGAACCGTTTGCCCTGAGCGAAGCCCAGCCGCCCGCCACCGGAGCGAGCAAAGCGAGCGAAGTCCCGAGTGCCGATCAGGCACGAGCAGAAACGAGGGCCCCCTCGCCCGATGCTAAAGTTGTTGATGAAGAATTGGAGAATGGAATTGAGTATTTACGCAGAGGAGGCTACTTTAATGTTCTCGATGGAGCGTTTATCCCGGAATCTATCCGCTCCAAAGTGATGGAGATGGTAGAATTTGCTGTGGCGAATGGGGCAGAAAAAAAAGAGCAGGTTGGTAGGCGATTAGGATTCTATCATGTGCATATAGGCGTTCCCAAAAACATAGAATTAACCGGCGAGCCGCTAAAGGACTGGCAGATAATTCAGGATAATATGGTAGTGTTGTTAGGGCACACCCAGGAAGGCAAGATATTTGATATAAATAAAAGAAACATCGTGTTGAGAATGTCTTCTGGAGAGAAGCCGTATTTAGGCCCTTCAGGAAGCAAGCGCAAGAAACAAGCCCAAGTCGACCATTCTCTTATCATCAGTCTTGTTGATGGCCCGCCGCTTGTTACTAGTATTGCTCTTCCAGAGTCAGGGTCCGGAGGCGTTGATATGGGGGATATAGATGATAGTTTAACCCCTGCAGCGGATGTAGATTTTTATCTTCAGACAGATGGCACTTATAAGTGGTTTGCAACTTTGAGAAAGCCTTTTTCTGCGGCATTAGAGGAGCCGCCCGCCGCCGAAAGAAAAAATAAATTCGACGGCCCTGGCGCAGGACCGACCTATACCGCAAAGAAAGAGAAGGCAAACGATGCTCTCTTCAGCCAGGCCCAGGAGAAACTTAGGGCAGGAGAGCATGCCGCCGCCGCAGGGCTGTTAGAGCAGGTAGTCTTTAATTGTGAGATGTGGCTTGAGCCTGGTGTCAATCTTCCTGCCGGGAAGTATCAGGAAATAGAGAGGAACCTAAGAGAAGCCAACGCCCTGCTGGAGCAGGCGAACGCCGCCCCCTCGCCCGCCGCCCCCTACTCTGTCGCTTTTTCGTCTACTACCGAAGCGGAGCCGCAGACTGCTAAAGATCCAAATGACAGCGAACTCAAGGGAGAATTGACTGCTTACCAGGATAAACTATCCAGGGAGCCTACCACTAAAAGCGGTGAGGTCATCGGGGAGATATCCTGGAATAGACCCACAAGATTTATCCGCGAGATGAATCATTCCTACTATTCTTTATTTGCGGCTCTTGATCGTTGGCTTAGCCGGCGCTCTGGCAAGAGCCGGACTTACATTTATCCTTTAGCGGGAGGAGACTTAATTCCTTATTTAGTGGGCGAAACCGTCTCGATTAATAAAAACCCTGAAGACTTAAGCTATCGAGGAAGAAAAAATCTCGACTTTGCAGGAATCTCATTGGATTCTAAACAGAAAGGGCGTCTTGATCGAGCGCAGACAGCAGGTAGAGTTCAGGATGCCTTATCGCTAGAAAGCTACAGCCGATTTGTTCAAGAAAGGACGGGCTGTTATACGCTTATTCTTAAAGGATTTCTTAACTATTTACCTCTCCTAGGAGAGGTAAATGATCTAGGAAAGATAGATGGAATATTACGCCATTTATTCTTTGAACTATTGCAGCCTGGCGACACAATCGTCATTTTGGATAAGGAAGATTTAAAGGTAGAGACACTAGCTAAAGAGGCGGGATTTGTACGTATCGGGCCTTCCGCGGATACGTTAACTAACGCTAAAGCAGTAAAAGTAATCTATGGGTTGACGGATATAGTGTTTCCTACCGCTTTTGTAATATTGGAAAAACCGACTTCTTCCCTAAGAGCTCAAGACGCAAACGACAACCAATTATCCACTGCTGATAAGGACGGCACTGCTCTCGGTGGCATAGACTTTACTCCTCTGCCGGAGACTATTCAGGTTCAAGGGGGACAGTCCCCTGCGGGGATAGTCCCTGCGTTAATCCCCGCGCTGTCGGGTGAGTGGCTGCAGATTCATACGATGATCGACCGCGGGATCATGCCTTCGGTTGAAAGGATTAAGGATGAATTGAGGGCGCGCTGTGAAGATGATAATTTTGACAAGAATGTGTTGGCGGCGCTCTCCTGTATTGCTTCGATTTTGCGTCTTGAAGAGGAGGAGTGCTGCACGACTAATGCCGCCTTGAGGGAGCTATTGGTCTTATTGGAATCAGGTAGGTCTGCCGGCGAACTGAAGCTGGCATTAGATAATTAGATTTAGGCGGGGGGTGCGCCCCCTCCTTTTGGTTTATCAGCCGAAAAGTGGGTCAGTTTCGGCGCTACCCCTAGCCTAAAAAATAAAGGGAACGTCCCTGCCTTTTGGTTTATTAGCCGTAAACAAAAGGTCAATCTCAGACGTTCCCTTTCTTTTTATTAGTATTAGGGACGCTCTTTTTGCTAAAGCGGAAACTGTCCCCTTATCCACAGGTCCTGTGGGAAAAGGGGACACTCTCCCGATTAGCAAAAAGAGCGTCCCTTATAAGTTTCGGTCGAGGGAGCGGTATTGGATGGCTTCGGAGATGTGGCTTGCCCCAATTCCTTCTGAGCCGGCAAGGTCTGCGATGGTGCGGCTTACCTTTAGGATCTTATCATATGCCCGCGCAGAGAATCCTAATTCTGTCATCGCCATTTTTAGAAGATTCTGCGCTTTGGCTTCTAAGGCACAGTATTTCTTGATTAACCTTGTATCCATCTGGGAGTTGTAGAAGAACCCTTCTGCCTTGAAGCGTTCCCTTTGGAGGTTATGGATTTTTTCCACGCGCGCCTTGATCATCTTTGAGGGCTCAGCATCTTTTTGATCGATGAGCTCCTTGTATTTTACAGGCGGGACCTCGATGTGCATATCGATTCTGTCCATCAGCGGCCCTGAGATCTTGCTCATATAGTTGTGGATCTTGGTGGTCGTACATTGACAGGCTTTGCTGGGATGGGTGTAGTATCCGCAGGGGCAGGGGTTCATGGCGCAGGCTAACATAAAGGAGGCAGGGAAGGTTAGCGTCCTGGCAACCCTTGAGACGCGCATACTCCCGTCCTCCAATGGTTGCCTTAATGCCTCAAGGCACGCCCGCCTAAACTCAGGGAATTCATCTAAAAAGAGAACCCCGCGGTGGGCAAGGCTGATTTCGCCTGGCTGAGGAAATGAACCTCCGCCGGTAAAGGCGGCGTCTGATATATTGTGGTGAGGGTTGCGGAATGGCCTGGTGGCTAATATTGCTTTTTTAAGGAGCTTAGCTACGGAGTGTATGGTAGTGATCTCCAGCGCCTCAGGCAAAGAAAGCTCCGGCATGATGCTGGGGATTCTTTTTGCCAGCATGGTCTTGCCGCTTCCCGGCGGGCCGATAAATAGGATATTATGCATCCCGGCAGCTGCTACCTCCAGCGCCCTTTTAGCCAGGCGCTGACCTTTGACCTCGGCAAAATCTACCCGGTAGTGCGCATGTTGCTTAAACTGCTCCTGCCAGTTTAACCGTAAGGGCGAAAAGAGGCTCGGGTCATGCAATAGCTGTACGCTTTCTGCGAGGGTTTTAACCGGCCAGGCGTTGATCTCAGTGACTATGGCTGACTCATTAGCGTTCTGCCAGGGCAGAATGATATTCTTTAGGCCGCTCTTTGCCAGCGCCATGCAGACCGGAAGGATCCCCGGGATGGGGCGCAGTGATCCATCCAGGGATAGTTCACCGAGGATGCAGTATTCAGGCAGGCGCCGGCTGTCGATCTGGCCGGTTGCAGAGAGTATCCCCAGGGCGATCGCCAGGTCAAAGCTTGCCCCCTCCTTTCTTATGTCCGAGGGGGCCAGATTTATAGTGATGCGGCCTTGCGGCCATCCGAAGCCGGAGTTTTTTATCGCGGATTTGATCCGTTGCCTGCTTTCTTTTACGCAGGTATCAGGTAATCCCACCAGCGTCACCGCCGGCAGGCCCTTCGCCACATCTACTTCAATATCAACCGGATAAGCCTCAATTCCTAATAGCCCGAAACTCCTCGCTCTTGCCAGCATCCTTACCTCCTTAATGAGCACGCGACTTATGGAACGCAAGTGAACATAAGTCGCTGTGCGAATTAATCCGACGCGAATGTGGCAAAATTATCAAAGAGAATTTTGCCACGGCCTATGAGCCGGGAAGTTCGGACCGATGTTCTTACTTATAATAGACGTAGGGTAAGAAGTTTTCTAACGCGGGATTTTACCCTGCCAAAAAAGCCTTGCTTTTAGAGATGCCTAATATATAATATGGATTTACGGAGAATAATGGATAATATCTTTACTCAGATCATCAGGAATAAGATCTTTATGGTTACCCTGCTTGCCTGGGCGGCTGCGCAGGCCATAAAGGTACTCATCGATATCGTCCGCGAGAGGAGATTTGATTTCCGCTGGTTCGTAGGTACAGGCGGGATGCCTTCAAGCCACGCCTCGGGAGCAGCCTGTTTGGCAACAAGTATAGGCCTGTACTACGGCTTTAACAGCGTTTATTTTGCGTTGGCTGCCTCTTTTGCGCTTGTGGTAATGTTTGATGCACAGGGTGTGCGCCGAGCTTCAGGAAGACAGGCGCGGATATTAAACCAGATTACTAAGGATATTTACTGGAAGGGAAGGATGCAGGAGGGGAGCCTGCGCGAACTTATCGGGCACACTCCCGTAGAGGTCTTAGCGGGATTCGCGCTGGGTACTCTGATCGCCTTTCTGGCGCGATAGAAGGAGATTTCGTGAGAAATAAGTCAATAATCATCATTCTTGCGGTTGTAGTAGTTCTTGTAGCGGTATTTCTGCTTGCCGGAGTCAAGAGAGGGACTCTTTGTCCGATACAGGTCGGTACTGTTACTGAGCCGGCAGCGGGGCTGGTAAGGCAGGCTGAAGAGGCAGAAAACTCCGGTAATTTATTAGAAGCCAAGAGCATATATCAGGCGTTGAGTGATGACTTTCCCGGCTCAGGGCGCGCTATTGATTGGCAGGGTAAGGCCGAAGAATTGAATATGCGCCTCCTCTTCTCTCCGACCGTAACCCCGGGCAGCGAACTTTACGAGATAAAACCCGGTGATTCCCTTTCTAAGATCGCCAAAAAGTTTAATACCACCGCAGGACTGATCCGGCGCAGCAACCGTATCACCGGAGACAGGATATACCCGGGTAAAAAGATCAAGGTCCGTACCGCCGGCTTTACGATCGTGGTGGATAAATCACAGAATATCTTGTTTCTGAAGAGCGACGAAGAAATAGTTAAGACCTATACCGTGGCCACCGGTGAAGATAACTGTACGCCAGTCGGGACTTTCAAGATAGTCAATAAGCTTATTGATCCTCCGTGGCACAAGGAGGGCGTAAGCGAGGCCATACCTGCCGGGGATCCCAGGAATATCCTGGGTTCGCGCTGGATGGGTATTGACCGCCCCGGTTACGGCATACACGGTACGACCGACCCCGGGTCTCTGGGCAGGCAGGTCACCGACGGATGCATCCGCATGTCTAATTCTGATGCCGAGGAGCTCTACACAATCGTTCCTATGGGCACGGAAGTCACCGTATTCGATTAAGTTAAGACACAAGTGAACTTTCCCGGCTCATAAGCCGTGGCAAAATTCTCTTTGATAATTTTGCCACATTCGCCGGGATTAATTCGCGCATATAACTTACTCACGCTTTCGCGCTCGTAAGTTATGCGCTCATTAAATGAACGGACTGGATTTTGAAAAACCGATTAATGAGCTTGAGAAGAAGATCAAAGAGCTCAAGGGTTTTGTCTCTGAGAAGAAGATAGATCTTTCTTCAGAGATCGGTCGCCTCGAAGAAAAGCTCCAGAGGTTAAAGAAAGATACCTACGGCAGCCTCTCTGCCTGGCAGAAGGTACAGTTAGCCCGCCATCCCCAGAGGCCACACTCCATGGATTATATAAATATGATCATCTCTGATTTCATAGAGTTGCACGGGGATGGATATTTCGCCGATGACCATGCTTTAATCGCCGGCTTCGGGACGCTGGACGGGCGCAGGGTGATGGTGATCGGGCACCAGAAGGGCAGGGATATCAAAGCCAATATCAAGTGCAACTTCGGCTGCGCGCATCCGGAGGGTTACCGTAAGGCATTACGCCTGATGCGCCTGGCGGAAAAATTCAAGCTACCGGTAATGATATTGATCGATACTCCGGGAGCTTATCCCGGGATCGGGGCAGAGGAGCGCGGCCAGGCCCATGCTATAGCATTTAATCTGCGCGAGATGACCGGCTTAAAGATCCCGATTGTATCCGTAGTCATCGGAGAGGGTGGTTCAGGTGGAGCGCTGGGTATCGGCATAGCGGACAGGGTCTGCGTGCTTGAGAACGCGTATTATTCAGTCATATCACCCGAGGGGTGCGCAGCGATTCTCTGGAAGAGCGGCGCCAAGGCGCCCGAGGCGGCGCAGGCCTTAAAGTTGACTGCGCAGGACCTCCTGGATAACCGGATCATCGATGAGGTGATCTCTGAGCCGCTGGGTGGAGCGCACCGCGATGCCGAAAAGGCGGCAGAGGAGATAAAAGAAGCCCTGACCAGGAATCTGAATGAGCTGGAGGCATTCTCCATCGATGAACTTCTGAAGAGGAGATACAAGAAGTTTAGGAAGATCGGATCTATACAATGATCACAAACGAATTATTGCTCCTGGGGCTGCTTAAAGAGGGGCCGAAGCACGGATATAAGATAAAGAGTAAAACCAGGGAGATCCTCTCTCTCTTCGCCGGAGTGGATTTAAAGTCTATCTATTACCCTCTACGCGTCATGGAGCGTAAGGGGCTGGTATCAAAACGCATAAGCAAAAAGGGCAAGCGTCCGCAGCGGTTAGTTTACGAATTGACAAGCAAGGGGCAAACGCGCTTTCAGGAGTTGCTTAACAGGAGTTTTCTGGATTTTAGGCGGCCGCAGTTCAGCCTGGACTTGAGCCTTTATTTCTTAAGCTATGCTATTCCCCGGGTAAGGCGCAGGAGGCTCTGCGGGCGCATATTTATCCTAAATAAGCTAAGCAAGGAGATGAAGAAGATGCTTAGCAATAAGAAGGGGAAGGGCCTTCCGGCTCACCTTTTGCCTATTCTGCAGCACAATATCAAGATGCTGGAGGCAGAATCCAGCTTTTTGTCCCGCCTGGTAAAAACGCTCTAAGCGAAGACTCGACACTACCTTAACAACTTGACAGCGCAGATTTTATATAGTATACTTAATATAGTTAATAATTAAGGTAGTTAAATATCAAGGGAGTTAAATATGGCAGAGCCATCTCTCACCGAATTTGCCGATAGGCTCAACAGTGTCCTGCCGGCAGTGATCAAGGGGTTCTCTCAGCGTCAGGCGGTAGAACTATATAAGGGTAAGATCACCCTCCCCCAGTTTTTAGTGCTGGATTTTCTAAGCCAAAAGAACGATTCCCGGATGACTGATATGGCGAATTTCATGAAGGTGACTACGGCAGCGATGACCGGGATAGTGGGGCGTTTAGTCAAATACGGCTATGTTTCCAGGGCATTCGATGCCGATGACAGGCGGATCATAAAGGTAAGGCTTACCGATAAAGGCAGTGATCTACTAAGGAGGATCAACCGCCAGAGGAGGCGGATGATCATAGATATCTTTAGCCAGATCTCAGAGAAAGAGCGCCAAGATTACCTGGGGATCTTGATGCATATACATCAGATCCTCGCCCAGGCAGAAAAGAGTGCTAAGGGATGAAGAGATCAATGATCTTCAGAGAGATTCTGGGTGTTTTTTTACTTCTGGTATGGACGCAAGCAGCCTATGCTCAGGATAATCAGTTTTTTGTGCCACCCGTTGTAATGGAGTTGTCCCTGGATGAGGTGACTGATCTTGCCCTGGCCAACTCCTTAGATATTCAGATCGCCAAATACAATGCCTACATAGAGAGGACTTCGTTGGAGAAGGAGGAGTCTCTCTTCGATACATATTTTAATGCTGAGGCTTCATTCAGGCGGGACAGGGGTGAACAGGCGAGCAGCCTTGCCGCCGCAGAGGAGAAGAAGCACGCTCTGACCGCCGGACTGGAGAAGAAATTACCTACAGGCACCACCCTTGAGTTGGATCTGACCGATGAAAAGGTCAGGACAGAGAGCCCGTTTGCCACCCTCAATCCCTATAATGAAGCATCGGTCAAGCTCGCCGTGACCCAGGAGCTGGGGAAGAACTTTTTTGGCTTAGCTGACCGTTCAAATATCAAGATCACTAAGCTCGATATTGAAAATGCTGATTTTACATCTCTGGATGATATCGAGGACGCCATATCCGAGGTGCAGAGATCTTACTGGAAGATAGCCCTTAAGGAGGCGCAACTTGCAATAGCCTGGGATATGCTCAAAAAAGCCCGGCAACTTTACAGGATCTATCAGGATAAGTATTCCCTCGGTACGGCTGAAGAAAGCGAGCTTCTGGCTATCCAGGCATTAGCGATCGCCAGGGAGAGTGAGGTCTTTATCATCGAGATGGAGCGGGATGCTGCTAAGAACGACCTCTTGTTTTTGATCAATAAGGGAGATTTCGAGCAGGATATTAGGGCAAAGGATACCCTCACCTGCAGCGCAAAGAGCGTTTATCTGTATGAAGCATTGACAGAGGCGGTAGAGAACCGGCGTGATTACAGGCGTTTCAAGAATAAGCTTAAGAGTAAGAATATAGATATTGTGATCAAAGAGAACGCCCTCTGGCCGGAGATAGATCTCGAGGCCTCCTTTGCCCGCAATAATATCGATACTAGCCGGTCAGATGCCTGGGGAGAGCTGGCCAATAGCAGTAATGACGATATCTCGGTGAAGATAAAGTTTGAGATCCCGCTTGAAAACAGGGGGGCGCGATCTGCGCTTAAAAAATCAAGGCTCGAGAAATTGAAGTCGCTGGTCGAGCTTAAGCGCAGCGAGCGTTTGATCTTAAGGGAGATTAATGACAGGGTCAACCGGCTAAATACCATACGCAATCAGGTCGAGCTCTTTGAGGAGATGGTCAAGGTACACACAGAGAAACTCCAAGAGCAAGTGAAGCGCCTCAATTATGGGCGCTCGGATTCAGATACCCTGATCCGCTATGAGGAGGACCTGCTGCAGGCGCGCCTGTCTCTAGCCAGCCACCTATTTGATTACAGGGTAAGTCTTATAGAGCTTGATTCGGCAAAGGATTCTCTGCTTGCCAAATACTGGAAGGGGCCCTTATAAGAGGTAAGCTAAGATGAAGATCTCGGAATTTTCAGTTAAACGTTCACTTTTAGTCAACATGATCTCGGTGTTTATATTGATCGCCGGGTTCTACACTCTCTTTATCTATCAGATTAGGCGGGAGGCGTTTCCTGAGGTCTCCTTTGATATGGTGGTCGTAAACACCGCCTATCCCGGCGCCCCTCCGGAGGAGACCGAGAAGTTGGTCACCGTCCCGATCGAAAAAGAGCTTAAAGGGGTCGACGGGATCGAGGAGATGCAGTCTGCATCGATGGAGAATTCTTCCACGCTGCTTTTAAGGATCAGCCAGGACGTAAAAGATAAAGACAAAGTAGTCGATGATATCCAGAAGGCAGTTGACCGGGTACAGGATCTGCCCGCAGATGCCGAAGAGCCTTATGTCACCGAGGTGACCTCGGGAGAGATCCCGGTGATCGAGGTCGCCTTAAGCGGCCAACTCCCGGAAACCAAACTGCAGGATTACGCAGAGGGGCTGGAGGATATCCTTGAAGATATCCCGGGGGTCTCTCGGGTCTCTCGGCGCGGCTGGAGGGATAAAGAGGTCTGGGTGGAGGTCGATCCGCAGAAGATCAGGGATGCCTATCTTAGCCTGGAAGAGGTGATCGATGCTTTAGCTAAGAGGAATATCAGTATCCCCGGAGGTAAGCTGCGCGGGGCAAAGGAGTTCAGTATCCGCACAACGGGCGAGTTTTATACAAAAGAGGAGATCGAAAATGTAGTGATCCGCGCAAATGAGGCCGGCAACTGGCTGCGGATCAAGGACATCGCCTTAGTGCGTTTCTCCTTTGAAGATGAAGACGTGATCAATAAGAGTTTCGGGACCCGTTCGATAAATCTTACGGTGATCAAACGCGCCACAGGAGACTCGGTCAAGATCGTCAACCGGGTAAGGAAAGACACGGCGGAGTTTCTTAAAAATGCAGGTCCCGGACTGAAGGCTTCTTATATAAATGATGTCGCTTTTTACATCAAACGCAGGCTCGGCGTATTAAAGAACAACGGGATTTTGGGTTTATTGTTAGTCTGCGCGGTCTTGATGCTCTTCCTGCATCTGCGCATCGCCATCTTGACCGCCCTGGGTCTACCGATCGCTTTCTGCGCTACCCTGGCGATCATGGGCTTTTTCGGGATCAGCGTTAACCTGATCACGATGTTCGGGTTGATCGTGGTCTTGGGGATGCTTGTCGATGACGGGATCATCGTTTCGGAGAACTGCTCGCGATATTTAGAGCAGGGGATGGACCCGCGGCAGGCAGCAATAGTCGGGACCCAGGAAGTGGTCAAGCCGGTCACCACAACGATCATCACTACGATCGCCGCATTTGCTCCGCTTATGTTTATGGAGGGGATGCTCGGCAAGTTCATCTGGGGGATCCCCTTGGTGGTGATCATCGCATTAAGTGCATCCTTATTTGAGGCACTGGTGATACTGCCATCGCACTTTGCTGATTTTGTCCGTCCGGGTAAGGGTTTCAAGTCCAAGAAAGAGGCGCCGTGGTTTAAGAAGCTTTTAGGAGGATACACCGCCTTGGTGAATACGGCGCTGAATAAGAGGTATCTGGCGATCCTGGGGTTGATCGTACTGTTTTTGTCGACGATCTTTCTGGCCAGCCGGATGCGCTTTGTGCTCTTTGGTTCTGAGGAGGGGGTGGAGCAGTTTTATGTGCGCGCAGAGGCTCCGGTAGGCACAAACCTTTATGATACAAATAAGCTGGTCGCTCAGATCGAGAGAAAGATCGAGGAGCTATCAAGGGATGAGCTGGAGGCGTACACCACCCAGATCGGGACTTTGGGTGAGACCTGGATATTCGATCCTTACGGCAAATCCGGGAGCCATGTCGCCCAGGTAAGTGTGTATCTTACTCCCAGTACTCAGCGCAAAAGAAAGCCTAGTCAGATCATGGATGACCTGAGGAAGAAATCAAAGGGGATAGAGGGTTTTGAGAAATTATACTTTGAGATGGAGAGGGAGGGCCCTCCGGTAGGAAAGGCTGTAGCGGCGAGGGTGCGCGGAGAGGATTTCTCTGTTTTGCATGAGATCTCCGAGAAGGTCTCGGCGTTTCTTGAAAAAACTGACGGGATATCGGATATCACTTCGGATTATGAGACAGGCAGGGGCGAGATCAGGGTGATCGTCGATGAAGAAAGGGCGGCTCAGGCCTACCTTTCGGTCGCCGAGATCGCCTCCTCGATCCGTCATGCATTTAAGGGCGGGGTGGCCACCTCGATTAAGCCGGTCAAGGCAGAGGAGGAGATCGACGTCCTGGTGCGCTTCCCGGAGCAGTACCGCGATAAAAGAGAGATCTTTGATCAGGTCTTTGTCCCCAACCGTTTCGGGAATCTGGTGCCGCTCAAAGAAATCGCCCGCCTGGAGGAGAGGGTCTCTGTCGAGCGCATCCGTCATCTCGGCGGCAAGAGGGTGATCACTGTCCGCGCCGATGTCGATAATAAACAGATCACCTCTCTGAAGGCAAACCAGCTTTTACAGAGAGAGTTTAAGGATATATCGGCTGAATATCCCGGTTACCAGGTGGAGTACGGCGGCGAGCAGGAGGAGAATGTGCGCTCGATGAACAGTTTTGCCAAGGCCTTTGGGCTGGCATTCTTCCTGGTCTTTCTGATCTTAGCCGCTAACTTTAATTCGCTGATCCAGCCGCTGGTAGTGATGATGGCTATCCCCTTTGGCCTGATCGGGGTGGTCTGGGCGTTCTTCTTCCATGGGATGAGCATGAGCTTCTTTATGCTCATGGGTGTCGTGGGCCTGACCGGTGTCGTAGTAAATGATTCTATCGTGCTGGTCGATTTTATCAACAATCTGCGGCGCAAGGGTGTTGCCAGACGCGATTCGATCGTGCAGGCAGGGCAGTTGAGGCTGCGGCCGGTCATATTGACTACGGCTACTACCTCCCTTGGCCTGGCTCCCACTGCCTATGGCTTATGGGGAGGGGATCCATTCCTGCGGCCGATGGCCCTGACGATCGTCTGGGGGATCATCTGCGCTACCGCACTGACTCTTTTAGCTATTCCCTGTATTTATGCGATCATCGATGACGTTGCCTTAAAGGTCGCGGGTCATGCAACAGTCAAGAAAGAGAGTTGAAAAATATCCTCCCGATGCTAGAATAATGGATACTATGCGTACGGCAGTTTATTATAGCAATCAGGATATCAGGACCGAAGAGAGGCCCATATCTAAGATCGGCCCGGGAGAGCTTCTGATAAAGGTAGAAGCAGCGGGTATCTGCGGCAGCGATGTGATGCAGTGGTACCGTATTCACAGGGTACCTTTGGTCCTGGGGCATGAGATCGCAGGCGTGGTCGAAGAGGCAGGCGAAGGTATCAAGAGGCATAAAAAAGGCGATAGAGTGACCTGCGCCCATCATGTGCCTTGCGGCAAGTGCCGTTATTGCCTGGCCGGCCATGAGAGCGTATGCGATACCCTGCGTAAGACTAATTTTGACCCGGGAGGTTTTTGTGAATACCTGCGCCTGCCTAAGATCAATGTCGACCTAGGAGTGCTGGCTCTGCCGGAGAATGTATCCTTTGAGGAGGCGACATTCGTTGAACCTTTAGCCTGCGTTTTAAGGGGGCAGAGGTTGGCAGGATTCAAGAAGGGGCAGAGCGTTTTGGTTCTGGGTTGCGGCATCGCCGGCCTTCTGCACATCCGCCTGGCAAAGGCGATGGGCGCAGGGTTGATCATTGCTACGGATATTAATGAATACCGTCTTAAGGCTGCCAAGATGAGTGGGGCAGATAAAGCGCTCCT
This sequence comes from Candidatus Omnitrophota bacterium, assembly GCA_042577285.1. Lineage (GTDB taxonomy): Bacteria > Omnitrophota > Gorgyraeia > Gygaellales > Profunditerraquicolaceae > JBHPDM01. Next base: position 19,333 of record JBHPDM010000013.1, read on the forward strand.
GGCCCGAGATTATTCGCTTCGGGTATTGAGCGGTCTCAATCAGCAGAGGTTGGCTGACCTGGTGATCGTTGGCACCGGAGCCCTGCCGGCGATAAAAGAGGCGCTTGATTCCGTCGAGCGCGGGGGCACGGTCCTCTTCTTTGCCCCTACTGAAAATGATAAAGTGGTCACGATTCCTTTTAATAGATTGTTTTGGCGTAATGAGATCACCCTTACCAGCTCCTATGCCGGCAGCCCTGAGGATTGTAAGGGCGCGTTGGAGCTGATCGCTACGGGTAAGATCAAAGTATCTGATCTGATCACGCACAGATTGGGCTTGACAGAAAGCGTATTGGGCTTTAAATTGGTGGCGGAAGCAAAAGAGTCGCTGAAGGTGATCATAAATCCGCAGAAGTAGAAAGGAGCATCATATGGATTGGGGAATGAAGAACCGGATGAAGAGGATCTTTAAGGATGATGGCAATACCGTGATGTTAGCGTTAGACCACGGCTATTTTTTGGGGCCGGTAAAACGCCTGGAAGAACCTAAAAAGACTATTGAGCCGCTGGTCCCCTATGTGGATGCGCTGATGTTGACCAGGGGGGTATTACGCAACTGCATCGATGCCGGGCACAATATCCCGGTAGTGCTTCGCGCTTCAGGCGGCAATAGTATTTTGAATCAGGATCTCTCTAATGAGAGCATGGTCCTCTCTATCGAGGATGCAATCAGGCTTAATGCCTCGGCTGTAGCGCTCTCTATTTATGTCGGGGCTCCCCACGAACACCAGACGCTCCTGGCTCTATCAGAGCTGATCAATCAGGCGCAAGGTTATGGTATTCCGGTTTTGGCGGTTACTGCCGTGGGCAAAGAATTAGAAAAACGCGATGCCAGATATCTTTCTCTATCCTGCCGGATCGCCGCTGAACTTGGTGCGCACGTGGTCAAGACCTACTATTGCGAAGATTTCCATAAAGTAGTCCAGTATTGCCCCGTCCCCCTGGTGATCGCCGGAGGGCCAAAGATGAAGAGCGAGCTGGATATCTTCGAGGTCGCTTATAACGCTATTGCCGCAGGGGCAAAGGGCGTGGATATGGGCAGAAACGTCTGGCAGTCAGATGCTCCAATAGCGATGATCTCGGCCATCCGCAGCATCGTGCATGAAAAGGCAACGGCAAAGAAGGCCTTGGAACTTTTTAAGAGCTTGAAGGATAAGGGTAGATAGGCGCCTGCCTTTTGGACGCAACTCCAACAGTATTATAAGCTTTCATTCCTGCTAAAAATTCCTTGACAGGGGCTATTCCTTCCCCTTATAATGATAAAAATTAAATAGTAAAATTTTACTATTCCTGCCAAGGATATGAATGTAGCAAAGCGACTAATAGGCAATGCCGAAAAATACGGCGAAAGTCACGCCTTTATATTTAGGGGCCAACCGGTAAGTTTTATCCAGCTAAAAAGATCCTCCCTCAAGTTAGCCAACAGCCTCAAGAATCTGGGAGTCCAAAAGGGCGATAAGGTGGCGGTCTATCTGCCTAATTGCCCGCAATATATATATGCCTATGCAGCGCTCTGGTCTATCGGCGCAACCATAGTCCCACTGGACTATATGCTCACCGAGGAGGAGTTGGCTTCCTGCCTGAGCCACTCTGGAACGAAGCTTCTTGTTACTAAACAAAAGACTCAACTTTCCCTTGATTCACTCAAAGCAAGATGCCCGGATTTAAAGGATATTGCCCTTTGCGATCAAGAGGCAGGAAAATTTTTATCCTTTGATAAGCTTATCGGCAATGGCGCGGAGGAAGAACTGCCCGCTGATATTAAGGATGAGGATTACGCCTGTATCTTTTATACCTCCGGTACTACCGGCAGGCCTAAGGGGGTCTTGATCAATTACCGCCAGGTAGGAGCGCCGCATCTGGCAATGAGGCATTTTGTAGGCTTGTGTGATCAGGATACTGCTTTGTGTGCATTGCCGCTTTCGCATTTAGGCGGCCTGGTTTTTCTGCAGAGTATGATATTTCTCGGATCAAAGATGATATTGATGGAGCGTTTCAACCCGGTAGAATTCTTAAAGAATATCCAGGAGCAAAAGGTTAATTGTTTTTGGCTGGTCCCGCCGATGTATTATGCGATCTTACAGCTAAAGGAATTCGAGAAGTTTGATCTTTCCGGCCTGAAATGGATCGTGGTTTTCGGAGCGCCCAGCTCTCCTGATCAGTTACGCAGGTTCCACAAGTATTGCCCCGGTGCGGATTTTATTAACGGCTGGGGGATGACTGAAACGCAGGGGCCTTCGATAGTAATCCCCCGGGGATCCACCAAGATAGAAAGCATCGGGCTTCCCGCTCCCTGGATGGAGGTAAAGGTATTTGATAATAGTGATAAAGAAGTTCCTAGTGATCAGATCGGGGAAATAGTGATGCGCAGCTGGGTGGTTACAGACGGCTATTACAAGGATCCTGAGGCGACAACCCGGATAAAGCGCAACGGCTGGTTTCACACCGGCGACCTGGGCAGGGTCGATCGGGATGGGTACTTTTATATCGTCGGAAGAAAGAGGGAGATGATCAAGGTCGGCGGAGAGTTGGTTTTTGAACCCGAGGTAGAGTTCGCCATCCACAAGCACCCGGATGTTGCAGAGGTGGCGGTGATCGGTGTTGCCGATAAATTAAGGGGTGAAGTACCCAAGGCGATCATTGCGATGAAGGAGGGTAAGTCAATAACTGATCAGGAAATGCGTCAGTTTTGCAAGAAACAGCTGGCTCACTTTAAGATCCCCCGCTATTTTGAATTCGCACCCAGCCTTCCCAAGAACCGCGCCGGTAAAATAGACAAAACTAGCCTTAGAGGAGAATTGAACCGTTGATCAAGAGGAAGATCACTAGATTTGTCCACTGGTTCAGCCACGGGCTGATCCGTTACCGCAACGGATTTCTGATCCTTTGTATTGCGATCAGTCTCTTCTTTGCCTACCAATTAAAGGACCTTTCATTTGAGACGAACCTGGGAGATTTTTATCCCTTGAGGCACCCTTATCTCCAGATCCAGAACCGCCTGAATGATGTTTTCGGCGGCCTTAATCAGGTCTCGATATCTATCGAAGTAAAGAAGGGCACGATCCTGAATCCGGAGACTTTAAATAAGGTCTGGCAGATCACTCAGGAGCTCTACCTTACCGAGGGCATAAACGCAGGGCGGGTGGTTTCTCTATCGGCGCGGAAAGTCAAATACATCGAGGCCAATGATGAAGGGTTTGTCACTGACTGGATGATGCATGATCCGCCTCAAGGGATGGGTCAGGTCGATGAATTGAGGCAGAGAATACTAAGGAGCCCGATGGTCTACGGCCCGATCGTCTCCGAGGACTTCAAGGCGACGATGATCCAGGCGGATTTTGAATCAGATGTTTCGGCGCGTAAGATCTTCAGGATATTGCAGGGAGTAGAAGAGCGCTACCGTGATAACAATCACAAGATCCACATCTCCGGACAGCCCGTGCTTCAGGGCTGGCTTGATTATTATCTGCCGCGGATGACCAGGCTTTCGGCGATCACCATACTGGTGATGTCCCTAGCATTATGGTTCGCCTTTAAATCCAAGCGGGGCGTCTTTCTGCCGTTGATCTCTGCTTTTATGTCAACGCTTTGGGGTTTGGGCCTGATCTCACTCTTCGGATATAAACTTACTCCTTCAACGATGCTGGCGCCTTTTTTAGTCTTTGCCCTCGGGGTGAGCCATTCGGTGCAGTTTATCAAGCTGTATTATGAATACATGAGCAAGCATAAGTACAACTCTAAGGCAGCGGCGATCTACATCACCCGGGTTTTATTCGTCCCGGGGTTTACCGGCTTGTTTACCGACGGGATCGCGCCATTTGCCCTCTTGGCTGTCCCCCTGATGATGGTCAGGAGCCTGGCGGTCGCCATCGGTTTTGGCATATTAAGTATATTCTTCACTACGATCATCCTGGTACCGAACCTGCTTTCTTTTATGCACCCTCCTAAGCGCCTTGAGGTGATCAAGGAGGAGAGGACAACCCTGACTAATAAGATCCTTGCTTACTTTGCGAAGCTGGCTATAAACAAGAGATCCCGCTGGACAGTGATCATCATCTTCTTTGCCCTGACCGGGGTGGCACTATTCGGGACAAGCCTGCTGAGAGTAGGAGATAAGAAGCCGGGAACCTCCCTGCTTTACAGTAACAGTCCTTACAACAAAGCGGAGAAGTTCAATAGTGAGAAATTCGCCACTGCCGACCCTTACTATATCTTTGTAGAAGGAAGGGGCGAGGATGCCTTGGTCAATACAGAGGTACTTAAAGAGATGGATAGCCTGCAGCGTTATTTGGAGCAGGAGGTCGAGGGGGTCGGGCGCAGCCTCTCTCTTGTAGAATACATCAAAGGTATGAATATGGTGATGTTTTCAGGCCAGCGCCGCGAATTCAAGATACCCGACAAGGAACAGACAGTCGCCGAATACCTATTTTTGTATTCCTTGACCGGATTCCCCGGTGATTTTGACCCGGTGGTAAATTACAACTATAAGTTCGCTAATATCAAGGTGGACCTTCGCGACCACAAGACAGAGACTATCGATCAGGTGATAGAAAAGACTGAAGAGTGGATCAAGCAAAACCACAAGACAGAGTTGGCGGATTTCTCCTATGCCGGCGGGAGTATCGGGATGACCGCAGCAGTCAATGAGATTGTCGAGACGATGCTCCCCAGGAGCTCCCTTACTACTACGTTTCTCGTCTTCTTGTGCCTGATGCTGGCATACGGTTCTTTTGTCGCCGGCTGGCTCTTGATCATCCCGTTATTCTTCCGTACCATCCTGGTCTTCGGGATCTTGGGTTTTATGAGGGTGGGATTGACCGCAGAGATGATCCCGATGGTCGCTTTAGGGATCGGTTTTGGGGATGATTTCGGATTGTATATCGTATCACGCGTTCAGGATGTTTTAAGAGAAGGAGGTGGTGCTTTAAAGGATGCGTTAGTGGAAGCGATGTCCACTTCGGGCAAAGCCGTATTTTTCACCGGCCTGACGCTTACCATCGGTATAGCTACCTGGATGTTCTCCGATATTCTGATGCAGGCCAGACTAGGGGCGCTTTTGGCGTTCTTTATATTCTTCAACGCCATCGGCACTCTGATTGTTTTACCTTCGATGATCATGACGGTAAAGCCGAAGTTTTTGAAAAGGTAAGTGAGGACACAAGCCGAACTTACCACGAGTTTAAAGCCATTCATAGTAAGAAACGAGGGGTATCCCTCGCATCCGAAAATTAAGAGCTGGATGCTCGGGATTAATTCGCCCAGACAACTTACGAACACTCTCGTTCCGTAAGTTGTGGGCTCATTAAAAGGAGGGTTGTATGAAGAAGTTGATTTTGTTGATCGCGGCGGTAGCTTTGATCTCTGGCTACGCCCTGGCCATGGACGTTGAGTATCATGTGGTCTGTAAGCCTAAAGCAGGCATGAGCGCCGAGGAGATCATGGAGATCAAGTATATCAATAAGTATTCTCTGTTCGCCCACGACTATGAATCCGTCGGTGACGTTATCTTTATCGAGAAGAACGGCCAGCAGAGGAACCGCCGCTTCCTGCGCCAGAGGATCATCCTGGGCAGGAAAACGGATGATGTGTCTTACAAGGACCTGGTCATGTTCACCCAGCCTACATCAGTCAAGGGCCTGGCGACGATGAGCTGGAGCTATATGAACCCGCAGCGCGACCAGGATACCTGGTTGTGGCTGCCTTCCCTGCGCAAGATCCGTAAGGTCTCAGCAGGCCAGGCAGATGATTCCTTTATGGGTTCGGATTTTACCGTAGAGGAGATCTCTACCCGTAAATTTGAGGATGAGACTTACAAGCTGATCGGGGAGGAGAAGTTTAAGGGTTACACATCTTTGTATGACGGCAAAGTTTATCATGAAGGTGAGCCGGTTTATGTCATCGAATGCAGGCCGGTAAGAGATCCCTGGTACTACTCAAAGAGGGTCACTTATGTCTCTAAGAATTTCGGGGGGAACATCCTTGACCAGATTTATGATACCAAGGGCAACCTTGTGCGTACGCTCTTCAGGGGTTGGGGGATCATTGATATTGAAGGCAAAGATTATCCCGCCCAGATCCGCGTAGAAGGACATGACTTACGTACCGGACATAAAACGGTCATCTTCTTCGATGAGACAAAGTTCGATCAGGGGCTTAAGGAGGATATATTCTCGCAGAAGAATCTTTCAAGGCAGAGATGGTGATCTTGAAGAAAAAGAATAGGAGGTGTTGTATGCGTTTTAAGCTCAAATTAATACTTCTACTGTTAGTCTCCTCCCTGCTTCTGGTTTCAACTGCCGAGGCTGCGCTGGAGATCGACAGGGGGCCGGTCTACGGCCTATTACGTAAGGCTCTGCCTTTTGAAAACCTGGAATTCGCTGGTTTCTTGAAGAATGAGACATCGTTGCGCATCGCCCACGGATTTGACGAGTTCATGAAGGAGGCGAATATCGTCCAGCTGGAGGCGGAATACAGGTTTAATGATAATATCCAGTTTTTTACGATCCTGAATTGGTTTTACGATGCCACTCTCGAGCTGGAAAATAAATACGATAGCGATCCCCAGTGGGAGTCAAAGACCAATAAGAAGCTAAAATATCCGGAGAAGATGCAATGGCTAAGAGAGTGCTATCTGGATATTTTAACTGACCGGCTCGATATCAGGGCAGGAAAACAACAGGTGGTCTGGGGTACGGCAGACGGGGTAAGGATCCTGGATATGGTCAACCCCCTGGATTACCGGGAGTGGACCCTGAAGAACTATATTGAATCCCGGGTTCCTTTGTGGATGATCAACATTGAAGGGCAGCTGATGATGAACGGGCACCTGCAGCTATTGCTGATCCCTGACTGGCAGGCGAATTATTACTCACCTGCCGGAGCGCCCTTTACTCTGCGTACGGTCAGGCTTGGCGCAGAGGGCGTAGCAGCTTTGACAGAAGCAGGGGTTACCGTCAGCACCTTTGATGAGAAACCCGCGCACACCATTGAAAACACCAAGATAGGCCTGCGCTGGCGCAATATCATCGAGGGGCATGCATTTGAGTACACCCTGAACTACCTGCACACCTACAACTTTGCATCTTCGGCTTATACGCTCTTCACATTTACTCCGCCTAGGCAGTTTAATTTTCGGCTCACCCGTCGCGTTGAGCAGATCGAGGTATTGGGCGGCACATTTTCAAAGACGATCACCGAAGGTATCGTAATCCCCGGTTTAGCCAAGGGCTGGACATTAAGGGGCGAGTTAGCTTTTGTCAAGGGCAACTCCATGAACTACGGAACAGACGAAAACATCGTAGGAACTGTGGACGTGGACCAGCTTAATTATGTTCTGGGTTTTGACAAGACGTTCTTGACGAATTGGAATTTCAGTTTCCAGTTCATACAGATGTGGGCTAAGGACAGAGAGGATATTGACGATAGCCGCTATACATTACTCCAAGGCCCGACCCGAGGTCCATTGGATGAGTGCGAGACGATACTGACGTTGATGGTTTCCACTGATTTTCTGCATGACAGGCTAAAGCCTCAGGTGTTGATCCTCTACGGAGATGATGACGACTGGCGCGTAAGCCCCAAGGTCAGCTATGAGATCAGCGACCAGTGGCTGGTGACCGCAGGAGTACACGTATTTTCAGGAGATGAACAGCATTTAAACGGCCAGTTTGACAAGAACGACCAGGTGTTCTGTGAGGTAAAGTACACCTTCTAACAACTAGGGACACCCAATTTGCCAATCGGGGGACACCCAATCAGCCAAAGCTAAGGGTGTCCCCCTTTCCCTTTTTTTATTATTTAGGGGACACCCCGCCGATTAGTTGATTGGGTGTCCCTGGCCATTGTGGTATAATAACGCTGCAAAAGCGAGGCGTAGATATGGCTGGAGAGTGGCAGGTTTATTCAAAGGAATTAAAGGAGTTGTTGGGTCTTGAGTTTAGTCCGGTAGCGGTCAGTTGCCTTAAAGAACCCGTTGTTAAGGATGCCGCGAAGAAGGTGCGTATCTGCCGGGCGATCTTAGATGCCGGCAGGGGTCAGATCCTGCAGGTGGATAAAAAAAACAATGCCTGTTTTGGGGCAGGCTGGCATTTGGGACTTCATAGGCTTAAGGATCCCCTGATCGCAAAGATGGTAAAGAAGTTCGTCGTAGAAGGAGAGAAGCTCTTCTCTTCCTATGATGCCCTGGATAAGTTGATCTTGCAGATGGGGGAGGTTCCGGATAACTCCGCCTCTTATTTTGTCCTGGCCCCTCTTGAGAAATGCGGCTTTGACCCGCAACTGGTGATCTTTATCTGTAATGCAGAGGCCGCCTGCCGCCTGCTCACTCTGGCTACCTTTATCGACGGGATGATGCCGAAGATCAAGATCGGAGGCCCCACCTGCAGGATGAGCATAATCTATCCGCTTCTCACAGGCGAGATCAATCTCTCTTTTTACGATTACACTGCGCGTAAGATCTGCGGCGTCAAAAAGGATCAGCTGCTGATCACTATTCCCTATAAAAAGATCCCGGGAATAGTCGATAGCATAGACAAATGCTCTGCCGGCACCGCAAAGATAGAATTTCCTCCGGAATTCCGCTCCTTCCTGCAGCAGGGCCTGGCAGGAGAAGGGAAGAGTTAAATGCAGGACATCAAAGAGCTTACCTCTAAGGAATTAGAGAAGGCCTTGGCAGCGTGGAAGGAATCCCCCTATCATTGCAGGCAGATACTCTCCTGGATTTATAAGAAGGGGGTCCTTGATTTTGGCAAGATGAGCGATCTCTCTGCTGCTTTGAGGGGGCGACTAAAGGAGAATTTCTATATATCGGCCCTGAGCCTCGTTGAGAGGGTAAGTTCAGCGGATGGAACGGAAAAATTCCTGCTCAGACTCAAGGATGGTAATCTGATCGAGGCAGTGGCCATCCCCGCCAAAGGCCGGCTTACCGGGTGTATCTCTACGCAGGCCGGATGCAGGTTCGCCTGCAGGTTCTGTGCCAGCGGCGCAGCCGGCTTTAAGAGGAACTTAAGCTGCGCAGAGATCATCGAGCAACTCTTATTCTTGAATAACCCTGCAGAGAATAAGCTGAGCCACGTTGTTTTTATGGGTATCGGAGAGCCGCTGGATAACTATGAGAATCTCTTAAGGGGCATCAGGATCATAAATTCTGCGCACGCTTTTAATATCGGGGCAAGAAGGATCACTATCTCGACCTGCGGCATCATCCCCGGGATCAAAAGATTATCCGGAGAGAAGCTTCAAATAGAGCTATCTGTTTCCCTGCATGCCGGAGATGACAAGATAAGGTCAAGCTTGATGCCGGTTAATAGAAAATATCCCCTGAAGGACCTGATCGCTGCCTGCGGAGAGTACATCAAAAATACCCGCCGCCAGGTGACCTTCGAGTATGTATTGATCAAGGGGATAAATTCTGATTTGCAAAGCGCGGTAAATTTGAGTAGAATATTAAGAGGTCTGCGGCTTTGCAAGGTTAATCTGATCCCTGCCAACTATATACCGGAGTCAAAGATAGAGCCGCCGAATAAATTAGGGTTATTATTCTTCAGGGACCATCTCTTAAAACAGGGTATTAAGGTAACGCTGCGAAAACCGCGCGGTCAGGATATTACAGCTGCCTGCGGGCAATTGAGGCTAAGGCATGAAAAGAAATAGTTTGCTCCTTACTGCGCTTTTAGGGTTGTGCATGCTGGCTGCCGGATGCACCAGATGCCCTATCGCAAACATCGATTCTAAAGGTACCCAGATCATCTGTTTCGGGGACAGCATCACCTTTGGTTACGGCGCGCTCCCGGGTGAGGATTATCCGGCGGTATTGACGGAATTAGTAGAGTATCCGGTGATCAACGCCGGCATCGACGGTGATACTACTGTTGAAGGGGTCAAGCGCTTTAAGTCCGATGTGTTGGATAGAGATCCGCTCCTGGTGATCATCGAATTCGGGGGGAATGATTTCCTGCGTAAGATCCCTAAGCAGACGACATTAGCGAATCTCGAAGATATGATCGATAAATCTTTGGCAAGAGGCTCGATGGTTGCGATCGTTGACATTAGCGCCGGCCCTTTACTTAAGGAGTACCGTTTTGCCTATCGCCGTATGGCAAAGGAGAAGGGCGCTATATTCATACCGAGCGTACTCAGCCGGATCGTCACTAACCCCGAACTAAAGAGTGATTTTATGCATCCTAATGCCGGCGGTTACAAGATGATCGCCCAGCGCATCTATCATTTTATTACTCCTCACCTTAACCAGAATAAGATCAATAGGGAACTCCCCAAAAAATAAAAGGGACGCTCTTTTTGCTAAAGCGGAAACTGTCCCTTTTATCCACAGGGCCTGTGGATAAGGGGACACTCTCCCGATTAGCAAAAAGAGCGTCCCTTTTATTGTGGTGGTGCTGGAGGTGGGAGTTGAACCCACACGGGGTTGCCCCCATCGGTTTTTGAGACCGACGTGTATGCCATTCCACCACTCCAGCAATATTTAGTTGACGCAGTTCATTTTATATTCTAAAATAGCAACGGTCAATATAAATTATGGGGCTGTAGCTCAGTTGGGAGAGCGCTTGCATGGCATGCAATAGGTCGGGGGTTCGACCCCCCCCAGCTCCACCACATCTTTCACCTCCACACCACATACATCGGGGCGGCGAGGCAACCGCCTCTTTTATTATGTCAACTATGACCTTGACGCTAAAATCTATGTGGGGTATAATTTAAGACAACATGCTCTTAGGTTTACATATTTCTACCGGCGGCAGGCTCCACGAGGCTTATGACCGGGCGCATGAGCTGGGTTGTAACACGATGCAGATATTTGCGCGCAACCCTCAGCGCTGGCGTGATAAGTTTCTGGATGCTAAAGATATAGAAGAGTTCGTGCGCAGGCAGGAGAGGTTTGAGATAAAGCCTCTTTTTGTGCACATTTCGTATCTGATTAATCTAGCCTCGCCCAACCCCAGGCTTTATGAGGCGTCAATCGATGCCTATATTGAAGATATCCTGGAGGCGCACCTCTTAAAGGCAGATTATATTGTTACTCACATGGGCAGCCATAAGCAGACCTCAGAGGCAGCGGGGATCAAGAGGTTGATCAAGGCGCTGAATACGATCATAGAGAGGACCAAGAACACTAAGGTCGGGATTCTCCTGGAGAATACTGCCGGCTCAGGCTCCTGGCTGGGCTATAAGTTCGCACACCACAAGGAGATCCTGAACGGCCTGGAGCATAAAGAGCGCGTAGGTTTATGCTTCGATACCGCCCATGCTTACCTGGCAGGTTATAATATCGCCACTAAAAAAGGGCTTGAGGAAGTCCTTGAAGAAATCGATAAGTCGGTTGGCCTTAAGCTGCTTAAGCTCATCCATCTGAATGACGCTAAAGGTAAATTGGGCAGCCATCATGACCGGCACGACCATATCGGTAAGGGGGGTATCGGCGCGCAGGGGATGAAGCGGATCATCAATCACCCAAACTTAAGGAATTTACCCTTTATTCTTGAGACGCCCAAAGAGCACGAAGGAGTGGATGAAAAGAACCTGGAAGTTGTCAGAAGCCTGAGGAGCAAATAAAAAAGGAGAGATTTATGGCTTATAAGTTGTTAGTCGTCGACGATGATAAGGACATCATAGAGACTTTAAAGCCTCGCCTGATAAGGGAGGGTTATGATGTGGTGGTGGCCTATGACGGGAAGGAGGCGCTGCGGAAGTTAAAGAAGGATAATCCGGATATTCTCCTGCTTGATTTGATGATGCCCAAACTTAACGGTTTTGAAGTGCTTAAAGAGGTAAGAGAAAAACACAAGGATAAATGGAGGCCGGTGATTATTATCAGCGCTCACGGTGAATTAGAGACGGTAGAGAAGTGTTACGATATGGAGGCTGATCATTATCTGAAGAAGCCCTGCAGCATTGATACTATCCTGCACGGTATCAAGACGATGATTTCCCTGATTCCCTTAAGAAAAAAACAGGAGTAAAGTGAGTTATCCTTTCAAAAGAATCGAACCTAAGTGGCAGAAGTTCTGGCAGAGGAAGGGGATCTTCCGGGCTAAAGAGGATCCCAAGAGGAAGAAATACTATCTTCTGGAGATGTTTCCATATCCATCGGGTAAGATCCATATGGGTCACGTGCGCAATTATACTATCGGCGATGTGGCGGCACGCTTTAAGATGATGCAGGGATTTAATGTGCTGCATCCGATGGGATTTGACGCCTTTGGCCAGCCGGCTGAGAACGCCGCGATCAAAAACAAGACTAAACCCGAGACTTGGACACATAAATGCATTGATTGGATGAAAAAGGAATTAGGGAAGATGGGTTTCTCTTATGATTGGCAGCGGGAGGTCTCTACCTGCGACGGTGATTATTATAAATGGAATCAGTGGATATTCCTGAAGATGTTCGAGCGCGGCCTCGCCTATAAAAAAGGGTCTAACGTAAACTGGTGCCCGAAGTGCGAGACTACCCTGGCCAATGAAGAGGTAGTCGATGGAGGATGTTGGCGCTGTAACGCCTTGGTCGAACAAAAAGACCTGGAGCAGTGGTTTTTAAAGATCACCGAGTATAAAGAGCGCCTCCTAGATGATCTGGAAGAGTTAAAAGATTGGCCGCAGAGGGTAATCTCCATGCAGAGGAATTGGATCGGCAGAAGCCAGGGTGTCGAGATATACTTCTCCATTAAAGGCAGTAAAAAGATCATCCCTGTTTTTACTACGCGTGCCGATACGATCTTTGGCGCGACATATGTGGTCCTGGCGCCTGAACATCCTATCGTAAAAGAGTTGATCAGGGGGAAGACGCAGGAGAAGGATGCTTTAGAATTTATCGAGAAGGTCAGTAAAGAAAGCAAGGTCGTACGCACTGCAGATGACGTAAAGAAGGAGGGCATCTTTACTGGAGCATATGCCGTTAACCCTGTCAATAACGAGGAGATACCGATCTGGATAGCGGATTATGTATTGATGGAGTACGGCACCGGCGCGATCATGGCAGTTCCCACGCATGATCAGAGGGATTTTCTCTTCGCCAAAGAGCACGATCTTTCTATGCGTCTAGTGATCCAGCCCTGTAACTTAAAACTCACAACTTGCGAATCATTGACCGAAGCTTACGAAGGTGACGGTGTGCAGGTTAATTCCGCGCAGTTTGACGGATTACCAAGCCAAGAGGCAAAGATAAAGATCGCCGAGTGGATGGAGGACGAAAAGACCGGGAAGATCAAGGCGCACTGGCGTCTTAGGGACTGGTTAATCTCGCGCCAGCGCTACTGGGGAACACCGATCCCGATCATCTACTGTGACAAATGCGGTATTGTGCCGGTACCCTATAAAGATCTACCGGTGAAGTTGCCCAAGGATGCTCCCTTTACCGGAGAAGGCGGCAGCCCGCTGGGAAAAGTAAAAAAGTTTGTCAATGTAAAGTGCCCCGGATGCAAGTCAGCTGCCCGCCGGGAAACAGATACCATGGCTACCTTCTTTGATTCCGCATGGTATTTTTTAAGGTTCTGTTCTCCTAAATCCAGTAAAGCGCCAGTTGAACGGGATTCGGTCTCCTACTGGATGCCGGTTGACCAGTACATCGGAGGAATCGAACATGCGATTTTGCACCTTCTTTATGCGCGCTTCTTCACCAAGTTCTTTAAGGACTTAGGAGAGATCGGATTTGTAGAACCTTTTAGCCGTCTTTTAACCCAGGGGATGGTCTTGAAAGACGGTGAGGTGATGTCAAAGTCACGCGGTAATATCGTTGACCCCGATTCGATCCTCAAGAAATACGGGGCAGACACCTTAAGACTTTTTATCCTTTTTGCCGCGCCTCCGCAGACGGAACTGGATTGGGATGACCGCGGCATCGAAGGAGCATTCCGCTTTTTAAACCGTGTTTGGCGCATCAAGGATAATCTTAAAGAAGAAACTCAACCCCAGCTGGCCAAAGCGATGCATAAAACAGTAAAAAAGGTCAGTGAAGATATCGCAAGTTTTAAATTTAATACCGCTATCGCGTGCCTGATGGAATTTGTCAATACGATCTATCAGCTGGGGGCGGATAAAGAGGTGTTCTCTAAATTGATTATTCTACTTGCCCCCTTTGTTCCGCATTTCTCCGAGGAACTATGGCAGTCCATCGGCAATAAAGAGAGCATTTTAAAAGCAGGCTGGCCTGAATATGATGCCGCAGCCCTGGTTGAGGATACCGTTACTATCGCGGTGCAGGTCAATGGTAAACTACGCTCCAGGATCGATGTTCCCACCGGCATCTCCGAAGATAAGCTTAAGGAATTAGTCTCAGCCGATGAGAGGCTGCAGCCATGGATACAGGGAAAGCCGGTCAAAAAATTCATCTACGTCCCCAACAAACTCCTCAACCTCGTCGTATAACTCCACAATCCCAATAAACATATAAGGGACGCTCTTTTTGCTAAAGCGGAAACTGTCCCCTTATCCACAGGTCCTGTGGGAAAAGGGGACACTCTCCCGATTAGCAAAAAGAGCGTCCCTTTTTGTGGGAATTTTTGGTGAGATGGGGAGTATTTTTGCGTCTATTGGAATCGAGAGGGGGGATTCTATGTTCAGTTTGACTAGGCAGGAACGCGGGGTAGTCCTATTCTTGGTGGCTGTAGCTCTTGCAGGCATAGGAATCAATTATCTGCGCAAGAGCCATCCGCGGGTCAAGGCGCTTGCCTCGGCAGAGTTTTCTTTTGATAGGATAAATATCAATAGCGCGGATCGCGAGGCGTTGATGAGTGTCTCAGGGATCGGGGAGAAGTTATCAGAGCGGATAATCGACTATAGGCAGGAGCATGGTGGTTTCAGGGGCACAGAGGAGATCAAGCAGGTCAAGGGCTTTGGCGGATACCGTTATGAAAAGGTAAAGCAATATTTGACGGTCGAATGACGAAACATCCTTTATGCGCTTTGGCAATTGCTTTGACATCGGGGATCTTATTTGTCAGCAGGGTCCGGATATCCTTCCCCTTCTTCTATCTGATTTCTTTGATAATGCTATTTTTTTCTTTCTTCTTTTTTAAAAAGGATAAAATCTGCGGTTTTCTAACGCTTACCATGATATTCCTATTGGGCGCACTGCTGATGAAGAGCACCTATTTACTCTCCCCGGGACATGTTTCAAGGTTGATCCCGTATAAGAGCAGCGAAGTTGTTATGGCCGGAGTTATTGATGATAATGTGACCTTTAAGGATGGCCTTCCCGCTTTTGTTTTTAGAATTGAAAGCATGCAATCCCAGGGCAAATGGCGCAATAGCTCAGGAGAGATCCTGGTAAGGGTGCGCATGAAGTGTTTAGGCCCTAAAAAGGATCTTTTTTACGGTGACAAACTGCTTATACAAGGTAAGATCCATAAGCCGTATTATTCTGCCAAGGGCAGCCGGCTCAATTACGGGCGATACCTAAGGGACAAAGGTATCTATGCTATCCTCAATCCCCAGAGAATAAAAATATTGTCTTCAGGCAACGGGAATCCTATACTCGGCGCCATCTTTAAAATCCGGCGTGACCTTAAGGTGAGAATAGAAAGAAACTTTTCGCCTTTGGCTGCCTCTATATTTTGCGCGGTCATCCTCGGGCAAAGGCAGGACCTGGATAGGCCGGTCAAGGAGATACTGGTCAGGACCGGCACTATGCATATCATCGCTATATCGGGCCTGCACCTTGGCATTGTTTCGTTTATCATCCTGCTGATCCTGAAGATCATGAGGTTTCCGCGCCGGGCGCGCTTTATGCTCACAATATTCTTTCTGCTCTTCTATTGTATCCTCACCGGGTGTAATACTCCGGTATTAAGGGCCACTATAATGGCTTCGATTCTTCTGATCGGATATACTATCAAGCGTGATGCGGATATCCTGAATTTATTAGCGTTTGCCGCGATAGTGATATTGTCGATCAATCCCCGTCAGCTCTTCTCGCTGAGCTTTCAGCTTTCTTTTGCCAGTATAATCTCGATCGTGCTCCTGACGCCTAAGATAGAGCTCATTTTCGGTTGCCTTAAATGGCCGCGCAGCCTGAATCTTGTGCCTAAGGCCCTTTCAGTCTCCCTGGCTGCCTGGCTCGGCCTGACTCCTCTGATCGCCTATAACTTCAGGGTAATCTCACCCATTGCCATACTGGCAAATGTCATAGTAGTCCCTTATCTGGGCCTGGTGATCGCCTCCGGATTCACCTTTTTGGCGGCCAGCTATCTCCTCCCGCAGCTTGGCCCAATATTGGCTTCCAGTGCCGAAGTATCGATCCTGGCGCTCTTGAGATTCCTCTATTTCCTAAGCTGCCTACCCTTAGCCTACCTTCGCCTGCCTTAATTACATTGCCCCGCTTTTCTTGCCAGTAATATCCTGGAAAAGCGGGGTTGACAAACCTATACCCCTGTGATAGATTTATCCTACTATGAAGCGGCTGATTTTGATCGTTATCTGCATGGTTTTGTTCTCCGCAACCCCTGCGCATCCCTTCTGGATCTGGACCCCCAAGTCGAAGAAGTTTGTCAACCCCAAACACGCCCCAAGGTCAAGTCCCTCGGAGCAGTTTGATTACGCAAAAGGCCTCTATGAAGGGAAGGATTATAAGGAGGCAAGGGTAGAATTCATCAGGCTGATGCAGAAATACCCCAAGTCATTTGAGGCCTCGGAGTCACAGTATTATCTGGGCTTGATCGAGGAAGCCCAGGGCAGGCTATACGAGGCATACCTGGCTTACCAGAAGGTAATCGATAAATACCCGTTCTCCGAGCGGATTCAGGAGATCATTGAGCGGGAATACGAGATCGCAGAGAGCTTTATAGAGGGGAAGAAACGCAGGGCGCTGGGGATCAATCTGCCGGTTGAAAACCCGGCTATAGAGATCTTATCCCGGGTGATCGAGAACTCCACCTACGGGTCCCTTGCTCCCAAGGCGCAGTATAAGTTAGGGCTGGTATTAAAGAGTCTCTTGCGCTATTATGAGGCTGAGGAGGCCTTTGAAAAGGTAGTCTCAAATTATCCTGACAGCGAGTGGGTGGGTGCGGCAAAGTTCCAGATTGCCTCCTGCCGCGCAGCAGTATCCAGGGGGCCAGATTATGACCAGGAGGCGGTAAGGGAGGCTAAAAAGCAATTTGAAGAGTTTGTCATTGAACACCCCGATGCGCAACTCTCCGATAAGGCATTAGAGAATATAGGGCAGTTAGAGGATAAAGAGGCGCAGAGTAGTTATGAAATCGGCAGGTTTTACGAAAAACAAAGAGCCTGGGAATCAGCCAGGATGTATTATCAGGGTGTGATAGATGATGCGCCGGAAAGTATCTGGGCCATAAAGTCCCTGGAGAGGTTACAAGCCATGGAGAAGATAAAATGAGACGGTCAAGATTATTAGTATCGTTCCTGCTAAGTTTTCTGACAGTTCTTGCCGCAGGCTGTGGCTATACGACCCGCTCGGCGATCGTCAGCAGATTTCAGAACATCTATGTGGCGCAGTTCGTCAATAAGATCGATATCACCCAGGATAGTGACGTTGGAAACAAATACCGGATCTACAGGCCGATGCTTGAAACCGATATCACCAGGGCGGTGATCAATAAATATCTGCTTGACGGAAATCTGCGGCCGATAAAAGAGGAATCAGCTGATGTCAGCCTGACAGGGGAGCTGGTAGAGTTCCGTAAAGACCCACTAAAATACACCGATAATGACGAAGTCGAAGAGTACCGGGTGAATGTGGCAGTGAATCTCAGGCTTTGGGATAACAAGTCAAATGAGCTTGTCTGGGAGGAAAACAGGTTCACCGGGGATGCGACCTATTTTACAAGTTACTCCAGGACAGAGACCCCTACCTCCGAGAGCGCGGCGATCACTGAAGCGATAACTGATCTGGCGCGCAGGATCGTCGAGCGCACTGTCGAAGAATGGTAAGAAAAGACCCGCCCGCATACCTTTTAATCGGCCAGGATGCCCCCGCCAAAGATATAAAACTCAATAAGATCAAGGAAGAGCTCATCTTTTCGGATACCCGGGATTTTAACCTGGATATCCTGCATGCCAGGAAATTGACCCTGAAAGAGCTGCAGGAGAAGATCCTTTATCTCCCCTTTGGGCCTAAGAAGAGGCTTTTGGTGATCAGGGGGGCGCAGGATCTTAAGGACGAGGTCAAGGATTTCATCATCAAATATTTAAGAGGGCCGGATCAGGGAGTGGTCCTGGTCCTTGACATGCTAAGCTATAATCCAAAGGATGGATTCACGAAACAGCTGGAAAGATTATCCCAGGTTTATCGTTTCCGCGAACCCCTGCGCCCGGATACCTTCGCCTTAAGCAGGCAGATAGAGTCAGGCAGGGCCCAGGCGGCGCTGCGCATGCTCAGGCAGTTACTTGATAGCGGGAACCGGCCGGAGCGCATATTGGGTGGGCTTAGATACAGCTGGGAGAGGAATACCGCTAATCCGCAGGAGAAGAGGAGGCGGATCAGTGTTCTCTTAAATTGTGATATCGACATAAAGACAGGAAGGCTTAAGCCCGAATTTGCGCTGGAGAAGCTTGTAGTGAGGCTATGTTGTTTTGCGTAGTCTTTTTGTGAGGCGGGATTTTTTGCGCCTGGCCGTATTGGTACGGAGAATACCTTTCTTAGCCGCTTTATCAAGTTGAGAATATACTTTTTTCAGATACTCCTTGGCCTCATTGGCGCTCTTTGCCGAAACCAGTTCATGGAACTTCTTTAAAGTCTTTTTAAGCTGCCGTTTTATCCTGATATTACGAAGGTGCCTTGTTTTATCTGCTCGTTTTCGTTTCAGTGAACTTTTACGCCTTGGCATATTAATCTCCTTAAATAAGTTTCGCTAGAATCGAAACTTATTTAACCATAATTACCTATCCATGTCAACAGGCAAATCTCTCCTGAAATCAACCTGGATCATCAGCTCTGGGAATCTTTGCTCACGTATCTTAGGGTTTATCCGGGATGTGGTGATCGCCCGGGTATTCGGTGTTTATATCTATGCCCAGGCTTTTGTCATC
>JBHPDM010000014.1:0-34699 GCA_042577285.1 Candidatus Omnitrophota bacterium
TAAACCGGGTCACAGGAACTGATCCAAGCGATATCTTAGGAAGCCTCACCTGCAATGGCTTGTTTGCTTTAGTCAATGAGAATGGCATCACCTTTGGCCCGCAGGCTAACCTTGATGTCGGCTCAATGATCGCCTCTACCCGCGATATCACTGATTCTGATTTCTTAGCTGCTAATTATTTATTTAATAGATTATCTGAAGACCAGGTTGATGCTCTGCTTCTTAATCAGGGTGTGATCAACGTCAGAAGCGGCGGTTTCGGTATTCTGATTGCCGGAGCAATAGAAAACCGGGGAGTGATCGCAGCACCTGTAGGAACGATCGCCATGGCAGCAGGGGATATGGTAAGGGTGGATATCTCTGCAGGCGGCGTGATTTCAGTTGCGATCGATAAAGCTACGGCCTCTACTATCCTTGATGAGGATGGCAAGCCGATAACTGATCAGATAAAGAGTACAGGCACAATTGAGGCTGATGGCGGAGTGGTGATGCTCAAGGCTGAATCAGCTACCGATGTCTTTACTAAAGCAATCAACTTAGAAGGCTATGTGCGCGCAGATACAGTTGAAGAGCAAAATGGGGTGATTAAAATCATCTCAAGCGGCAAAATACAGATTAATGCCGAGATAAGCACGGATAAACTGATCATCGGAGAAGAGGACGCGGTTGCTGCAGAAGTCCGGATGATTAACGGTCAGCAGGTTAAAGCTCGATCAATCAGCTTAGCCGCCCATAGCATGAATATCACAAGCTTAGCCGGCCTCACTGAGATCTACCGGCCCGATGATATTAAATTCGACAGCTTACTTCTAGAGGATAATTTGATTACTTTAGTAGGAGAGGGCATAAACATTACTTACCTTCAAGACTCAGGCCTGACCCTCAAATCCAATGGCGCAGTAGCAACTGAATCCGGAGTGATTATCCAGGCAACCCGGGTGAGGGTGGATGCCAGAGAATTCGGCAGTACAGAGGTACCCTTGAAGATCCAGGCAGAGAGTACTCATATTAACCGCATAAATGGCAATATCGATATCATGGAATCCATTGGCATGGGCACATCAATCCTGGTGCGCGGGCCTCCGGAAGAAGGCTTTGGCTCAATTATCTATTCTGCAGATACAAATCTTTTCTTAGAGGCTGATAAGATAGTCTTTCCAGGAGAAGAACCTACCTACTTCTACTCAGATATTACCTTCTATAACTTCGAGTGTCTCACCCCCGGTAAGGAGATTTATTTTGAGGCAGGTCATACCTATACATTCCTGGGCACAACAACTATCCAGGGAACCGAACAGAATACTATCAATCTGCACTCATCAGTTCCCGGGGAGCCCTGGTTTATCCACATTCCCTCAAATACCCATAAAATGGATGAGCTGCGCGTCTGGGACTCGCATAATATAGGAGATGAGACCATCTTCGTTCAGCACGGGCTTAAATTCGGGGATATGTCCGGCTGGCTTCTAGACCCCATCTGGGATAATGATAGCGGAGATTCTCTTTGGTCAAACGGAGCGAACTGGAATCCGAATTTAGGAGACCCCGAGACAGAGCTTCCCGGACAGGATATATTTTTTGATGACGGCAGCTCTGATACCGATTCTATACAGAACATAGCCGGCCTTGGGGAAGTCGCATCCTTCACTATCCAAAACAGCTACAGCAAAACACTGACTTTAAACGAAGACCTGACCGTAACCGGCAATTTCCATCATCAGGGAGACGCGACCTTCACCCTGGCTGCTGAAGTCGCTGACACAGAGACCCTTACGGTCAAGGGGGATTTTGCCATCGATGCAGACGCTACCTTCACGGTGGGAACGAACAACCCTCCCATCGTCTGGCAGGGGACAAACTGGAATAACGACGGCACCTTTAACTGCGGCTCAGGGACCGTTACTGTAAGCGGTGCGGCTGACCAAGCTCTTAATACCGGAGGCGACGCCTTTAATAACCTGACTATCGCCAATACCGCCGGCGCAGGGGATACAGATGATATCACCATCGACGGAACCCTGGATGTGGACGGCACCTTTACACTCACAAGCGGGGAGCTGAATGTACAGACTAATGACCCGGCTGTAAACATCGCCGGGGATATGACCGTAGGTGCAAGCGGCGTGCTTGACTTAAGTTCAGGGTATTCCGGCACCTGGACATTCGATGGAAGCGGAACCAATACCTTGAAAGACAACCGCTCCGGCAACCAATCTTACGGCGAGATCTATATAAACGGCACCTCAAAAACACTCGGGCTTGGCCATGACGGTGCAGGCACAGTAACGCCAGTATTCACTACCCTGCACATCTCGACCAGTGATGATACCTTCTTTACAGACGGAAACGCCTGCACTATTACCACGCTTGATAATAATGGAACCCTGCAGTTTATAGGAAGCGAAACCGCTAATATCACTATCACCAATATGGATATAGATACCGGGACGGTAAAATATGTCGGGGATAACAGCGGTACTGATGAAGACTATGCAATCAAGGATTTCGGCTCTACAGATTACTTTGACCTGACAATCGCAGACCGGCACGCTGTTACACCGGACACCTATCAGATATCAGGGGATCTGACTGTCGCCGGAGATATGACCGTAACAAAAGGCACGCTGGAGAGCCCTGATGCAACTACTCATACCATAAGTTTAACTGACAGCACCAAGACCCTGACCATAAACGGCGGGGCATTATCCTGGAGCGCCCAGAATATCGACCTTGCCGGCGGTTTCACGATCAGCTCAGGAAGTATTGCAGCACCCGGAAGCAGTACTAACTTTACCATCGGCGGGAACTGGTCGAATGCAGGAGGCACCTTCACCTCTAGCGGAGGCACCGTCACCTTTGACGGAGGATCAGCCCAGACCATCGCTTCAGGAGGCACCGGCGCAGGCCAGGATTTTGATAACATCACGATCAACAACAGCTCAAGCACCGTCAGCATAACTGCCGCTATTGATATAGACGGAACGCTAAAAATCAATCACGCCTCAGCGGTCTTTCGCACCTTTAATGACCAGAGCTCCCCGCAGGCCCTGACTGCGGCCATACTAGACAATATCGGTACCCTGCGCATCGTAGGAAGCGAAACCGTGGACATCACCACCATGGATATCACTTCCGGCATAGTTGAATACGTGGGAGACGGACAGAGCGATGAAGATACCTATACCTTAAAGGAATACGGAGGCACAGATTACTTTGACCTGAAGATCAATGCCGATGATACGCAGGATATCTTTGTAACCTCAGACGGAGGCAATACCACCGCAGCCGGGGACGTGACGATCACAAGCGGCACTGTGCAGGCTATCGTGGGGGCGGTGACCGCACCCACCTTTAAGGCATCCGGCACGGCAAAGAGCTTGAGCATAAACAATGCTAACGGCCGCCTTGATGCCTCTGGGCTTAACCTTGACCTTGATGGCGCGCTTAATCTCTCTGCCGGACAGCTTATCGCACCGGCTTCTGATAAAACCTTTACCATCGCCGGAACCTGGACGCTTGGTGCCGGGGTGACATTTAATGATAACTCAGGGACCGTCACCTTTGACGGCGCAAGTACCCAAAACATCACCTCTAATGGCGAATCCTTCAATCACCTGGTGATAAATAAAGGTGGGGGTGCGGCCACCCTCCTTGATGCCGCCGCTGTCGCAGGCAACCTCACTGTGCAATTGGGTGAACTTACAGTCTCCATCTACAACCTGGATGTCACCGGCAACTCTGAGGTCACCGGCTCTGGCGGCACAGCCACCGTCACTATCGGCGCCTCAGGCGATACTGGTTGGACCACCACGGATATGACCATCGGTGCAAGCGGTGTGGTGACTTGTTCGGGAAATTCTAAGATAAATGTAGGCGGAAGTTGGGATGGATCAGCGGGCACGTTTAATGCGGACACCTCTACGGTCACCTTTAACGCCACCTCGTCAGGCAAGACAATTAAAAGCAGAGCATATCCAAGTTCTGGTGTTTCTTTCTATAATATAGTTTGGAGCGGCTCAGGCGGCGAATGGACATTGTTGACTGATTGCGTTGAGTACGAGAACGCGACTGTGGTGGCTTTTACGGCTGGCACGCTTCACTTCAATGGGTTTCTGTATAAGGTAAGCGGAGAGCGGGACGTAACGCTTGGCAATGGGTTCACGCTCGACGTAGGGTCTGGATACTTAAACACTAACGGCTGGATGAACCTCACTGTGCCGACAGGAGCGACTGTAACTGTTTCCACAGGCACCCTACAGATAAAAGATCTTACCGTTTCAGGCAGCGGCACTTTCACTGTTACTGGAGCAGCTACGATATATGGTGAAGATGTAAGCATAACCAGCTCCAACTTTACTGCTGGGCAATCTACCTTGTTTCAATCGTCTGGCACGCTTACACTCTCCTCAACCCAGCCTTTATACAATTATCAGGTTGGATTTATAGCCTCAGCTTCCAGCGTTACCCTGAACTCCGACCTCACCGTCCAGAATAACTTCACTATCCTGGCTAACTCTGGAAACAACTCCTTCTCTGCCGGCACACATACTATCAATGTCGGCGGCAACTGGGATAATAACGACATCTTTGATTCCGGTATGGGCAGGGTCACCTTTGACGGCGGGGCTGCTCAGGCGATCTATGCCGGAGGCTATGGAGCGAATCAGGATTTCTACGACGTCACTATCAGTAACACTGCTGCGGCAGTGACGGTATCAAGTGAGTCAATGAAGGTCAGCAACTCCCTGACTGTAGACGCTAGCACGCAGTTTACTTTAGCTGACACTGCCCAGGTCTGGGTAGATGGCGGGACACTTACTTTAACCGGAACACCTGTTTATGCTGCAGCCAGCTGCATCATCGACCATAATGCTGCCACCTACGATTACTACGCAGGCTCAACCGGTATTAATAAGGATACTCTGATTTCAGATTTTGATAATACTGATAATGTTACCATAAAGGCCGGCACCTTCCCGCAGAATGAGGCGGCTGCAGCGCTTTCACTTACCATTGCCAACGGCACTACCTATACTGTCAGTGCCGGTAACCTTGATGTCGGAGGCAATATCGATATAGACGGCACACTGACCGGCGCTGGCACTACGATATCCTTAGAGGGTAACTGGGATAATGGCGGAACCTTTAATGCCGGCGCAAGCACAGTCACACTTGACGGAACGAATCAGTCCATCTTAGGATCAAGCACATTCAATAACTTGACTAAAACCGGCAGCGGCCAGACCCTGACCTTTGCCGCCGGCACCACCCAGACGGTTACCGGAACCACCACGCTTCAGGGTAACAGCAGGCTGATCCTGCGAAGCTCCACCCCCGGCACGCAGTGGAATATAGACCCGCAGGGGGGTGTGGCTATAAATGATGTTGACGTGCAGGATTCTAATAATTTAGATTTTGACCCGGGCTCCAGGAATTATATCGATCCTGTAAATTCTGTGGATAGCGGAAACAATACAGGCTGGTTTACGCCTAAGCCGCCGGATCCTCCAGAGGAGCCGGGAGAGGAGCATACTTTTTTAAGCCTTAGTTATGAAGAGGGCGAAAAATTAAAGAAACGCTACCCACGCGGCAAATACCGCACTATCGTCATCGTCTATGAAGGCCGGGTCGTTGTCTCGCCTTACGATGAAAAGGGCATAAAGGAGGCAGAGGCGGTTACCCTCACCGACGGCCAGCAGACCGCCCAAGAAGGCTTCGTCCAATAACCAAGAACGGGCTTGCAATAAAAGTGGTTTTGTGATAATTTAGAAATCTACCTGATTCTTTAACCTGCTTAACACAATGGCTTTATTACATTTAAACGATTCCAATTTTAAGAAGGAAGCTTTAGGGTCGGATCTGCCGGTCCTGGTGGATTTCTGGGCTGAATGGTGCGGACCGTGCAAGATGATCGCGCCTTTTGTCAAAGAGCTTGCCGAGGAATTCAAGGGGAGGGTCAGGGTCGGCAAGGTGAATGTCGAAGAAAGCCCCCGCGTAGCCTCGAAATACGGCATTATGTCCATACCCACCATAATATTTTTCAAAGACGGCCGCGTGATGGAGCAGTTAGCCGGCGCCTTAAGCAAGGCCGAACTAAAGAAGAAACTACAAGCATATATCTGATGAAGAAGATCTTTATCGCCGCGACAAAACAGAATGACGGCAAAACTACTGTATCTTTAGGCTTGATCCGCAACCTTCAGGACAAATTCAAGAGAGTAGCTTTTATTAAGCCTATCGGCCAGCGTTATCTTGAGGAAGAGGGCTTGAAGATAGATGAAGATTCTATCCTTATCGAGGAGGTCTGCGGTATAAAGTGCGGGCTTAAGGATATGAGCCCGATCGCAGTGGCGCGCGGCTTTACCGAAAAGTATATTACTTCGCCGAATAAGAGGCCGATAACCGCACAGATTAAGGATTCCTTCCGCCGCGTATCTAAGGGGCAGGATTTAGTTGTCATCGAAGGTACGGGCCACGCCGGAGTAGGTTCTGTTTTTGACCACTCTAACGCGACTGTAGCTAATCTTCTTGATTCTAAAGTGATACTTATCTCTTCGGGCGGTATCGGCAGGCCGATAGATGAGATATTGCTGAATAAGGCACTCTTTGAGGAGAAGGGAGTAAAGGTCTTAGGCGTGATCATCAATAAGGTCCTGCCTGAAAAATATAATAAGATCAGCCGCCTGGTAAAGATCGGCCTGAAGAGGAAGGGCATCGAGGTTTTAGGGGTGATTCCCTTCAGGCCGATGCTGTCATTTCCGACGATGAAGCAGGTTCTGGAGGAGACGGATTTCCAGGTCCTCTGCGGCAAACAGTATCTGGAGGCCCCGGTTTCAAGGATCTTAGTCGGCGCGATGCATCCGCGCAACGCCGTGAAATACATCATCGACGACAGCCTGCTGATCACCCCCGGCGACCGTGAAGATATGATCATGAGCGTCCTTGAGTGCCACAGGGATACATTTAAGACAAAGTTAAGCCTTTCAGGGATAGTCCTCACCGGTGGAATAATCCCGGATCAGCTGATCATGGACCTTTTATATAAAGCAAAGATACCGGTATTACTGGCTAAGGGCGATACATACGCCGCAGCATCAAAGGTCCACGACCTGACAGTCAAGATCAGGCCGCAGGATACGGAGAAGATCAATAAAGTGGTAAGATTGATCAGGCAGCACGTTGATTTAGATAAAATCATGAAGGGGATATAATGGATACGATAAAAAAGATCCGCGAGGGCGCAAGGTTAAGGCCAAAGACGGTCGTGCTTCCTGAGAGCGAAGATAAACGGGTATTAGAGGCGGCCAAGTTCATTGAAAATGAGAAGATCGCTAAGGTAATCCTGCTCGGTAAAGATAAGATTAACGATAAAGATAAAGAGGCCTACATCAAGGAATTTTATCAGCTGCGCAAGGCCAAGGGTGTAGAGATAGACGAGGTTAAAAAGATATTCGAGAGCCCGCTCTATTGCGCGGCGATGATGGTGCACAGCGGCAAGGCTGATGCTTTTGTCGCCGGCGCCAGCAACACCACCCCTGATGTGGCGCGCGCTGCGATCTGGTGCCTGGGAGTTGATGAAAGGATGAAGATCGCCTCCAGCGCATTTATTATGGTAGCGCCAAATTCTTGCCATGGAGAGAAAGGGACACTGATTTTTGCTGACTGCGGCATCGTTCCTGACCCCAATTCAAGGCAGATGGCTTGTATCGCAATAGAATCTGCTGGCCTGGCAAAGAGAGTATTAGGGATCAAGCCGCGGGTTGCGCTATTGAGCTACTCGACAAAGGGTTCGGCTAAGGGTAAGTCAATAGATAAGGTACGCGAGGCGCTGGGGATCCTAAAGGAGATGGCGCCTGAATTGTCAGCTGACGGCGAAATACAGGTTGATGCGGCGATCGTCCCTGAGGTGGCTAAAATAAAGCATCCGCAGAGCCCATTAGGGGGCAAAGCGAATGTCCTGATCTTTCCTAACCTTGATGCCGGGAATATCGGATACAAATTAGTCCAGCGTCTGGCAGGCGCGCGTGCTGTAGGGCCTTTATTATTAGGTTTGAATGCTCCCTGCAGCGATATGTCACGCGGTTGTTCAGTCGAAGATATCGTAGATTGCGTGGCAGCAGTCTCTATAATGGCGAAATGAAGATCTTAGTTATAAATTCCGGAAGTTCCTCGATAAAATACAAGGTCTTTTGGATGCCTAAGGCAAAGAGGCTTAGGAAGGGCTCGATCGAGAAGATCGGCGAGAAGGGCTCTAAGATAAAGGATCATTATGCCGGCTTGAAATTAATCCTGAAAAGGATCGATGGAGTTGATGCTGTAGGTCATCGGGTAGTACACGGCGCACAAAAGTTCAAGAAGCCGACTTTGATCAATGCAGCTGTGATCGGTAAGATCAGAGAATGCGGTTCCATTGCTCCCTTGCATAACCCGGCGAATTTATCCGGGATCACCGCCTGTAAAAGATTATTGCCCGGTGTAAAGCAGGCAGCGGTTTTTGATACTGCCTTTTATAGATCTTTGCCGGATTATGCTTACATCTACGGCCTTCCCTATGAATATTATATAAGATTCGGTATCAGAAAGTACGGGTTCCACGGAACCAGCCATGAGTATGTTGCGGCAAAAGCTGCGCAGAGATTAAGAAGACCGCTGAATAAATTAAAGATGATCACCGCTCATCTGGGTAACGGCTGCAGTATAACTGCCGTAAATAAAGGTAAAGCAGTTGATACCAGCCTCGGATTTACTCCTTTAGAGGGGCTGGTGATGGGCACGCGTTGCGGGGATATTGATCCTGCCCTGGTTACCTATATTATGCGCAAAGTGCGGCTCAAACCTTCACAGATCGATCTTATATTGAACAAAGAGAGCGGCCTTAGGGGGATCTCAGGTATCAGTAATGACATGAGGACGCTGCTCAGGAAGGCGAGAGCCGGGAATAAGCGCGCAAAGCTTGCCATAGAGATCTTCGTCTACCGGATAAAAAAATATATCGGAGCATATACCGCAATTATGGGCGGTTGCGATGCCTTAGTCTTTACTGCCGGGATCGGGGAGAATCAGAAAAGAATCAGGGATAAGGTCTGCGCCGGGTTATTCTCTTACCTGAAGAAAGCCCCAAGAGTTTTAGTGATCCCCACGGATGAAGAGTTGATGATCGCGCAAAAGACCTACCAGTTAATGAAGGCAGGATAATATGAAGAAGGTATTTTTCCTGACATTAGCTGCGCTGATTGCGTTTTTTGGTTTCAGTTTTGCCGAAGAGGGGGTGGCCAAGATGAAGAAAGCAGTGATGATCATTGCCCAGGATGGATTCCGCGACGAAGAGCTCTTTGAGCCTAAAGAGGTCCTGGAGAAAGCCGGAATTGAGGTAAAACTTGCTTCAATCGTCCTTAGCGAGGCGAAGGGGAAATTGGGAGGCAAAGCAAAACCGGATATGCTCTTAAGCGATATCGAGGCAGCTGATTTTGATGCGGTGATATTTGTCGGGGGCCCGGGCGCAAGCCAATATTGGGATGATCTTACTGCCCATAAATTAGCCAGGGAGGCTGTTTTGGCAGGAAAGGTAACAGCTGCGATCTGCATAGCTCCGGTGACATTAGCCAAGGCAGGCGTGCTTAAAGGCAAGCGTGCTACTGTCTGGTCATCAGAGGGTGAGCAGCTGAAGGCAGCGGGCGCAGATTATACGGCGAAGCCCGTAGAACAGGACGGTAATATAATCACTGCAGCAGGGCCTTTTGCCGCCAGGGAGTTCGGCCAGGCAATAGCCGAGGCCTTAAAGGCAGAATGAAGCTCCCCGGGCTAAAGCCCGTGTTTTCCCAGAGCGAAATACTGAGCGGCCATTATTCATCCCTACTCTAAAGAGTGCGGTTTTCCGGCCGCGAATGTATAAAGGAAAGTCTGAGGTAGAGATAATGATCAGGACAGTTTTAAAATCCAAGATCCACCGCGCGCGAATCACTGAAGCTAAACTTCACTATGAAGGAAGTATCACCATTGATGAAGATCTGATGAGCCAAGCGGATCTTATCCCCGGCGAAAAGGTGGAGGTCTTCAGCTTTAAGAGCGGCGCGCGCCTGGAGACTTACGTGATCAAGGGTGAGGCCGGCTCAGGAGTTGTCTGTATGAACGGCCCGGCTGCACATAGTATTAAGGTAGGGGATGAGGTAGTGATCGTCGCTTACGCCCTGGCTGAGGATAGGCAAGCAAAAGCAATAAAGCCAAAGATCGTCAAAGTCGATGAAAGAAACCGGATTAAGGATTAGAATATACGGCGATCCCTGCCTGAGGAGGAGGGCAAGACCGGTGGCCAGCGTAACGGACGAGCACCGCCGGAATTTAAGCGAGATGGCCAGGCTGATGTATGACGGTTCGGGTATCGGCCTGGCTGCCACGCAGGTGGGCCTGGATGATTCGATGATCGTCGTTGATATAGGCGAAGGGCTTTATAAATTAGTAAACCCAAAGGTCACTGAGAGGTCCGGCCGCCAGGTCAATCAGGAGGGGTGCCTGAGCGTCCCCGATGTCTGCCTCGATGTCAGGCGCGCTGCCAATGTCACGGTGGAGGCGATGGATGAGAACGGCAAGGAGGTCAAGATCGACACCGAAGGTTTCTTTGCCTGCGTGCTGCAGCATGAGATAGACCACCTTAAGGGCAAGGTGATCGTAGATTACGCTTCATTTTTTGACAAGTTCAAGTTGAAGAAGAAATTAGCCGGATTAAAAAAGAGGGCACAAAATGAAGGATTGCCAGAACAGAAAACAAAATCTTGCAAACTGCAACTGTAGTTATGACCCCTGCTTAAGAAAAGGGACCTGCTGCGAATGCCTGCACTATCATCGTAAGATGAATCAGCTTCCGGCGTGTTTCTTCCCTGATAGCGCAGAGAAAACCTATGACCGCTCAATAGCAAAATTCATCGCCACGCAAAAATGAAGAATAGATTACCCGCATGGTTCAGACAGGAATTACCTCAAGATAAAGTCCGGGCGCAGCTTGACTTCTTATCGGAATCAGGCTTGAATACCGTCTGCAGGGAAGCGAAGTGTCCGAATCTTAACCGTTGCTTCAACGAATCTCAATTGACATTTATGATCTTGGGTGATACCTGTACGCGTAACTGCCGCTTCTGCGCAGTAGGAAAGAGCAGCGGCGGAGCGCTGGATATCGATCTGGATGAACCGCAGCGCATCAAAGAGGCAGCCGTGAAACTGGGGTTGCGCTTTGTAGTGATCACCTCTGTGACCCGCGATGATTTAGCTGATGGAGGAGCGCAGGTCTTTGCAAAGAGTATAAGACTGCTGCGGGAATACAATCCTGAGGTAGGAGTAGAGGTTTTGATCCCTGATTTTCGCGGCACCCCCGCAAGCATTAAAACCGTCGCGGATGCTAAGCCGAATGTGATCGCCCATAATCTAGAGACCGTAAGCCGCCTCTATGATCAGGTAAGGCCAAAAGCTGATTATAAAGTTTCTTTAAGTGTTTTAAGCAAAATAAAAGAGCTAAATCCTTACCAGATCAGTAAATCGTCGATCATGCTTGGCTTAGGGGAGAGGGAGGATGAAGTTATCGAAGCGATGATCGATTTACGCAAGAACTCCTGCGATATATTAACCCTGGGGCAGTATTTAGCGCCTTCGAAGGACCACTATCCGGTAAAAGAGTTTATCAGTTTGGAGAAGTTTGAGAAATACCGCCGGATAGCCATCGGTTTTGGTTTTAAGACTGTGGCCTCCGGGCCATTAGTGCGAAGCTCCTATCAGGCACAGGCTGTTTATAAGGATTCATTATGCATGATTTGATCATCATCGGTGCCGGTCCCGCTGGTTTAACTGCCGGGCTGTATGCCGGAAGATTCGGGCTTAAGACTGTGATCATTGAGAAGATGAGTGTCGGCGGCCAGATCCTGCTCTCACCTGGGATCGAGAACTTTCCCGGGTTTCCTGAGAGTATCCCTACCGGGGAACTGGTGGAGAGATTCAGGAAGCAGGTGACTGATTTAGGTGTAAGAATCGAAAGCGAAGAAGTCATAGAAATCGCAGAAAGCAAAAGACTCAAAAATCCCATTTTTGGCATCAAGGCGCAGGAGAAGTCATTTGAGGCGAAAAGCATAATCATTGCAACCGGCGCGCAATATAAAAAATTAGGCGTTGAAGGAGAGGAGAAGTTTATCGGCCGCGGGGTATCTTATTGCGGCACCTGCGACGGGCCAATGTTTAAGAATAAGGAGATTGCTCTGGTTGGTGGCGGGGACAGGGCGATCGAGGAGGCGATTTTTTTGACTGGGTACGCCAGTAAAGTCTCGCTTATACATCGCCGGGCCCAGCTGCGCGCTTCTAAGGTCTTAGAGGAGAAAGCGCGAAAGAACAAGAAGATCAATTTTGTACTGGATAGCGTTATCGAGGAGGTGAGCGGGCAAAATAAGGTAGATGGGGTAAAGATCAAGAATGTTAAATCAGGCGTTAAAATTAAGCTTTCCTGTGACGGCGTCTTCATCTTTGTCGGGATCGCTCCGGATACCGGTATTGTAAAAAAGCTGTTGGATTTGGATGAAAAAGGCTTTATAATAACGGACAATAAAATGAAGTCTTCTAAGGAAGGTATCTTTGCCTGCGGAGACTGCAGGCAGAAGAGCCTGTACCAGGTGGTTACTGCCTGCAGCGACGGAGCGACTGCCGCAGATTCAGCGCACAAATACCTGTTAAACCAATGATTAAATACCCTACGCACAACAAAAAATTGATCGATTGGGTGGAGAAGATGGCACGGATGTGCCAGCCGGATGTTATCGTCTGGGTGGACGGCTCCAAAGAGCAGAAGGAGAGACTGCAGGCAGAGGCAATAGCTACCGGCGAACTGATCCCCTTGGATCAGAATAAACATCCCGGATGCGTCCTGCACCGTACTGCCGTCAATGATGTTGCCCGCACCGAAGGGCTTACCTTTATCTGCACAAGGAAGAAGGGTGATGCCGGCCCGAATAACAACTGGATGTCTCCGCGCAAGGCCTACAAGAAAGCCGGAGCGATCTTCAAGGGTTCGATGCGCGGAAGGACGATGTATGTGATCCCATTCTCCATGGGACCTGTCGGTTCTGAATTCAGCAAGATCGGCGTGGAGTTGACTGATTCGCGCTATGTAGTCCTGAATATGCTGATCATGACCAAGGCGGGGGAAGAGGTATTAAGGCAGCTGGAGAAGGATGATAAGTTTACTAAATGTCTCCATTCTAAAGCGGAGCTGGATATCAATAGAAGATTGATCATGCATTTTCCGGAGGATAATGCTATCTGGAGCGTCGGTTCAGGTTACGGAGGGAATGTGCTTTTAGGGAAGAAGTGTCTTTCTCTGCGTATTGCCAGCTGGATAGCCCGCCGCGAGCACTGGTTTGCCGAGCATATGCTGGTGATGGGGATCGAGAAGCCCAACGGCCAGATCCAGTATATCGCCGCGGCATTCCCCAGCGCCTGCGGAAAGACGAACCTGGCGATGTTGATGCCTCCGGAGGGGCTTAAACGTAAAGGTTATAAGATCTGGACCGTGGGTGATGATATCGCCTGGATGCGCATCGATTCCGACGGCTCCCTTTGGGCGGTCAACCCTGAAACAGGATTCTTTGGCGTCGCGCCTAACACAAATTCACAGAGCAACCCCAATATGGTCGAGACGCTCAAAAAGAATAGTATATTTACCAATGTCGTGTTGAAGCCGGATCACACCTTATGGTGGGAGGGGATGGATGGGCCTGTGCCGCAAAGCGGGAGCGATTGGAAGGGGAGGCCATGGAAGCCGGGAATGAAGGACGAGGACGGCAAGCCGGTAAAGGGTGCGCATCCGAACAGCCGTTTTACCACCCCGATCGCTAACTGCCCCACAGCATCATTCCGCCTGCAGCAGCACCACGGAGTTCCGATTTCAGCGGTCATATTCGGCGGGCGCAGGACTCATATTACTCCCCTGGTCTATCAGTCCTTTAACTGGCAGCACGGAGTTTTTATCGGAGCGACTATGGCATCCGAGCGCACAGCTGCACAGTACGGAAAACAGGGTGAAGTGCGCCGCGACCCGATGGCGATGCTTCCCTTCTGCGGATACAATATGGCGGATTACTTCCGGCATTGGCTGGATATGGGCAAGCGTATGGCTAAAGCCCCTAAGATATTTGCCGCGAACTGGTTCAGGCAGGATAAACACGGTAAATTCTTGTGGCCGGGATTCGGAGAGAACCTGCGCATCCTGGAGTGGATACTGGAGCGATGCAATAACGAGGCGGGAGCGGTCGAGACTCCGATCGGCTATCTGCCGCAGCCGGCTGATATAGATATGACCGGCTTGAAATTAAATTCTCAGGTGATGGATAAACTTTTGAGCATAGATAAAAAGGCCTGGCTTGAGGAATTAAAAGACGTAAAGAAATTCTTCAAAAGATTTGGCAGGAAACTGCCTAAGGAGCTTTGGCAAGAATTCAAGAGCCTGCAAAACCGCTTCTAAAAAAGGGACGCTCTTTTTGCTAAAGCAGAAACTGTCCCCTTATCCACAGGGCCTGTGGATAAAAGGGACACTTTCCCGATTAGCAAAAAGAGCGTCCCTAATAAAGGTGGGGGATGGTTTTACTAAAGACAGATTTTAAGGATTTAAAGCTTTTTAAGCGCGGCAAGGTGCGCGATGTATATGACCTGGGAGATAAGCTGTTGATCGTCTCAAGCGACCGCATATCATGTTTTGACGTGGTCCTGCCTAACGGTATCCCTAATAAGGGGGCGGTGCTTACCAGTATCTCGCTCTTCTGGTTTGATTTTATAAAAGATATAATCCCTACTCATTTTGTAACCGTTGATATTGATAAATACCCTGAAGAAGCGCAAAAATATAAGAGTGAGCTTGCAGGGCGTTCGATGATGGTGTTGAAGACAAAATCGATTCCCGTAGAGTGCGTGGTCAGGGGTTATCTTTCCGGTTCCGGATGGAAAGAGTACAAAAAGAGTCAATCTATCTGCGGGATAAAACTGCCCGCAGGGCTTAAGCAATCAGATAGACTTGCGGAGCCGATATTCACGCCCGCCACTAAAGCAGATTCCGGACACGACGAGAATGTCGATCAGAAGCATATCGAGGGCGCGGTCGGCAAGGAGACTGCAGAAAAATTAAAAGAGTTAAGTATCAAGATCTATAAGAAGGCAAGCGAATATGCGCTTTCGCGCGGGATCATTATCGCCGACACAAAATTTGAGTTCGGAATACACAATGATAAGATAATTTTAATCGATGAAGCGCTTACCCCGGATTCATCGCGCTTCTGGCCCAAGGATCAATATGCACCAGGGAAATCCCAGCCCAGCTACGATAAACAATTTGTCAGGGATTATCTTGAGACCCTGGATTGGGATAAGACGCCGCCCGGACCGAATCTCCCCAAAGAGATTATCGAAAAGAGCAGCGAAAAGTACTTGGAAGGCTATAAGAAGTTGACCGGCAAAAAGCTAGAAGGCATATAAATGCCCAAGAAAGCATTATCAATCTTCCTGCGTATTTTCGTTACCGCGCTCCTGCTTTTTGTCCTATTTAAGCATGTAGACGTAGATAATCTGGTCGGGGCGATAAAGAACGCGGACAAGCCGCTTTTATTATTCGGATTCCTGCTTTTCTTCGTAAATTATATACTCTGCCTCTTCCGCTGGAATATGCTGCTTAAGGCAGCGGATATCCGCCTGCCGCTAAAAAGGGTGATCATATCTATCGCCGGCGGCCTCTTCTTTAATCAGTTCCTGCCATCGACGATCGGCGGGGACCTGGTGCGCAGTATCGATCTGTCGGTGCACACCAAAAAGCCGCATGGAGTGGTGGCAACGGTGCTTTTGGACAGGTTGAGCGGTTTCATCGCGCTTACGCTCATAGCGCTCTTTGCTCTTATTTTTGGTTGGAGGTATATACAGGACGTAAGCGTGCTTGCTTCGGTAGGGATTATCACCGCCATACTGACCGTTGCGCTTTTGATGATATTCAATAAAACGATCTATGCCAAGATCAATAAACTTCTTCATTCTCCGCACGCCGGAAAGATCAGGGAGTGGATAAAACTCCTACACCAGGAGATGCATATCTTCAGGCATCATAAGGGGGTGGCAGTAAAGAATCTATTGATCTCTTTAGCGATCCAGGGCATCTGCCCGGTGGTCTTTTACCTGATAGCGTTATCCATAGGGATAAAGGTAAATATCATCTATTTCTTTATCTTCATCCCGATAATAAATGCGATTACCTTCCTGCCTATTTCCATCGGAGGTTTGGGATTAAGGGATGCCACAGCAGTGTTTTTCTTTGCCAAGGTAGGTGTGAGTAGTGACCTTACCTTTGCCGCTTCGCTTTTGTCTTTCGCCGTGATATTGATTTACGGCATTCTGGGAGGGATCATCTATGCCCTTACGGTTCATCATCGACGGGTACAACACGATAAACCACAGCAAGTTCCTCCAGCTCGCCAGTAAGAAGATCAAAGACCCGCGCTTAGCACTCCTGAGCCTGATCAAATCTAAAAGCCTGACCGGAAGCCCTAGAAATAAGGTCGTGGTAGTCTTTGACGGTTAC
This sequence comes from Candidatus Omnitrophota bacterium, assembly GCA_042577285.1. Classification (GTDB taxonomy): domain Bacteria; phylum Omnitrophota; class Gorgyraeia; order Gygaellales; family Profunditerraquicolaceae; genus JBHPDM01. The sequence goes on from JBHPDM010000014.1 coordinate 16,586, forward strand.
GCCGACAGAGGCGCACGGCTTAGAGACTACAGCGATATTGAGATCATCTCTTCAGGAAAGGATAGCGCAGATAGCAAGATCAAGAAGATAGCAGAGGCTTGCGCCAACCCCAGGAATATTGTTGTAGTCACCGATGACAAAGACATAAGGCACTTTGTCCGGTCAGTCGGTTGCGCCCTGATGAACGTAGATGAGTTTATTGATCCTGAAAAGGGTGTTTCCGGGAAGAAGAAACGCGAGGGTACAGTGAAGCCGGAATTGAATTACACTCAGGTCAAAAAGATAAATGAGGAATTAGGCAAGATATGGCTAAAGTAAAAGATTTTGTAAAATTCCTGGGTACTGCCGGCGCCCGCTTTGTGATGATAAAGCAACTGCGCGCCTCAGGGGGCATTTGGGTCTCCTGTAAAGGTACTAATGTATTGATCGATCCCGGCCCGGGGAGTATTGTGCGCTGTGCCGCCAGCCGGCCAAAGCTTGACCCATCCCAGCTTGATGCGATAATCCTCACTCACCGCCACCTGGATCACTCAGGCGACATCAATGTGATGATCGAGGCGATGACGGAGGGTGGCTTCAAGAGGAAGGGGATCGTCTTTTGCCCGTCGGATGTAACAGAGCTTGACTCTGTAATCCTTAAGCATACCAGTGATTACCCGGAGGAGATCGTGTCCTTACATCCGGAGCATGAGTATAAGGTGGGGGAGTTTGGATTCAGGACCTCTATGCGGCATCAGCATACAGTAGAGACTTACGGTCTGAAGTTTAATATCAAAGATACCAGCATCGGCCTGCTTACCGATACAAAATACTTCAGAGAGCTCGCCGATTTCTATAAAACAGATATTCTGATCATCAGTGTTGTTTTTCCCGAACCCCGGCCCGGTATTGACCATCTCTCGCTTTACGATGTAGAAGCCCTGATCCGAGATATAAAGCCTAAAAGGGCAATCCTGACTCACTTCGGCATGGGGATGCTCAAGGCTAAACCTCATCTTAAGGCCGAAGAGCTCTCCCAGAAGACCGGCATTCCGGTCGAAGCAGCATACGACGGTCAAACCCTCCCCTTCTAAAAAGGGACGCTCTTTTTGCTAAAGCAGAAACTGTCCCCTAAAGTCAAAAAAGGGGACACTTTCCCGATTAGCAAAAAGAGCGTCCCTTTTATGATGGGGGAGGGAGTTCGTCGGGGGAAGGTGAATTAATTCTTGACATAAGCTGATTATTATGATACCTTTATGAAAGTGCAACCTAACCAAAGGAGGTGGTTGAATGAACGGTTGGCAGGAAATTTTAGTAGAACCCGCCAAGGTCATTCTGGCTCAGATCGGTTCGTTCTTAGTAAACGCACTCTTGGTAATCTTGATCCTGATCATCGGTTGGATCATCGCCAAGGCGATCAAGACGTTGGTCACCAGGCTTTTGAAGGCGATAAAGATCGATGAGCTCTCCGAACGTATCGGTTTGGAAGACCTGCTTGAGAAGGGAAGCATAAGCTATTCGTTCTCCGAATTGCTCGGGGTAATCGCTTACTGGCTGATGCTTCTGGTCACATTCGTGGTTGCAGTAAACGCGGTGGGACTTACCATCGCAGCGACACTGTTAAACAGCGTGGTGCTTTACATACCTAACATCATCGCAGCAATATTCATTCTGATCTTAGGTATGTTCGTCGCGACGATCTTGAAGAATATCGTCGTTACCGCAGCAAACAACGCCGGGCTCTCCCACTCAAAGGTTCTGGCTAAGGTGGTTGAGGTATCCACGGTCGTATTTGCAGTGATCATCGCCCTGGAGCAGCTGGGTATTGGCGCTAAGATAATCCATCTGATTATCAGCATTATGGTCGCCTCTATCGGCCTGGCTGTTGCTTTGGCATTCGGCCTGGGCTGCAAGGGTATCGCAGAGAAAGCACTCTCTGATTTTCTGGATAAGCTGAAGAAGAGATAAGTCAACTCGTGAGACCGATTTAAGCCCCGCATTTTCAAGATGAAGATGCGGGGCTTAATTTTAAGGATAAGATGCAGACAACTACCCCAAGTTCCCTAAACCCTAAATCAGATTCAATAGATCTTGCCCTTGAAATTCTACAGAAGGATGGCAGGATCAAGGCTGACTTTTGCGGAAGGAGCATGTATCCCACCCTAAGGCAGGGCATGGATATCCTGGTTGAGAAGACAAGGCCTGAAGATATCAGCTTAGCCGATATAATTATGTACAAAAGCGGCAGGAATCTGGTGGCGCACCGCGTGATCAGGCTTATTGAGAGAAACGGCCAGAGGATTTTTGTAACCAAGGGCGATAATCAGGCCTATATGAACGCAGGATTTATCGATGAGCAGGCGCTGGTAGGAGTAGTCCGGCAGGCATTTTCCGCAGAGGATCCCAATAAGAATATATTAATCGACAATAAATTCATCCGGTGGATATATCTGGCAACCGGGCGAATAATGCTTTTTTTTAAAGCCAGAAAAAATGCGGTTCCTCCGCGAATAAAGAGGTTTCTTAAGCCGCTGATTGACTTCTTCTTTATCGGCCTCAAGAAGGCCGCGCAAACCTTTTATTTCTTCTTTGCGCGCGCACGCCGCTGATTGAAAAAACCCGCCTCAGTGTCTTAAGAACCAGCAAAGATAATCGTTTTATTCTCTGGAGAGAAGCCTTTAGCGAACCGGTGAGCATAGACTCGCCCGGTTTTGCTTTGGGAAGGTGAAGGGCCAGCCTTAGAAAGTAGGCGATATCTTTGAGGAGATACCGCGGCCGCAAGGTCAGTTTGTCGATCAGTAACAGCTGCAGAAGTTGCACCCCCGGCGTACTGTAAACATATTCGCTTATAGATTGTAAATTTATAATGTTTCTGATATTGTAAAAATACCCGAAGAGCCTGCGCTGTAAGTAATCGGGAGACAACTTCCTCAGTACATCCTGCGGTATTGCGCTCTCGAAGATCTCTTTAGTCAAAAACAGGCCGTAATAGACAAAGGTAGATATCCTTTTTTGTTTTGCCTTATTTACTACCTTTGCCCAATCGATTTCTTTTGCGTAAAAGCTAACCAATTCGTTGATATCGCAGAACCAGATCAACCCCTGGTACCTGTGCCTGATGAGGCTCAGGCATAATAAAAGCAGGTGGTCTTCGGCTGAGGGGATGAGGACCGGCTTCCCGGCAACCTTGGTCTGGAGCGCTTCCTGCCAAATACTAGCTTTTTTAAAATCAGGCCAATCCAGCCAGAAGAGGTTAAACTTGAACTCGACTCCGGTACCGCTACTGTTGCCGCATCCGATATGGTCTTCTCCTGAGCGGGATAATACTTCTGCCGTGGGGGGAAGGGTGTAGCCTAGCCGCAACAATATATTCTTAATTCTTGGCCAATCCTGCGGCTTGACCAGCAGGTCAAAGTCTTGCATCGGCCTGAAGGCGATATCGCGATAGATGATTTCTGCCAGCGCTCCCCCTTTATAGAGGAGGGCAGGGATTTTTTCCTGATTAAAGGCCTCCAGGAGTTTTCCTAAGCCCTGATAGCGGCGCTGGTTTTGCAATTGCAGCAGGTAGTAGGCGGATTTGAATTTATCAAGAGCCTCTTCGGGGATCTGGCTACTGAATGCACAGATATTTTTATAGACCGGCGCCATAAGACGGTTACGCAGCGCTAGGCTGTAGACGAACTCCCAGTTCAGGCCATTAGTAATCAGCGCTTCTGTCTCTTGGCGCTTGTCCTGGCGCATGCGGGTCGCAGCGCAAAGCAGGATCAGCCTTTTTGCGGCTGCGAAATCAGTTTTTCTTTGGATTTGTATATCATTCATTCTAAAATCCATACCAAGGTATATTAGCCCTGCCTTTACCAGTTGTCAACACCATAAAGATGAGGCTTGAATTTGGCTTTGCTTGGAATTATAATAAACGAAAGCGCATATAATGCAGGAGCATTCCTATTTTAAAATTTCGGGCTTGAGCATGTGGCCGTCTTGCCGGCCAGGGGATAAGCTGTTAATCGCCAAAGTCTCTCCCCAGGAATTAAAGATCGGGGATATCATCGCCTATAAATCACAAGGAGCGCTGATCTGCCACCGCCTGGTGATGAAGACGGGCCGCAACGGCAACATCCGGATGCGCGCGCGCGGTGATTGCTCCTTTTCTCTGGGGGAGATCGTTGATGCAAAACAGTTTTTCGGCAAGGCAACAGCGATTTTAAGAGGTGATAGAATCATCAGTCTTGTGGGCCTGCGAAGTCAGATGATTAATCTGTTATTGGCGGTAATCTCCCCGCTATTCCTTTTAAGGTTCAAACTCAACCGGCGGTTAAAGATTCCCATTAGCGAAGCTAAAAGATAGATGCCCAGGAGATCCAATAAAGACAAGTTGATTTTTACAGTCGGCGGGATAAATGTATCCATACGCACTATTCATCCGGCCTTAAAGAAACGCCTGGAGAGATATTATAAGGCTTTTTTATCTCGGCAAAAACCCGATATTAATATAAGTACTACGATTAAGGATTTTCCGGTCCCTGATAAAGAGCGGTTTTCTTTATCTGCCTCCAGCTGGCAGCTTAGCAGGGACAACGGCCTGTTCAGGCTGTATTTTCCGCAAGGCAAAAGGCATTCTCTGGCTGAGTTTTCCTCAAGTTTAAAACAGGTAAAGCTGTATTGCGCGGATAATTCAGCAGGGCCCCTATTATACCTTTTACCTTCCATGCTTGTGGGACTGAAGCTGATCAAAAATGACGGCTTGATCCTGCATGCCTGCGCTGTATTTGACAGCAGGAAGGCATATCTTTTTATTGCTCCCTCAGGAGGCGGAAAATCTACTATCGCCGGATTAGCGCTTAAGGAGGGATTAAAGGTCTTAAATTACGACAGGATCATTTTACGCAGACAAAAAAGAAGTTTCAAAATCTACGCCAATCCCTGGCACGGAGAGGTAAAATCGGTGTCTAACCGTTCATACGCTATCAGGGAGATTTTCTTTCTGGAAAAATCCGCTAGCCATAAAATCACTCCGGTTAGCAAAACCGAGGCCTTAGTTGAGTTATGCAAAAACAGTATTTATCTCCCCCTGAATTATGCTATAATAAAAAAACGTTTTAGAATTTGCTGCGATTTTGCGCAGAATCTTAAGTGCTATCGTTTAGGGTTTAAACCTGATAAGTCTCTCTGGAGGTTTTTAAATGCGGCGATTAAATAAGCTTCCTAAAAAGAATAAAAACCTGGCCTGGCGGATCATCGACCAGGAGGCAGTGATCATCAATCTGCAAGGACAGCCCGCTTCTTTATCAGAGGAGCTGCATATCTTTAATCCAACCGCCACCCGGATTTGGCAATTATGCAACGGACGCAACAGTATGAAGGAGATTATTAGCATCCTTCAGAATGAATATGCAGGCGATGGTAAGAAAATAGAGCAAGAAACGCAAGAGGCGATCAGTAAGATGCTGAAACAAAGATTAATCAGCTTGTAATTAAAGGAGGGCTTAAGATGAAGGCAAATAAAAAAGTAAGCTCAAAAAAGCATTGGCAGGAGCCAGGGATCAGGAAGGTCAAATCAGAGCAAAAACAGATTTTAATGGCTTGCAACATAGACACCAATTGCGCTTCGAACATGTCGTAGGAATGTAAAATTAATATGCATATCCTGTCCTTTGATCATCTGATTGCAAAATCAAGGGAGAGATTAATTCCCTTAAATTGTCTGTTTGAGCTCACCCACCACTGTAATTTAAAGTGCGTACACTGCTTTATTAAAGGGAATAACCCCAGAGAAATAGATAAGGAAGCTGTTTTTTCTTTATTGAAGCAATTAAAAAAATCCGGCTGTCTTTATCTTACCTTTTCCGGAGGAGAGGTCCTTTTAAGAAGTGATTTTTTTGAAATCGCCGGGTTTGCCAAGAAGCTGAACTTTGCCCTAAGGATCTTCACTAACGGCACCTTAATCAATGATCAGAATGTCGATCGCATCAGGGAATTATATCCGTTAGCGGTTGAGATCAGCCTTTACGGCTTCAGGGATACACATGAGAGAATTACCCGCGTGAGAGGTTCTTTTCAGCGGACCACCGATGCGATAAGACTGTTGGCGGCAAAAAGGGTAAGGGTCTTAGTCAAGGCTGTCTTGATGCGGCAGAATATAGATCAGATCTGGAAGTTAAATAAATTCGTTAAGGGTTTAGGCGCCCAGGTGCGCCACCCGGCAGCCGGCTTATCGATCTTTCCCTGCGATGATGGCTCCAGGCGCCCCTTAAAATACCGGCCGACAGCCAGGCAGCTTAAGCATTACTTCCAAAGGGAGTTTAAGGAATTTAGGGGTTCAGAAAAGGAAGTTAAGCCAATGAAGGTTAAGGCAAGTAATCTCTTATGCGGCACAGGCTGGAACTCCTGCAATATTACCCCTTACGGAGCATTGAATCCCTGCGCACAGATCAGGCTGGATGACGATAACGACTTAGTCGATAAGTCCTTGATTAAAGTCTGGAGGAGCAATAAAGAGATCAACAGGCTGCGTTCATTGCGCGTAAGCGACAGAATAGAATGCCGCGGTTGCGCATTGGCTTCTTACTGCTTTGCCTGCCCCGGGATGAGCTTATTGGAGAGGGGTTCGTTATTAGCAAGGTTGCCTGAGTCCTGCCGCCAGGCGCGCATAAGAAAAGAAGTTTACGAAGGATTGAATAAATAATGAGCATTTGCTTTCTGGAAGAATTTCAACCGCAGCAGATAAATCAGCAAAGAAAGCATAACTTAAGTACTGTTTACATATATTTTAAATACTGTAATCTTAAGTGCCGGCACTGCTGGATCAATCCGCCCTATACCGATAATACAGATGTAAAGGATGACGAGATAAGTCTTGGACAACTCATCTCTGCGCTTGAGGAGTGCAGGGGATTAGGGATGAAGTCAGTCAAGATCTCTGGAGGCGAGCCTTTTACCAGAAGCGATATATTCGAACTTTTGAATTACCTTAAAGAGAATAAGATCAGCTTTACTATGGAGACAAACGCTACTCTAGTCAGAGAAAAAGAGGCAAGGGCGCTAAAGGAGGCAGGGGCCCGGCACGTAGCAGTCTCGATCGATGGCCCGAACACCCAAATACATGAATCCTTAAGGGGGGTTCCCGGCTCCTTTAATGATACCCTGGAAGGGATGAGGCATTTAGTAAAAGAGGGGCTAAATACTCAGGTGATCATCGCGCTCTGGCGCGGGAATAAAGAACATCTAAAATCTACGATCGTCTTAGCTAAGGCGCTGGGAGCGAATTCAGTGAAGATCAATCCCATAAACAGTATTTCGCGGGCTGAAAGCATGCATAAGGACGATCAGGCATTAAGCGTAAGAGAAACCATAGAATTTTATTACCAGTTGACCGAAGAATTAAAGCAGGAGCCTAAGATAAACGTAACCTTTGATATCCCTCCGGCATTTTATCCTTTAGTCAGCGGGCGCTTTCAGCGCCGCTGCAGTACCTGTGGAATTTTTGGTATTCTCGGTATATTAGGGGACGGCAGAATCTCCATTTGCGGAATAGGCTCAAGCTCCCAGACGCTTGTATTAGGCGAGATCGGTAAAGACAGGATAAAAGATATCTGGGAGAATCACGCCATTTTAAAAGAGATCAGGGAAGGGGTGCCGGAAAAGTTGACCGGGATCTGCGGCCGCTGTATGTTTAAGCATTACTGTTTAGGTAAATGCCGGGCTGAGGCGTATTATACCGATGGTTCACTTCTGGCGCCTTTGTCGTTTTGCCGGGAGGCGTATGAGCAGGGATTGTTTCCGGCCTCGAGGATAATTGTTTAAAGGAAAACGGCATACGAAATAAATGACGAAGATCGCGCGCTCAAAGAATGCCTTAACAGCTGATTTCAACGAAAGCAAGGTAATCTACAACCTCAAGACCCTAAGGGGATATATATTGAACCGCACCGGAATAGAATTATGGGATTTTCTAAAAAAGCCCAGGCAAGGCCGTGCTGTTGCTGAATTTTTGCAGAGTAGATATAATATAGATAAAGCCTTATCCAGAAAAGAGTCAAGGCGCTTCATCAGGGCATTATCCAGGAGGGGTTTCTTGGAGAGAAAGGAGCCGGCAGCTTGCAGATAAATATTTTGAAGCGGGATCCCAAGGTTATATTGAAAGAGGAGGAGGATACAGGCCTGCTCTTTAATCCCGGCACAGGAAAGGTCAATACCCTTAATCCTGCCGGAAAGTTCATCTGGAGGAGGCTTGACGGTAGTAGCACCAGGGATGAGATCATTGAGGGTTTAAATAGTAGATTCGAAGTATCTGACAAAAACAGGCTGGCAGGTGATTTCGATAATTTTATCTCACAGCTGCGCCAGAAGGGGATGCTGGAGGGCTCCCTTAGCTGGCCAAGCCAGCTAAAGAGCCTAACCTTCGGTATAACCTCTAAATGCAATCTCTCCTGCAAACACTGTTTCAATAGGAACATACCTGAGGAAGGGTCGGATATGACAACCAAGAAACTCTTTGATGTAATTGACCAGCTGGCCCAGGGCGGGGTAAGGAGTATCAGCATCTTTGGCGGTGAGCCAATATGTCATCCGGATTTCAAGAAAATAGTAGAATATTTATGCCGATATCCTTTTAGCCTCTCGTTGAATACTAATGCTACCCTGATTGACCGCGATATGGCGCACTGGCTAAAGGGGCACGGGCTGCCGCATGCCACGGTAAGTTTTGACGGTTCTAATTCCAAGATCATGGATATGATCAGGGGGCAGGGCGCTTTTGATATGTGTTTAAAAGGCATAGAGGCCTTGTGCGAAGAGGGGGTAAGGGTTTTGCTTTCAGCGACTTTGAATAAGATAAATTTCAGGGATGTACGCCAGATGGTTTTATTAGGCAAGAAGCTTAAGGCAGCCGGAATACGTTTCAACCATGTCTTCTTCGGAGGCAATGCCCCTTGCTTTATAAAAGAGATATATCTAACTCCGGCAGAAGAGAGAGAGGCGATAGATGCGGTCTGGAAGGCAAAGGAGGAGTTTAGCGATTTTATCAGCGGTTCATACCTTACCCAAAAGGAGAAGTTTGAAAAGCTCGGAAGTTACAAGCCAAAGGCTGATAAGATAGTCATTCCTCCCTGTGGCGCAGCCAGGAATAAATGCGCTATCCGGCCGGACGGAGAGGTTACCCCCTGTGAGATAATCTGGGAGGCGCGATGCGGAAACCTAAAGGAGAAGTCCCTGAAAGAGATATGGGAGGATTCAGAGTTGATGAATTCCTTCCGTAAGCCGTTTGAACTTGATCTGAACAAGCTTGCGCAGTGCCAGGGCTGCAAATTTCAATATCTTTGTTTTATCGGCCACCGCTGCCAGCCATATTACTATCCCGGAGGGATCAAAGACCGTTCACTTTACTGCTGGTTAAAGTAGAAGGGCGAAGGCAGGATAGATTTGTCTTGAAAGCCTTCCATATTCTAATATAATAATATTTAGTTATGAGTAATCCGAAAGATAGCAAGAAAGAAGAGTCAAAACCAGCAAAGATTCCTTACGAGCCCCCTTCTATCCTGGATCCATTCTCCTCTTTGCGCAAGAATCCGGTTTCAGTTACCGGGGCGACTGGTTGCGTCGCCGGCAGCGGGGCCGTTGCTCCGTGTAATACCGGTACTGGTGCGACTGGTCAATGTACGCATGGAATTGATGCAGACGGTGCTTGCGAACCTGGCGATGGTCCTACGGGCGACTGTAACCTTGGTCTCGGAGCAGCTCAGTGCGTGAGCGGACAAAACCCAAGTATTAATTGTTCGATAGGAGAAGCGCAGGGCCAGTGCTGCGCACCAGGTGTTGGGCCCGGGATCACGGGACCTTGTAATACCGGAACGGGACCCGGTGCGCAATGTTTTGCCGGAGGGATGGTGACGGCGGGACCTTGCCAGTCAGGGGGGGGTGCAATGGATTGCATTATCGGAGATGGAGCAGTGGTTTCACCCGTATAGCCTAATCAAGTTAATACCTTCCAGAAGAAACTACAATTCCCAACTATTACTAATTTACAATTATTCTTCATAGATTTTTGTGATATACTATTTAAAATCCAAGGATAGTGTATTTATGTTAACGGTTTTTTATTATTTAATGTCGGTATTGGTAAGTCAGCCGGGAATAATAAAATGCATAATTTAAGACTAAAGATAAATGACTTAAAGAGAGTCAGTTTGCCGAAACTCCGAAAGGCGCAAGTAAATAATATCTTTTTTGAACTCTTTACCAATGATTTAAGGAATCCGGCAACCGGCAGGAAGATAGTAGATTTTTTTCTTGGCCTAAAGAAGCGCGATATCGCTGCCGCAGCTATCAATGCCATTCCTAGGTGTGTTTTCTCCGGCGAGGATATCGCAAGGGCAAAGGAGTTAGGGCTGATTAGGAGTTGCTTTGAATGTCCGATGCTCTTTAGGGTCTCTCGTTTTAACCGGGTTATCTTCTGTAGCGGAAAGCAGGGCGGTCTCTTTGATGATTACCCAAGTAAAGAGAGCGTGTTTAGAGACTTCGTAGAAGAAAATAAAAAAAACAAAGCCCCCCGGATCTGCAGGGATTGTTCAGAAAAGGCGTATTGCAGCTACGGCTGTATTAACCGTAAGCACAATTTTCATTCCTCTGCCTACGCAGACAACTATAAGAAGGTAGATCTTCTTGGCGGTAAGGAGAACGGCCTTTCAGGCTATTATGCCGGCTCCCTAAAGGAGGTAAACAAGTTCCCCTTTAGGCCGATGAGGATATTTTGTTTCTCCAGCTTTATCTGCAATAATGACTGCCGCTACTGTTTTCATGAAGATAAGAGGAAGCTCAAGGACCCGCATCTCAATTTCCTAAAGAAGATGATCACCGAGGCAAGCAGTGATTTTCCGATGATCACTTTCGCAGGCGGGGAGCCGACCCTAGACCCGCACCTTCTCGGCTTAATCAGATTGAGTAAGCAAAAGGGCCTGATTGTGCATGTCTTTACAAACGGCAGGAGGCTTGAGGATGCGCAATTTGCAAAAGATATGGTCAATAGCGGGGTTGATATAATCACCGAGGTATTCCATTCCCATAACCCCAAGATTCACGATTATATTACGCGCCGCAAGGGAAGTTTCCGGCAGATGGTAAGAGGCATAGCTAATCTTCACTCTTTGGGCTTTTATAATCTGCACGCCATGCTCGTCATCCATAAACAAAACTACCGGGACTTAAAGAGGCTGGCGGAGTTTTTGATCTCTCTTAAATTCCAGGTCTCATTTGAATCCCTGGAGTTAGAAGGAAACGCCCTGGATAATTTTAAGGAATTGGCTGTAAGGTTGAGCGAGCTGGTTCCTTTTATCGAAGAGGCATTTGATTTTTTTATAGAAAAGGGATTCAATTTTGCCGTTCACTGCTTTCCCCTCTGCCTTTTTAAAGAGAAGTACTGGAGGTATTTTTCGAATACTCGTTATTGGCTGCTGGCTACAAATTATGCCTTTAAAAAAAATACCGGTAAGCGGGTAGTAATGACTCCGCGTGTAAACCTGGGTGTGAAATGTATTGATTGCACGCTCAAAAAATACTGCCCCGGCACCTGGGAGAGCTATTATCGGTATTTCGGGGAAGAGGAGCTTTGCCCCAGTCAGATTGATTATCGCCCGGGAGAAAATATCAAAAAATTAAAAGGGCGATTTACTTTTGATATCGCCGGCGAGCTGATCAAGATCGATTTTGACTCTTCAGTGCCGGGTATTCTAGAGAATTTTATCCAGGGAGTCAATAAGCCTATGGATTCGTCATGGCAGCTTGTTTCAAGGAGGACAGGACGGCTACCGTTGAAAAATTACGCGGGGAGAGATACCCGGCTGTTTACCGAAAGAGAGCCAAGGCAGGACAGCGCACCCGTTAATGCAAGCATTGCTGGCGCGGCTTCCTTCTTCAGGAATAATGTTTTGCGTATCGATCCAGGCAGAAGAAAACTCACCCATCTTTATTTAAAAGGGCAGACTGCAGGAGCAAGTCCGCTCTTAATAAATTATGCCTACTCTCAAATTCTGCCGCTTGAGAATGGGTTATTACTGCACGCTGCCTCGGTAAGTAAAGATGGCCGCGGGTTTTTATTCCTGGGGCCTTCCGAAGGCGGTAAGTCTACGGTTGCAAGCTTATCCAGGAGGCATACCGTAATCGGTGATGATATAGTCGCAGTAAAAAAGAGGGCAGGAGGTTTCCTGGCCTATGCTACGCCCTGGAAACAGAGAGATTTTATCAAGGCCGATAGCAGGGTAAGGGCTGCGCTTAAGGCGATGATCTTTCTTAAGAAGAGCGATAAGTTCTCTCTGGAACCTTTGAGAGAAGATGAAGCGCTTTTAGGACTGATGAACCAGATTCCATTTCTTGCCTTTACAGAGAGGCCTTTTATCGATAAGTTATTTTCTACCTGCGTAGAATTAGCCAGGACAATGCCCTGCTACAGGATGGGGTTCAGGAGAGAGGAAGATTTCTGGCCTGTGCTTGAGCGGGAATTAGACAGGTATAGAAGATGAATGAAAAACTTAAGGTTTCCAAGATTGTAGGTTTCAGCACCGAGGAGTTAAAGGATGCCTGGCAGATATTCCTTCGCTTCGCGGTATATCTCAGGCGTTACTGGAAACTTGAGTTGCTATTATTAATACTCGGTAATTTTTTCCTGATCTTTACTTTGATCAATCCTTATCTTGCCAAACTGATGCTGGATAAGGGCATTCTGGCTAAGGATCCTGCGTCATTTATAAGATACACAATTATAGGAGCAGCAATATTTGCCTTGCGCTGGGGCGTAGATAAATCCAAGATGTATTTAAAGGATTTTACTATCAGGAGGGTAAAGATCGACCTCTCCAGGGATGTCTTTGCCAAGATAAACCGGCTATCGCTTAGGTTCTTCCAGGAGCGCTCAACCGGGGAGATGATCTACAGGATCAGCGGGGATATAGATAATTGTTCGAGGATTGCAGTGGATGTGCCTATTTATCTGGTTCTGTCTATACTTAAGGTAGTCTATATAACTGCGGTTATAGCATTTATCAATTACAAGATCCTGGCCCTAGTTATAGTTTATCAGGTTTTGGTTATTTTCAGGATGGGGTATTTTCTCAAAAAAAGAAAGGAGCTGATGGAGGCCAGCTTCCGCTCTGGCCAGGGGATCACCCGGATCCTAAGCGATTTCTTCTCGCATATTTATTTTATTAAGGCTAGCGGAACCGGAAGGGTCATGACAAGGAAGTATTTTAACACCTTCTTCAAGAATATAAGATTAATCATAAAAAGCGCTAAGATTAGCCTTGCCTCAGAGGGGGTGACTACTGTTTTCAACAAGATATTCTTCGGCGTAATCGGTTTTATCGGAAGTCTTATGGTAATAAGGGGCAGCCTTACCCTGGGAAGCCTGGGAGCAATCATGGCCTATTTTACGCAAGGGACAGGCGCCTACGGAGCGCTTATCGGATGCGGCAGGAGGCTGGTGATGAGCCGTATCTCCCTTAAAAGAATGGCAGATGTTATGGATAGCGATATGGAGATAAGGGAGGCCCTTGAGGCAAAAGAGGTTATTTTTGAATCGGGGAGGGTTGAATTTAAGGATGTCTGTTTTGCCTATCAGTCGGCTAAACCGGTCCTTGAGGGTTTGAGCTTTAATATACAGCCAAAGGCTAATATCGCCCTTATCGGCAGGTCAGGTTGCGGAAAGACCACTACCCTTAATCTGATCTTAAGATTGTTCGATGTCGATCAAGGGGCTGTTTTGCTCGATGGCTATGACCTACGCGATTTGAGATTTAAGTCTATATATGATCAGACCGCAGTAGCCCTGCAAGAGCCTTTTCTGTGGAACGACACTGTAGCTTATAATATCAGCTTTGGCTCAGGGAAAAGGAAGATAGAAGAGGTGATACGGGCGGCAAAGTTAGCCTGCGCCCACGATTTTATTATGAATATGCCGGAAGGGTATGATACGTTAATCGGGGAGCATGCCTGCAGGATATCTCAAGGGCAGAGGCAGAGGATTGCCATTGCCAGGGCGCTGATCAAGAAGCCAAAGATACTGCTTCTGGATGAGGCGATGTCGTCACTTGATTCAGAAACAGAAGATAAGATAATCGATAATATATTGAAGGAGCTTAAGCATTCTACCGTAATCGTAGTTTCTCATAGGCTCTCAGCCGTAAAAAAGATGGATTCAGTTTATTTTCTGCAAGGGCCAAACTCTATATCGATCGGAGAACATGAGGAACTTCTGAACCATAGCGGTTATCGGGAGTTATTCGCCAGTCAGATCGAAGAAGAGAGGAGCGCAAATCTGCCTGATGATCAGCTCAAGTTATAATGGGTGAGTAAAATAGATAAAAGACCAGAGGAGTTATTGATCATCTGCGCCGGTTCACAAGATCCTACTTTAGCCGGGGGGTTGATTGACGCTGAATTCAAGTGGGATGAATTCATAACTTTAGCCTGCCAAAAAGGGATTGCCAGCCGCACCTACAAATTCCTAAAGAGCAATAAAGATAAGATCCCCGTAGATCAAAAAGCCCTTGAAGAACTGCAGGTAGTCCACCTTTCGCTTCAGGCCAAAAACAGTTTCTATCTTGAGGAGGAAGTAAGGGTGATCGAGGCCTTTAACCAGGGGGGAATTCCGGTGATTCCCTTAAAGGGGATATTTCTCGCCGAGTATCTTTATGGAGATATTGCTGCACGCGATGAGAGCGTTGATTTTGATTTATTGGTCAAGCAAGAGGATAAAGATAGATCCAGGAAGCTTCTGGAGGGGTTAGGTTATTCTTTTTGCCAGCCTAAAGAAATCGAAGAATGGCTCTGGAGTGATTGTTTTACAAAACCTAAATATAAAGCCATCGAGCTTCATTGGGATATCACGATGATGGCGCGCTCCCCGGAGAGGATAGAGGGACTCTGGCAAAAGGCAGAGTTATTTGATCGGGAAGGGTTAAAATACTATTACTTCAAGCCCGAAGAGCTTTTACTTTATCTTTGCGCGCACCAGGTCAACAGCGATTCCTTCCGTACCCTAAGAGCAGTTTGCGATATCAATCGTTTGCTTGAAAATCATGCAGATGATATCCATTGGCCGCGCCTGATCAGTAAGGCAAAAAGCTGGCGGCTTAGCGGTTCGCTTTATACAGCGCTGCGGCTTAACAGCGACTTTTTCAAGGACAGGTTCCCGCAAGAAGCCCTAAGTCAGCTTGGAATACCCAAGTTTAAACGGTTCTTTATCCGCACCCTGGCAAAAAAAAGCGTTATTCTAAGCGGGGGGGTGAGGAGAAAGATGCTTGACAGGCTTTTAAGCTATATCCTCCTTGAGCTGATCGAGGCATCAAGCTTACGTGAATATCTGGCAGTCTTCAGAAGATGCCTTTTTCCTCCCAGGGCGGCGATGGGCAAGAGGAGTTATTTTGGCAGGCTGATCAAGGGCGCCGGTAAATTGCTGACCAATACACCTACAAGAAAAAATTTTAAGCTTTAATTTTGCTCCTTTTCCCGCCCTAAATTTCAGCGGTAAACCAAGTTTAAAAAATTAATTAAAAACTTGTGGAATTTCTATTTTATTTCTTATATAATGTTAAGATAGTATAGTTATAACTTGGAGCGGCAAAATAAGATAGGGCAGATGAAGAGGATAGCATTAACCTTAAGCATCCTGGGGTTATTAGGGGCGAGTTTCTATGCTCCCGGCGCCTTTTGTCAGGGCACAGAGTACCTAAGGACGAGGGCAGGTTCTTTGGCAGCAGAGGAGGGGCCGGCGCCTGGTGAAGAAGCCCCTTTAATAGAATATTATATCGCTCCTGAAGATAATATTGATATATTCGTCTGGCAGAATCCTGATCTTACCAGACAGGTGATCGTCGGTCCGGATGGGAAAATCTCTTATCCTCTGGTGGGAAGGGTCATGGTAGCGGGAATGACGACAGAGGCGCTTGAAGAGTTAATGACTGAAAAGCTCTCTGTATTTATCAAGTATCCGCAGGTCTCGGTGATGCTTCGGAGTTTTAAGGGGAATAAGATCATCCTTTTGGGGGATATCAATTATCCGGGGATATATACATATAAAGGAGCGATCAATCTGATCGAGGCAGTAGCTTTAGGCGGTGATTTTACCGAGAAGGCCCAGAGAAACAGTGTGATCGTCATCCGCGGAAACCTTACTGATAACCCACAGGCCTTGCGGGTGAATATGCTTAAGGCGATCACCAGAGGAACCAGCGGTGAGGACATAATCCTGCAGCCAAATGACGTGGTCTTTGTGCCGCGGACCTTTGTGGCTAACGTCAATAAATTCCTCGATGATATGGGGCCGCTGATCAGCCGCGCTAGCAGCATCATAGACCTGAGGCAAGCGATCCGCACCCTGCAGAATCGCGGCCGTTAACGCTGAATTGAGCATGGAACAACTATACGAATTAAACCTTAGAGACTACGCGGGGATATTCCTGAAGAGAAAGTGGGAAGTAGTTATTGTCTCCCTGATCGTCTTTGCCACGATCTTTTTCTATACATACATCAAGGTACCGATGTACCGGGCCTCTGTGCTTTTGCGGGTAGAATCCCAGTACGGGATCCCCAGCCAGGTGATTACCGATGTCAGGACCTATTGGGGGAACAGATTTGAACTCTCCGACTATACCAAGCACCTGACGAGCAGTCCGGTCTTTGAGGCGGCAGCCAGAAGATTAGGCTGGATAACGGATGAGACTGATAAGGTAGAGAAGAATCGCGCTATCACCCGGATAAACGGCATGGTCAGCGCCTCAGAAATCGAGAAAAGCAATATCATCAGTCTCTCCTCCCGATCCTCGGATCCGCAGAAGGCTGCCGATGTAGCCAATATGGTGGCCGAGGAGTTTAAGAGGATAAATTCAGAGCAGAAAAATGAACAGGCGCATAACGTCAGAATCTTCATCGAAAAGACGCTTAAAGATGTTTTCACCCAGTTAAAGGAACAGGAGACCAGGCTGCGCGAACTTACTACCGCAGGTGCGGTGGGCCTTGCCGTGGATATCGTCGAGAGGATCTCTGTCATTGAGAAGAGGCTGTCAGAGCTTTCAACCAAATTTACCGATAGGCACCCCAATGTATTAAGCCTTAGGGAGGAGGTAAAGGAGTTAAAGGGTGAGCTAAAGGAGTTACCGGAGGAAGAATTTGAATATGGTATCCTTAAGAGGGATATCCGGATAAATGAAAAACTCTATACCTCTTTAAAGGAGCAGCTTCAGTCGGTGCAGATCCGGGAGGCAGAGAAGATCGATAATGTGATCATCGTCAACCCCGCGATCACCCCGCGCATACCCTATTACCCAAAGAAATCAAGAAACTATATGTTTGGCCTGGTCCTGGGGCTTGTGTTGGGGGTGGGCGTTGCATTGATCACCGAACATCTGGATACCTCTATCGGCAGGGTGGATGATATAGAGAACTTTATAAAGATCGGCGTCATGGGTGTAGTCCCTTATTTAAGCGGGCACAAGGAGGGGGAGCATAAAGAGGAGCACAAAAATATAAAGAATTGGTTTAGCTTCTTTAAGCGCGACACCAAGAAAACAGAGTTGATGCCTACGTCAATCCTGGACCTTGAAAAGTCCGATGATAATTCCCTCTTTCTGGAGTCCTTCCGCCTCCTGGGCGTTAACCTTCAGGTCGCCTTTGGCGAAGGTGGCAGGATAAAGAATAAATTGATCCTGATCACAAGCTGTAGGCCCGAGGAGGGCAAGACTCTGATAAGCTCTACCCTGGGGATCGTCATGGCGCAGATGGGATACAGGGTTCTGGTGCTTGACACTGACGTGAGAAGAGCGCATATCCACAAGAGCTTCGGGTTGAAGGATAAGGATAACGGCTTGACCGATATTCTTACCGGTAAGATGACTCCGGAGGCCGCGGTCAAGACCGCTACGGACCTGATGTTAGGCCAGGCGAGCATTGACAATATCATCGAAAGGCCATGGATAAATAACCTGAATATCGTCACGGCCGGCTCGACATTCCCGAATACGATAAATCTTTTTAATTCCGCCAGGCTCGATGAGGCGTTTGATTTCTTCAGAAAAAGCTATGATATAATCATATTGGATACCTCACCGATTTTGGCGGTGAGCGAGCCCTCTGTCCTCCTGCCTAAGGTCG
>JBHPDM010000015.1:0-33171 GCA_042577285.1 Candidatus Omnitrophota bacterium
CCCCCAGAGCGCACAAGGTGATCTATGATTATTCAAAGGGCCTGCCCAGGAAGATCAATAATATCTGCGATATGAGCCTTTTGATCGGCTTCGGGCAGGAGGTAGAGGAGATAAATAAAGAGTTGGCAGAGAGGGTAGCCGCAGATCTTGAGAAGGAGGCCTCAGTGCATGCCTAGGATCTTCGACATCTTAAGGGGAAAAGAGGATGAGGGAGGCGAAAAGAAGAAAGAGGAGCAAAAGCCCGCCGTCAAGGAAGAATTAAAGGAGGCTGCTGCGCAGCAGCTACCGGATAAAAAACCCGATACTTCTTTTGCTTTGCGTTTTCCGCGTAAAGTCCTTGAAAAGAACGAAAGGGATAAGGAGGAGAAGGACCACTCCCTGGATTCAAAGAGGCTGATCTCGACGGTGAAGACGCACGGTGTGGATAACACCGGCAAGGCAAAGGAACTTTATAACAGCACGCTTGAGACGGTCAACACCCTGCTTGAGAAGGTCAGGCTCGAGGAGGATCTTAATCCCTTCATGGGGGAGATCCGCACCATCCTGGATGGTGCATTTAATCAGCTGGTCATGGGGGACAGCGTATTAGACAATATCTATGAAGAGAGGGAGGATGTTTATTACCTCCCATACCATATAGTAAATACCCTGCTGATATCCATGGCTATCGGGATGAAGATGGGTTTTAATAAGTCCAGGATGGATACCCTCGGGATGGCGGCTATATTTTTTGACGTGGGGCTGGATGAACTTAAGAATATCATCACGCAGCCCAGGAAGCTCACCGAGGAGGAGCGCTGCTGGGTCGAGGCACACATCTCTAAGACTATTAAGATCCTTAAAAAGATAAAATCGGTGAATGAAGACGTGATCGATGCCGTACGCATGCACCATGAAAGGGTCAACGGCAAGGGGTATCCCCGTGGTATACAGGGGGATAGTATCAGTAACTATGCCAAGATCATCGGCCTGGTCGATACCTATGAGGCGATCACAAACAGCCGCCCTTATGTAGAGGGGATGAACGCGCATAAGGCGGTGAAGTTTATCCTCGGCTCCCTTAAGGATTATTTTGACCCGGATGTCCTGAAGGTCTTTATCGACAAGATGTCCGTATACCCCTTAGGCAGTATCGTCAAGCTTGATACTAATGAGATCGCCAGGGTGATCGGCGTGCATCCGGGTTCTCCCCTGCGGCCGGTGATCATGATCATCCGGGATGCCTCCGGAGAACCGGTCACGGAGAGAAGCACCATCGATTTATTCAAGCAGGATTTTCCTTCTATCGTAGAATCGCTTTAACTGGAGTAGAAAACGATTGCGGATCCTAGCCAGGGATATATATCTGAGCGCAAGGTCTCTAATCCTCACCCTTCTTATCAATCCGTTTCTATCGCCGAAAATCCAGAAATTTGACAGCTCTTCCGTAAAGAGAGTCCTCTTTATCAGGTTAGACCGTATCGGCGACATCGCCGTCAGCTTGCCTGCTATCGCAGCACTTGGAAAGATCTTCCCGAAGGCTGATATCTCTCTTCTGGTACGAGAGGATAATACCCGCCTGCTTAAAGGATTTAAAGGAATAGATGAGATCATCCCCTATCAAGGTTTCTTTAGGACGCTGAGGCAGTTAAGGCGCAGGCAGTTTGAGGTGGCAGTAGATCCTTTGATGGATTACCCGCTTAAGCCGGCAATGCTTGCCTATTTCAGCGGCGCGGGCCTTACTGCCGGGTTTGATATCGCAGCAAGGGGAATTCTTTTTAGCCTTAAAATCAAGCCCCGCCCCCGGCAGCAACACATGGCCCGGCATATTTTAGAGCTGATCTCTGCTCTGGCTGGTTTCTGCGGAGTGAGGCTTTCCGCTGTGGCGCCTGTTTTAAAGTACCATCTTGGTGAAGAAGAAAGATTATTCGTTGAATCCTTCATGCGGCAGAATGGTATCGGACGGGATGAGTTCCTGGTCGGGATCCATCCCGGAGCATATCATCAGCTTCAGCGCTGGCCTGTTGAGAGGTTCTCTGAACTGGCGCAGAGAATAGTCAATCAGTTTAAGGTTAAACTGGTGGTGATCGGCAGTCGGAATGAAGAGCAGCTCGCGGATAAAATATTAAATCGGGTGAAGGGGGCGGGAATAAAGGCTATCGGTCTTTCTTTGGATAGATTAGCCGCGCTTACCTCCCTGATGAAATTTTTTGTAGGAAACAATTCCGGGCCGCTGCATATAGCATCAGCCTTTAATATTCCGACGGTTTCTACAATGGGCCCTACGGATCCGTTATATTGGCGGCCTACAGAGGGCAATGATATTGCGATCAGAAAAGATTTGTCTTGCAGCCCCTGCAGAAGAAAGGTTTGCCAAAGACACAGTTGTCTTGAGTCGATCAGTGCAGAAGAGATGTTTCAGGCAGTAAGTTCGCAGCTAGAAAGATTAACCAAAGGGAAGGTCAGTTAATGGGATTTCCTGATAGCCGTTCAGGCAGATCAAATCAGATCATAATCTTCTTGGCATTGGCGATCGCTGCCTTCTTTATCGGCAGATACGCGGTTTCCTCTTCACAGATATTTGTTATGGCGCTGGTTGGCGGATTGAGCATGATATTTGTCACCATTTTAAACACTAACCTTGCCTTGATGATACTTATTGTCTCTATGCTCTTTTCTCCCGAGATACCGATCGCTCAGGTACCGGATAGAGCGGTGGTGATACGCATAGACGATATTCTGCTTATTTTTATGTTCTTAACCTGGATGGGCAAGATGGCGATGAACAAAGAGTTAAGTTTTATCAAGAAGACCCCACTTAACCGGCCTTTCGGGCTTTATATTTTTGTAGGTATCTTAGCTACAGCCCTGGCCTTAGCTTTAGGATTAGGCCGGGCCAAAGGCACCAAGGCCTTCTTCTATATCCTGAAGATGGTAGAATATTTTATGGTTTATTTTATGGTGATCAATAATCTGAAATCAAAAAGACAGGCGAAGATATTTATCAGGCTGATGCTGTCTGTGGCTTTTTTAGTCTGTATCTGTGGGCTTCATCAAGTAAGGATTGGCGTTGGAAGGATCGGCGCTCCCTTTGAAGGAAAATATGCCGAGCCGAACACCCTGGCAGGGTATCTTATATTAATGTGCGCTCTTGCCAGCGGCATGTTGATCTATGCAAAATCAAAATCATTAAAATTTTTCTTTGGGGGATTAGCTTTGTTGATCTTTACTACGGCATTATTTACCTTCTCACGTGGCGGGTATCTGGGGTTTCTAGTGGCTTATTTGGCTCTTTTAGTTTTGAATAAGAGGTTTCGGGTTATCTTGATTATGATCGCCTTGATCGCGCCATTTTTTTTACCTGCGATCCTGCCGCAGGCAACGATAGAGCGCGTAACTTCCACCTTTATCCCGGGAAGATACATTAGAGTCCTCGGAGAAGAGATCCCCTTAGAGCTTTCGGTAACGCAAAGAGTGGATATGTTTAACGAGGCAATCGATATCGTGCAGGAGAGTCCTTTATTCGGTCACGGCATAACCGGTGCCGGCT
Source organism: Candidatus Omnitrophota bacterium (assembly GCA_042577285.1). Lineage (GTDB taxonomy): Bacteria > Omnitrophota > Gorgyraeia > Gygaellales > Profunditerraquicolaceae > JBHPDM01. The sequence continues at coordinate 3,530 of JBHPDM010000015.1, forward strand.
TGAAGGAGGGTCAGATTGTCCGTGTTCTTGCAGAGACGGGGATAGTCGGGTTGATTATCTTTCTTTGGATGATCGTTAAATTATTTAAGATCGCTTTGCGTATCTACAGAGATTCCGAGGATGACTTTACAAGAGCCGTAAGCTTAGGATTTTTGGTCGGTTTTATAGGATTGCTGGCGCACTCATGGTCGGCGAGCGTATTTTTGATCGTAAGGATCATGGAGCCATTTTGGTTTCTTGCTGCGATCGTCACCGGACTGCCGCAACTAGCTAAGGAAGAAAGATGGGAAAGCCCGCAAGAAGAAAACCTGTAATTTTAGGCATTATACCTGCAAGAAAAGGGTCAAAGAGGCTGAGGAATAAAAATATCCGTCTTCTTCTTGGAAAGCCCTTGATCGCCTACACCATCCGCGCTGCATTGAAATCGCGCCTACTTGATAAAACTATCGTTTCCACAGATGATAAAAAAATAGCTAAGATCGCCAGAGGCTATGGTGCTGAGGTTCCCTTTATCAGGCCCAAAGATTTAGCCAGGGATGATACGCCGACAGTTCCCGTATTACAGCATGCGGTCGAAAGAATAGAGAGAAAGATGCACAGCAAGATTGAGATCATAGTCGTGCTTCAACCTACCAGCCCATTGAGGACCTCCAGAGAAATCGACCGCTCTATTAAGAAAATGCTGGATACAGGGGCAGATTCCTTAGCCAGCGTATGCAAGCTTAAGGACGCTTCCCGCCCCGAACTAATTAAACAGCTAAAAAGAGGAAGATTATCGCCGTATCTTCAATACGGCAAGGACAAGGCAAAAAAAAAGGAGCATCCCAGGCCCTATCAACTTAACGGTTCTCTGTATTTAGTGAAAAGGGATATCTTAATGAAGAAGAACACCCTTTACGGAAAAGATACTCGGGCCCTAGTTATGGATAAGGCAAGGTGCGTAGACATAGATACTCAATTCGATCTGTTGAGAGCCAGGCGTCTGCTGAGAAAATACAAAAAGAGGTTTTAGCGTGAAGGATTCGTTGACGATCTTTTTTCCTTGCTATAACGACTCTGCTACTATCGCTGGGATGGTAGTGGCCGCAGATATGGTAGCGCGTCAGCTCACCGAGGATTACGAGATACTGGTAGTCGATGACGGCAGTAGCGACCACAGCCGCGAGGTCCTCAAGGAACTCAGCTTGAAATACAACAGACTGCGGTTAGTTTTTCACGATACAAATATGGGTTACGGAGGCGCTTTAAAATCAGGTTTCAAAAATGCTACCAAGGAGCTGATCTTTTATACCGACGGAGACGCCCAGTATGATGTCCATGAACTGAAGACCTTATGGCAGAGGATGTCAGATGATGTGGATGTGGTCAACGGTTTTAAGATGAAAAGGCATGATCCCTGGCATAGGGTATTTATCGGTTTTATCTATCAACATTTGATCAGGATGGCCTTTGCGCTGAAGATAAAAGATGTGGATTGCGACTGTCGCTTGATGCGATCTAGGATATTTGATAAAGTAAAACTTCAGCATGACAGCGGGGTAATTTGTGTCGAGATGATCCGTAAGATCCAGGAGGCTGGATTCAGGTTTACCGAGGTTGGCGTACATCATTTTTTCCGCGCCGTAGGAAAATCGCAGTTCTTCAATTTTAAGAGATTGGCGCGAGCAGTAAAGGATTTAGCGGCGCTTTGGGTTAATCTGATCATTTTAACAAGAGGAGTAAGCGGTGGCGATCGATTTGCGTAACTTCAAGAGGAGAAAAGTGTTAGTTACCGGCGGTCTGGGTTTTATCGGCAGCAATCTGTGTTTGCGCCTAGTGGGGTTGGGGGCGAAGGTGACGGTCGTGGATTCGTTGATCCCTGAATACGGAGGAAATCTCTTTAATATAAAAGGCTTCGAGAATAAACTCAGGGTAGATATAGCTGATATGCGAGACGAACACAGCATGAATTATCTAGTCAGGGGGATGGATTATATCTTTAACCTTGCCGGACAGATCAGCCATATTGACAGCATGGTTGATCCCTATACTGATCTTGAGATTAATACACGCAGTCAGCTTTCACTGCTTGAGTCATGCAAAAAATATAACAAGAAGACCAAAATAATCTACGCTGGTACCCGGCAGGTTTACGGCAAACCCGATTATCTGCCGGTTGACGAAAAGCATCCCGTGAATCCTATAGACGTTAACGGCATCAATAAATTCGCAGGGGAGTATTACCATATACTTTATTACAGGGTTTACGGAATACAGTCGACTGCCTTAAGGCTGACTAATACCTACGGCCCCAGACAGTTAGTGAAACACAGTCGACAGGGTTTCATGGGGTGGTTTGTCCGCAAGGTACTGGACGATAAACAAATTCAGATTTACGGTGACGGCAGGCAGAAAAGAGACTTTAATTTTGTAGAAGATGTTGTAGAGGCTCTGTTAATGGTGGCTTTAAACAGAAGGGCAAACGGCATGATTTATAACCTAGGAGGAGACAGGCCGTTAAGTTTAAAAAAGCTAGTTAAATTGATGATTAGGTTAACCGGTAAAGGCAGCTATAAACTGGTTCCTTTTCCTCCGGGGAAAAAACCCATAGATATCGGCAGTTATTATGCAGACAGTAGAAAAATAAGACAGGAGATCGGTTGGAGACCTAAAATCGGGATAGAAGAAGGCTTAAGGCGCACATTCGAATATTATAGAAAATACAAGAACCATTATTGGTTTGATGGAAAAAACGGGTAAAAGCCTTATCTGCCCCAAAGGATTTTTCGAAAAAAGATAAGGTGCTAAAAGAATGGCCAATCCAGACAATGTTTTCTACAGTAAACTGCTTAATAGGGGTTTAATCTTTTTAGCTGTCTTCTTTAGCGCTGTCAGCCTGGTCTATGTTTTTTTTGGGCCATCCTGGCCTGATGAAGGACATTATTTTAATAATATTCTCTTAATCGCTAAAGGAGAGATACCTTATCTTGATTTCTGGCTTTATCAGGGTCCGGTGTTCTGCTACGCCTACAGCCTTTTACAGAGTCTATTCGGACCCAGCATGTATTTAGCCAGATTAAATTCTCTCTTCTTCGTATCTCTGATACTGGTATTAGTCTATCTGATCTCCAAAAGGCTCGCTTCAAAGACAGCAGGGACGATAGCCGTTGCCTTAATTGCCCTCAACCCCCTTAGCCTACGCTTTTTTACCAGTATCAGCACCTACGCCCTGACCGCTTTTTTGATACTTTTGTCATTGTATCTGCTTATAGACAGCGACCATAGATTTTATAAAAAAATTTTATCAGCATCTTTGATGGTGCTAGCTGTAGGCGTAAGGACAACAGTTTTTCCTGCGCCGGTACTCTTGCTTATCTACCTTTTAGTCAAAGAGAAAAATAACAGACTGCGTGCGGGTATTATTCTAGCCGCTTCCCTGATTACCGCCCTATTGATTTGGGGTCCTTTCTTGATTATCGCCAGAGACCAGACGATATTCGGAAACATCGGATGGTACTTTCAATCACAAGAATTCATTTTAGATTCCGTGTATCAGCTTAATTTTTGGGCAATGGTTCAAAATAAGATATTCATTATTTTTGAGCTACTAAGAAATTATCTTGCAATCTGGAGTATATTATCGGTTTTTTTAATTTCAAGATTACTACAGAAGAACATCAGGCCCTGGAGAAATAGCCTATTATATTGCTTCGCTTCGATTACCTTAATGTTAATCCTTGTGCATTTTATTTTACCAAGAAAGTCATACACTATTTACATTTTATATTGCCTGCCCTTGCTTGCAGTATTAACTGCTGTAGCATTCTCAAGGATGTTTTCTGAATTACAAAATCTAAAATCAAGGCGGTACTTTATGATTTTAATTTTGGTTTTAATCTTATTCACTGCTTTGATTCAGGTTAAAGGGCCGCTTCCTTCGCTTTTTTCCCCGCAAAGCGCTGATTTAGCCTATATAAATAGAGTAGCGAGTTATCTTAAAACCGTCACGCGGGAAAATGACGAGATATTCTCATTTTATCAGCATTTTGTCGCTCAGGCAGACAGATCGCTGCCGTCAGGCTTAGAGTTGTCTATTTATGCTTATGTGCCTGGCTGGGATGAAGAAAGATGTAAAAAATACAGGCTTTACAACACCAAAATGATTATGGACTATATTTCTTCGAGGAAGGCAAGAGCGCTTATTTTGACCGATAAGGATTACAGACGATTTGCCCCTGAAGCCGACTTAGGCCATGCCCGCGACTTTTGGCTAAGGCTAAAAGAGGAGATTGGAAAGAATTACTATTTAACTAAAGAAATCACTCGCGCTAAAGGCCGGATAACTAAGACCTACGTCTATTTACCAAAGGATCCCCGATATCGCTAAAATTAAGAAAATGCTTGGTTTACCCCGAAGGCTGGGATCAAAGAGGGTATAGCCGGGATAATGCAGGGTCCAGCAATAATCGAGGCCTGGTTTGACCTGATAGAAAGGCCGTAAGACTTGTCAAATCAATATTTTCAGACACGGTTTACCGTAAGTCCCCAAAGGGAGAGGGTCTGGAAGATTATCTGCGCCTACCTTCAGAAGTTTATTCCCCAGCAAGCCAAGATTCTGGATTTAGGGGCCGGCTACTGCTCTTTGATCAACAATGTGCGTGCTGCCGAAAGGCATGCGCTCGATGCTTTCGCTGGATTCGTCCCTTTTGCGCAGGCCGGCGTAGAGACGCATATCGGCAGCTGCGTGGACCTCGGCATCTTTGGCAAAGATTACTTTGATATCGTTTTCGCAAGCAACCTCCTGGAACACCTTAGCCCTGAGGCTGGCGTGAAGATGCTCGCCGAAATCAGTCGCGTGCTTAAGCCCAACGGCCGGCTAATCGTGATCCAGCCCAATTTTAAATATTGTTACCGCGAATACTTCGATGATTATACGCACCGGCAGGTTTTTACGCACCTGTCATTAGCCGACCTGCTTAAGGCAAGCGGTTTTATTATTGAAAGATCAGAGCCCCGGTTTCTGCCTTTTTCTTTTCAGAGCCGGCTGCCTAAATGCCCCTGGCTGGTGGGGTTATATTTGAAATCGCCAGTCCGGCCTTTTGCCAAACAGATGTTATTAATCGCACATCCGGGAGGTGAGCGTTAAATGTGGAAGGGAAGGAAGGTCTCTGTTGCGCTTCCTGCTTATAGCGAAAAGGATTCGATACGCGACTGTATCGAAGGTTTTTTTAAGACCGGAGTAGTGGACGAGGTGGTGGTTTGTAATAACAATGCGATAGAAGGCACCTCCCAAGAGATAGCCAAGACAAAGGCGCGCGAGGTATTTGAGGAGCGTCAGGGCTACGGCTGGTCGTGCCAAAAGGCGCTTGCAGAGACAACGGGAGACCTGATCATGCTTAGCGAGCCGGACGGGACCTTTGAACCGAATGATATCTTTAAATTACTTGCCTATTCGGATGATTTCCAGGTGGTCTTGGGCAGTCGGACCAACAGCGAGCTGATTTGGCAGGGAGCCAACATGGGCTGGTTTTTAAAATGGGGAAACTGGGCAGTCGCAAAATACGTAGAGCTTATCTTCAATGCCCCGAGCCTGACCGATGTGGGATGTACGGCGCGTCTTTTAAGCCGCGAGATCTTAACAAGAATCCAGCCTTTTTTCACGGTAGGTAAAGGCCACTTCGGTTTAGAGATGATGTTGCTTTGTATCTTAAGCAGGGGGCGTATGATCGAGCTACCGCTTAATTACAAGGCGCGCAAGGGAGAGAGCTCAGTTACAGGGAAGTTTTCTATGACACTGGCTATCGGCTTCAGGATGATCTTTCTTGCTTTAACTTATCGATTACGCAGCTGGTTTACGGGACGCTATAAATCTATATGAATCTGTCTAATCGCCGATTTCAAAAGTCGCTGTTTATCGCCGGTCTCTTACTGAGGCTGCCGGGTCTGTTTTTCAACGGCATCTTCGATATCGATCAATTTATTTTCCAATGGGGAAGCGCGGCCAGGCATCTGGGGACGGCGCAGGCATTCGGAAGGATCTACGGCTTTTTTTCTTATCTGCTCTTCGGGTTTGCCGCCTTTCTGGCAGAGTGGATCCCCCGGTACTGGTGGGCACCCTATAAGCTGATAGAGATCCTTTTTGAGGCCGCTATTTTACTGGCTCTATTTCGGATCCTGCCGCCGCGGCGCAAGCACTTTGCGCTTTTCTTCTTCTGGCTTAATCCCTGGTTCATCCTTCATGGGGCCTGGCAGGGATTTTGGGATGGGCCGCATGTCTTCTTTGCACTGATCTGCCTGTTGGTTTTTGGCTGGACGCATAACGATAAATTGCGCTGGTTTTCAACCGGCTTATTTTTGATGGTCTCGGCCCAGTTCAAACCGCAAGGGCTGCTATATTTTGTGATCCCCCTGGGCATCTATTTAACGCTGCAATGGTTTTTTAGCCGCAGGCGTTCACTGATCTGGTTTATTTTGGGGTCGATTTCGGTATTATCAACTTTGATCATATTCCTGCACCCGAACGCAGCCCCCCTCTTGGCCGTACCTAAGAACTATATCAGTGTCGTGACGGTCATGCCCACTTTATCTAACGCCTCGCTTAACATCTGGAGAACGATTACTAAGATCATTCAGGTGTTTCTCGGTCAGAGCGGCCCGACCTATACGCTTGTTTTACACGGCCCGATTTATAAATCACTGCATATTTTTGCCTTCGGCGTTGTCTCGTCATTACTGTTTTTATTTTCGGCCAGACTATTGTCATCCGGGGAGGGCCGCGCCCGGCGCAGCACCTTAGGCCCTACGCCCGGTGCCTGCAGAAGCCCGGATGTCTTTCTGGTTATGGTCTTTGCGAGCCTGACAGTCTCGCAATTAGGCACGATGGCGCACATAAACCACACTTATACCGCCCTGGTGTTGCTGATTCCCCTGGCAGTCTTCAACCGCCGGATCCTTTGGGCCTGGGCGACGATGGTCGCAGTTAATCTCTTCGGCCATCTGGCCGTCTATCGCTTAGGCCGCGCTATTGTCATGCCGCAACGCTGCCTGGATTCTGCCAGCGCTCAGCCGTTGATCCTTCGGGTGGAAACTGCGCTTGCCTCAGCCGCGGGCAGCAGGGTTTTAGGATTTCAAAACAGCATCAACCAGTTTATTTCTAGCTATCTGCGCGAGGAGCCGTTTCTCTCTGTTTTATCCGCGCTGCAGTTCGTCTGCACCCTAGTGATCCTGCGCGAGATGTTCGCCCTGGCCTCAAGGCCAGGGCCTTGCGGGATACTCGATTCCGACATCAGCGGAGAGCCGATTGTGCCATGAGACCGGAAGAGCACTGTAATATATTCAAGGCGGAGGTCAAAGAGTGTATAGCCAGGATAATGCTGGGTCCAGAAATAATCGAGGCCTGGTTTGACCCCATAGAAAAGCCCTAAATTTATTAAGTCCTTAGAGCAGATGAATAAACATTTTCTTAATCTTACGTTTTTTATAATCGGCCTGATCCTGCGTCTTGCGGGCCTGCTTTTTAACGGCCAGTTTGATATTGACGGGTTTCTCTTTAAGTGGGGCTGTGCGGTCAGACACCATGGTCTTGCGCAGGGTTTTGACGACGCCTACGGGTTTCTTTCTAGCGCCCTATTTGGGGTTGCAGTCGCAATCGCCGAACGGATCCCCCGTTATTGGTGGGCACCTTATAAATCGATCGAGATCCTATTTGAGTTCGTGATTTTGCTTGTTTTGTTGCGGATTCTGCCGGCGAGGCGCAAATACCTAGCCCTTTTGATGTTTTGGCTTAATCCTTGGTTTATCATTCACGGCGCCTGGCAAGGGTATTGGGATGGTTCCTATGTCTGTCTTGGTCTGGTGGGGTTACTCTTGTTTGCCTTAGCGCCTAAAGAGAAGTTTTCCTGGGTTTTGCTCGGTATATTCCTGATGGCGGCAGCGATGTTTAAGCCGCAAGGACTAGCGTATTTTGTAATACCGGTTGCCATCTATTTATTTATCCGGCTAGTTTTGTCCGGTCGTTCGCCGTTTTGGTGGTTTATCCTGGGGCTATCTTCAGTACTGATTTTGACTCAGGTATTACTGGTGAAAGGCGGCCAGCCTATAGCGTTACCCAGGAACTACCTCAGCGTTGTGACTACGCTGCCTAATTTATCCAATCACTCTTTTAATATTTGGCATGTGATCAGTAAAATCCTGCAATCACTACTCGGACAAAGCGGTCCGGATTATACGTTGAGAATGCCCGCTTTTTTATATCTTTTACTTCATCTTTTGGCTTTCTGTACTTTTATGGCTTTGATCGCCTTATTTTCTTTAAAGAATCTGCTGATGCGGCGAGAGGTAGTTTTTGAGCAGATGCATGACAGATTGGTTTTAACTATACGCATAGCCGCTCTTATGGTTCTTGTCTTTGCAATCCCGGGGCTATTACGGCCTTCGATTGCCACTGCCTTGACGATACATAGCTATTATCTAAAGTATCTTAAGTTGACATTAACGATATTAATCTTTGCTGGTTGCGCGCTCTTTTTCACAGCCACTTTATTCGCTAAATTGATCAGAGGGGTCATGCAGTTGATTGACCGCTTGATTTCGCCTGCCTACAGCGATCAAGCGCTACAAAAAAATAGTCCTTGCTGGAATCTGCTTTTGCTTTTGGCTTTCTCAAGCCTGGTAATTTCACAGCTAGGTACGATGGCGCACGAAAACCACACCTACGGAGCGCTGGTACTGCTAATCCCGCTTGCCATAATCAACCGGCGCATATTATTTTCTTGGACAGTTATGATCTTTGTCAATCTCTACGGACACTTAGAGTACCTGCATTTGGGCAGAAGCAGCGTACTGCCGCCTGAAATATTTTTTGATCTTCCCCAGGCTCAACCCTTAATCGCGCTGGTTAAGACCCAATTAAGCCTTGATCCGGCCAGCCACCTTTTAGCATTCCAGAACCATCTCAATTTATTTTTAATCAAGCTGCCCGGAGAACCGTTTATTTTTGTGTTATCGCTGATACAATTCGTCTGCACCCTAGTGATCCTGCGCGAGATGTTCGCCCTGGCCTCAAGGCCAGGGCCTTGCGGGATACTCGATTCCGACATCAGCGGAGAGCCGATTGTGCCATGAGACCGGAAGAGCGCTGTAATATATTCAGGCAGGAAGATGTCCACTGGTGGTACCGTTCTTCGCAGGAACTTTTTTTAAGCACCATCAAAGGATTGCTGGCGCAGGACCCTGCTTTGCAATACATCCTTGATGCCGGCTGCGGCACAGGAGGCATGATTCAGGCACTTTCAAAAGGATTGCCTGGCAAAAAACTGTTTGGCATAGACATTTCAAGGCAGGCGCTATCCTGTTGCAGAGAAAAGGCATTAGGCCGTCTAGCGCAGGCCAGCATAGAGGCTTTGCCGTTTGCCGGCTTGAGCCTGGATCTGGTAGTTTCGCTTGATGTGCTTTCTGACCTGCGCGTCAGGGATGAGCGCCGGGGATTAAACGAGATCTGCAGAGTGCTGAAGAAGGGGGGGTATGCGATTTTACATCTGCCTGCTTTTAAGTTTTTAAGAGGCGACCATGATCTGGCAGCGGAGGTCAAAGAGCGTTATACCAAAGGCGAGCTGTACCATAAGATCAGCTCGGCTGGATTCGAGGTGCTTATCTGCAGCTACCGGTATATGTTTTTATTTCCCGTATTATTGCTTAAAAGGTCATCGCAGCGCCGCAGGCCGGACCGCGGACCGCGCTCAGATTTAAAGAGCGCTCCCGGATGGTTAAACCATGCTCTTCTTTTTGTCTGCCGCTGCGAAAACAGGCTGATTAGCCATTTTAGCCTTCCGGTTGGGACCTCTTTATTTTGTTTAGCTAGGAAGCTGTAACCAAACAGATCAGGGGTGTAGAGGATGTCCGTTGAAGTTGAAGGTAATTTAAAAAATTTATTGATTTTTGATGGTAATTCAATATACTTGAATGGACAGGGAGTATCCCTTATACGAAGGAAGCCGATCGAAGCCAGGAGCGCGCGAAGTATTAAGGATATAACCGAGACCTGGTTTGAGCCGATTCAGAAGTTATAGTAGGTCGATCTGATTATGAAGAAGAGGATTTATTTGGTCACAGGGGCTTCCGGCTTTATCGGAAGCTGTTTAACCCGCAGATTAACCCGCATGAAAGGGGAAGTGCATGTGATTTTAAGAAAGACTTCCAAGCTGTGGCGGATAAAAGATATCATCAGTAAAGTCAAGGTGCACGAATGCGATCTATCCCATAGTGCAAAGTTAAATAAAGCAATCGCCAGGATCAAGCCACAAATCATATATCACCTAGCGGCTTACGGCGCCTATCCTTATCAGGTTGAGCCGGATAAAATTATCAATACCAATATATTAGGCACATGGAATCTGCTGAAGGCGACCTCCCAGCTAGATTACAAGCTTTTTGTAAATACTGGCAGTTCCTCCGAATACGGATTTAAGAAGAAGCCTATGCGCGAGACGGACCTGTTAGAACCTGCCAGTTATTATGCTGTGACCAAGTGCTCCCAGACGTTGTTATGCTCTTATTTTGCGCGCCTGCAAAAGAAGCCGATTGCAACGCTGAGGCCTTTTTCCGTATACGGACCTTACGAGCAGCCCGGCAGGTTCATGCCTGTGTTGATGCGCTCTTTGTATTTTAAAGAGAAGATGGATCTAGTCTCAGCTCAGACCGCCCACGACCATATCTACATCGATGATGTTATTGACGCTTTTTTATTAGTGGAAAAATTGAAAAGATATCCGGGAGAAATCTTTAATATCGGGACAGGCAGACAATCTTCGATCAAAGATGTGGTCGATACGCTGGTAAAAATAACCTCCAAGAGCACGGACTTTAAATGGGGCAGCATGAAGCCGCGCCTATGGGATACTATGCATTGGGTAGCGGATACCTCAAAGACAAAAAGTCTCTTAGGCTGGAAGGCTAAGGTAGGACTGAAGGAAGGTTTATCATTGACCTGGGAGTGGTTTAAAGACCACTACAGGTTTTATGTGCGTTAAGCGCGATGAAATTAATCGATACAAATTGTCCTCTTTGCGGTTCGAAAAATGATTATACGGTCGTCTATAAGGAAAATTTAAATGCCTTATGAATCCGACCTTAACTATCTTTATAAAGAAAGCAAGGTCACTTATCAGCAGGAGGAAGAAGGTCTGATCTCTAGCTATTTAGCGGTATTGCGACCTGTCCTGGAGGGTTTAGCAAAGGATGCAAAGATATTAGAGATCGGTTGCGGAAGAGGATTCCTCTTAACAGCTTTATACGATATGGGCTATAAGAATATTTTTGGCGTGGAGACGAGTCTTCAGTCAGTAAGCATGGCCGATACCAAAGTCAGAGAAAGGATCGCCCACGATGTTTTTAAGCCAGAGGTCTTCCCGGATCAGCAGTTTAAGTTTATTTTCTTTTTTCAGGTTCTTGAGTATATCTTTGACGTGAATATATTTATTAATCTATGCCGTGAAAAGATGCTGCCGGGAGGCTATATCCCGGCTTTTAACCATGATATCGACGCCCTGCAGGCTAAATTACTCAAAACAAACAGCCCGATAATCGATATTGAACATAGCCACCTGCTTCGCCTGGTGCCTTTATTCGGACCGTTAAAAGAGCGGTTATTAAAAAGCAATGCCTTAGGGAAGCTTCTTGGCAGGAAGGTCAAGGTTAGACTGGGTAATCTTTGCCTAGTCGCTCAAAAGCCTTCAACGCAATCTAAATCATGCGCTTAGACCCTGAGCAAAAAAATATCCGCCGCAGAATCATAGAGATCAGCCATAGATACAGGTTATCGCATTTGGGCTCATGCCTAAGTGCCTGCGATATTATTTACGCCATCTATAAGATCAAGAGGAAGGAAGAATCTTTTGTGCTCTCCTGCGGCCATTCAGCTATAGCCCTTTATGCTGTGTTGGAAAAATTTGGTTGGATCAAGAGAGCCCAGATCAAGAACCTACATGTTCATCCGGACAGAGATCCCAGATTAAAGATAGCTGTTTCTACGGGAAGCCTGGGACAGGGTTTGCCGATTGCGCTTGGTATGGCATTGGCAAATCCCAAGAGAAACGTTTACTGCCTTGTTTCTGACGGTGAATGCAGCGAGGGAAGCATCTGGGAGGCTTTAAGGATAGCCCGAGAGCAGAGAGTCTGCAATCTAAAGATCATTATCAATGCTAATGGGTGGGCAGCCTACCGGGCTGTATCTATACCCTCCTTGATCCGGAGATTAGAGGGTTTTGGTTATAAAGTATTGGCCGTAGACGGTAATGATTTAAAGGGGTTATCGCGTTCACTAAGGATCAAGACAGCCGGTCGTCCGTTGTTGATCCTGGGCCGCACGAAGGTCGGGCAGCTGCCTTTCTTGAAAGGTCAGGATGCTCATTACTATGTCATGAATGACAAAGATTGTACTTTAGCGCTAGAAATCCTAAAATGAAGAAAATCATCACACCTGACATAAAGATGCGCCGCTATTTTGCGGATGTATTGCGCGAGAAAATGGCAAAAGATAAACGGATCTGGGTAGTCAGCGCCGATCTTGGTTATAAGATGTGGGATCAGATCAAGAGGGATTTTCCGGGCAGGTTTATCAATACGGGCGCAGCCGAACAAGCGATGATCGGTATTGGGGTGGGTCTGGCCCTGGAAGGCAAGATACCTTTTTTGTATTCGATAACTTCTTTTTTGCTCTATCGGCCGTTTGAGAGTATCAGAAATTACATCAATTACGAGAAGATTCCGGTTAAATTAGTCGGGTCGGGGAGGGCTAAAGACTATTATCATGACGGTCTTTCGCATTGGGCGCAAGAGGATAGGAAGATTATGAAGGTCTTAAGCAATATACGTGCGCGCTGGCCAGAGAAGAATCAGGAGATCCCGCGTTTAATCGATGAAATGATCAAGAATAAAGCCCCGTATTATGTGAACTTAAAACGATAAAGCAGTTATCCGAAGGAGGAGTGTTGATGAAAAAAATATCCGCAGTCATCGCCTGCTACAAAGATGAACAGGCGATCCCGCAGATGTATAAACGGCTAAAGGATACGTTCAACAAAATAGGCGTGGATTATGAGATTATCTTTGTCAATGATGGAAGTCCGGATAATACTGAGGATGTCCTTCGAAAATTGACCAAACAGGACTCAGCCGTTATCGCCGTAAATCATGCCCGTAATTTCAGTTCGCAGATGGCCTTTACCAGCGGCATGGATATTGCTACCGGCGATGTGGTCGTTCTTCTCGACGGCGACCTTCAGGATCCTCCGGAGGCGATCGAAGATTTTTATAAAAAATGGTCCCAGGGATACGATGTTGTCTACGGCGTGAGAAGCAAAAGGGAGGGGGTGTGGTTGATTCATCCGTTCTATAAACTTTTTTACCGGTTATTCCATAATATTTCCTATATCGATATACCGGTAAACGCCGGGGATTTCTCATTAATCAGTCGCAGGGTCGTCGAAGCCCTCAGGGTCTTTCCCGAAAAGGACAGGTTTCTCAGGGGGCTGCGCGCCTGGGTCGGCTTTAGGCAGACAGGAGTCGAGTATACCAGACAGAAGAGGATGTTCGGCAAGACCACCAATAACTTCTTGAGTAATCTCGGCTGGGCGAGCAAAGGGATATTTTCTTTTTCTTATTTTCCACTGCATATAATTTCAGTCTTTGCCCTTTTCATGTTTTTTCTCGCTTTAGCCGGTATAGTCTTTCAGATAATCATGAAAATCTTCCAGCCGGGTATACCTCACGGCATATCTACAATAATCGTATTGATTTTATTTATCGGATCTCTCCAACTACTGGGGATCAGCATTATCGGTCAATATATCGGCAGGATGTTCGAAGAGGTAAAAAACAGGCCTAAATACATCGTAAAGAGTGTAATCAGAAACGGTATAACTGATGAACCCCTTAAGCCCTGACGGTCAAATAAAATCCTCTGTCTTTATTGGTAGAATGAGGATTGAAGATCAAGACAAATGATTAGTAAAAGCCAATGAGTATCGATCTTAAAAAGTCTGTAAGTTTCCTGTTTGTTTTGTTGGTTCTTTCTTTTATCCTCCAAGGCGCATTCTGGATTATCTTTGGAAACGTCCATACAGACGAAAACTGGTATTTCGCCCAGAGTTATCTAGTCACGCAGGGACAGTTGCCCTACCAGGATTTTTTCAGTTACCATGCTCCTTTATCATCGCTGTTGCACGCTTTTCCTCAGCACTTTTTTGGTCCGAGTTTATATCTTGGCAGGGTTTGCGCTTTCCTGTTTTATTTATTGGGGATTATTTTAAGCATCAAGATCGCCTATCGTCTAGCCGGAAGATGGGCCGGCATCCTTGTTTTGGTTTTCTGCATCTTTAGTCCGAGCGCCTTTTATTACTCTACGATTATGGCCGTACATACCGCAGAAAGTTTTCTCGTCCTGCTTTCTCTGTATCTTTTGATCTCTGTGCGAAAAAAGCCGCTGAAATATATCAGCTCGGTCGCGGTTATGTCGCTGGCTAACTGCGTTAAATACATTTATAGCCCCTGGCTTTGGTTGCTGCTGTTATATATTTTATTAAAAGAGCGTCAGAATCTTAAGATGTTCCTATATTCTTTACTTACTGCCTTGGCTGTCTTTGGGATAGTCTTATTACCCTTTTATTTTAAGGCTGGGCCTAAGTTTTTATCCTGTATGATCTGGCAGCTGATCCAGCAGAGCGTAGGCACAGAAGGCCTTGCGGCAGTAAGTTTTTTTGACCGCATTCTTTATCTTTTTCCCGTAGTTCAGACCTATTTCCCTTTTTATCTTATCCTGGGGTCTTTTTTTATATATTATTGGTTAATCCGCGACAAAAAGAAAAGTCTATCAGATTATTTAAAGCAGCCGGAGTTTATATTTTTACTGAGTCTTTTCGTTGTCTCGGGTATCTTCGCCTATACTTTTTTAATACGGATTGCTCCGGAACCTTTTCACGCGATCAATTATTTTCCTTATCTAGTTTTATTATCGGCAGTGGCAAGCGCTAAATTAATCAAAGGATTAAACGAAAAAAAGAGCCGGCAGTTATTTACCACAATCTTTGCCCTGCTGATTTTTTTCACACCATTTTTACAGCCCCGTTCTTGGGAATTGTTTAATCTCGGATGGCAAAGGCGGGAGGTCCGCTCTGTTTATGAAGTAGCCGGCAAAATAAAGGCCTATACCCAAAAAGATTCCTTAGTCTTTACCTTTAGCCCGATATTTGCTGCGCAGGCAGACCGTAAGGTGCTTAAAGGCATGGAGTTCGATGCCTACGGTTATCATCCGGATTGGCCCGATAGTTTCTGCCAAACCTTCGGTTTCCTAAACACACAGATGTTGATAGACCGCCTTAATAACAAAGACGCCGGCATTCTGGTCTTGAGCCAAGACAGGTTCTTTAGGCCTTTGCATAGGGCGCGGTTCATAGAAAAGGATCTGGGGGTTTTGAGAGACGCAATAGATAGAAATTACCGGGTGGAGGAAAAATTATCATTTCCCAGAATATATCGGGGAGATGTCTATATCTACCTGCCGAGGGACTAACCTGGACCAAAGATGCGTAAGATAACGCGGGATATATCAAGGTATTTAGGCACTAATTTCATCGTACAGATATTTTCTGTATTGCGCGGCGCGATAGTAGCCGGATTTCTCGGTCCGCCCTTTTACGGGCTCTGGAACGCCTTGAGGCTTATTTTGGACTATAGTCCTTATGCCGGGCTGGGGGCGTCGCTTGCCATGGATAGGGAATATCCCTATTGTATCGGCCGTAAAGAGTTAACCAGGGCAGAAGAGATCAAGGATACCGCTTTTACTTTTAATCTGATCATCAGCGCGATACTGGGCCTGGTTTTATTTATAGTGGCATTGTTTCTGCGCACTAAAGTCAGCAGAGAGGCCACCATAGGGCTGTTGATTATTTCTTTCGTACTGATCCTGCAGCAGATTAACATATTTTACCGGGAACTCGCCCGTATACAGAAGAGGATCGATCATGTGAATGTGATGCTTCTTTTGTTTTCCGGGATAAACTGCTTTTTAGCGATCTTGCTGGTCCGGGAGTTTGGCATTTCCGGAATGTTTTTCGCATTAGTCGTGGCGTATCTGACCGCTTTAAGTTATATAATTTATAAGACCAAGGATAGATTCACCCTCAGGCTTAATCAGACCTATCTTAAGTCTTTGGTTAAATTAGGTCTGGCGCTGATGATGATACCGCTGTTGACCACTGCCTTACAGAGCGTGGATAGATTAATGGTCCTTAGGTTTCTTGGGCTGACTGCCTTAGGGCTCTACGGCTTTGCTTCTTTATTTGCCGGGTTGCTTTTCTATCTTCCGATCGCTTATCAATTTATCACCTACCCTTATCTTTTAGAGGGACATGGTCAGCAAAACCATCCCAGGCACTTGGCCAACCTGTATGTGGCTCAGCCGACGGCAATCCTCTCAGGCATCTTAGCATTTCTGATCGGCATTGCGCTTATTCTGGTTGGTCCGGCGATCAGCTACCTGGTACCTAAATACTCGGAGGCGATCGTGGTAATAAAAATATTATTGGTCGGCGGATTTTTTTTCTCTTTGATCTACCTGCCGGTTAATTTTTTGGTCGCGCTAAACAAGCAGGCCAGGGTGATCAAGATACAGCTGATTTGTCTGTTGCTCGGAATCGGGCTTAATTACGCCTTTATCAAGTCAGGGCTTAGCATCGGCGGGGTAGCCTGCGCCAGATTTATAGTGCATTTTTTCTTTGCCAATTGGATATTGGGGGTCGTCCTTTTGCACCAACTGAAGAATGCCTCCCGTGTCTTTTCTTACCTTATACAGGTCTATATCTCTTTGGGGTATGCCTTGCTGCTTGTATTTGTAATCGAGGGCAATTTCCTGGAAAGCCTAATCCCTTTTGTCAATACATGGCTTTTGACCCTGATTAAGCTGATGCTCTTTAGCTTAGCCGGCTTGCCGGTACTGTATTATTTTAACCGAAGATTATATTACAGATTTAGCGCTGCCCAATTACACGGAAAAAAATGACGATGGGGAAGCTACTAATATTTGTCAGTACGCAAAAAGAGCTACCAGAACTTACGCGCATCATAGATAAGAAGCCCCAAGAGCAAACCACGGTTGTCTTAGGTCTTGATATAGACAGAGGCAGACTGCCCGCAAAGCAAAATATTCCATACAAGAGACTCAGCGACTACGAGAGTGATCAGCAGAATTTGCATCTCTGTATCCGAGAGGCGCGCTCGTTGATCAGGAAGTGGCCGGGCCTAAAGGTCAATCAGGAGTTGAATCTTGATCAATTGACTTTGTATAAAGGCGTCTCTCTTTGGCAGGCCCATGAATACTCTATGTTGCTGTATTATTTTATTGATCTGATCTATTACATACGGATTTCATCGGCGGTTCTCGAAGCCGAAGATCCCGCTCAGGTGATTGTCTTAGGTTCAAAGGCCGAACTGATAGTGCGGGTTTTTTTAGATCTAGCCCGGCAGAAGGATATTCCCGCATCATTACAAAGTGTTCATCGACAGATAATCTTAAGGTTACCTAAAATGCAGGCGGCCTTTGAAAAAAAACGTACTTTTTTAGGTGTAGAGTTTTTGATACATATGCCAGCTATTTTTTATAATCTTGGACTATTTGTAAAAAATACAATCAGGGCAATAGGGGCAAATGCCTATAACTACCGGATGGGGGTCGGTAAAAGAGGGACAGAAAAAATCATATTTTTTGAAAAACTTAAAAAACGCCTGGACTCTGTGATTCCTCTCGTCAAGGAACTGGAAAAGGAGGGGCAAATCTCGGTTCTTTTAGTAGATTTGCTTGGCAGGGGCGGAGACCTTTCCCCTGTTTTAAGGCGCCAGGGATTGTTCCATAAGGCCTTTGCCGGATATGCCACTTTCGGTATCAATAGGGAGGTCTGGCAGATGAATAATCTTTTTTTAGAGCGTTGGCGCTTGCTGGAGAAAAGCCGGCAGTTTCAGGAGTCGCTGAATTTTGACGGGATCTTTTTATGGGGGCTAATCAGACCATACCTGAAAGAACTATTTTTACGCCATTTCTGCACAATGGTATGGGTCTTTAAGACAGCCGAAAGGCTCTTTGATATCGAAAGCCCCAGATTAACCCTTATTACCGCAGGCAGAGAGCCTGATGCCAGGCTTTGTGCCATAATGGCACAACAAAAAAAGATTAGATCCATTGGAATATTACGGGAGATAATCTCAGATACGGCGGACTGGGGCACCCCGGTTTATCAAGATAAAGAGATTGTCGACGGAAAATACAGTCATAATATATTGTGTAAGCAGGGGGTCGATCCGGATAAATTGATAATTTGCCCAAACCCCAGATGGGATGATTTCTTTTTGAAAAGAAGAGCAACTCCTGGCAATCAAGTATTTGACAGATTAAATATACCGCCCGAAAAGAAACTGATTGTTTTAACTACGGCATTCTCTAATCCTTTTTCAAAATATGATGAATACCAAGGATTGATCAGGGGGGGGTGTCTAGCCGTAAGAAACCTCCCAGATTACCATCTGGTTATCAAATTACATCCCGCGGATAATAATCAAAGATTGGTTTATTCGATCTGCAAAGATACCGGGATAAAAAATGTGTCTGTTATAAAAAATATAAACTTACCGGATTTAATTGCTGCCAGCGAGCTGTTGGTAACTATTTTTTCTACCACCGGATTGGAAGCGATCATGTTGGATAAACCCCTGATCATCGCAAATCTATCCAAGATACGCGCGGAGGTCATTCCTTATGTATCAAGCGGCGTTGCCGTCGGCGTTTACAGACAAGAGGATATCGCCTCTGCGGTAAGGGATGTTTTAAATAATAAATCCCTTCAGCAGAGGTTAAAAGCCGCACGGGAAAAGTTTATTCCAGAACATATCCAACACTTTGACGGAAGGGCGGCGAAAAGATTGGCTGACATGATCAGAGAAATGATCAGGCAAAAGGAAGATCAATGATCAACCTTGATCAAAAGGCGCAAGATAAGATTTTCAGTAGATTGGCCAGCCAGTTAAAAGAGGATTATAGTAATTCTTTTTTAGAATATCCCATAACCGTCCAAGACACTTACAAGGCCAAGTATTTAGATCTCTTAGGTCTAAAGGAGAGCGATTTGGTTTTGGATACCGGCTGCTACGCCGGTTATTTTGCGAGTTTCTTAAGCAAGAAGTTCGGCTCTAGGGTTATCGGGAGCGATCTCTCATTGACCTGTATCAAATACTGTATAAAGTGTGACCGCTACAGCAATAGATTTTGCGTTGCCGATCTGGAGGATTTACCTTTTGCTAAGGATAGTTTCGATGCCGTCTTATGCATAGGGGTATTAGAACACACCCCTGACGCGAGGAGGGCGCTTTCTGAAATTTACCGCGTAATGAAACCCGGGGGAAGGTTGGTGATACACCTACCATTAAAGGACCATAAATATACATTTTTATGGTTGCTGGAGAGGATGATGCCTAAGAAGATGCAAGAGCAGTCGCTGGGTATCGGCCATGATTTTAGAAAAATCCCGACCCACGATGAAATCATCTCATTATTAAAGGAAAATCGCTTTCTGATCCAGGAGGCAGAGCGGATTGGTTTTTTTTTGCAGCCCTTTCATGATTGGTGCCTGGTCCCTTTTTTGCATCAGAAGGTTTTCGAGCCTCTCAAAAGGCTTGCCGGTAGAATGCGTTTTTCCAGAAATCAGATTAGGATGGTTTCCTCTAGAGCGGCTGTTCCTTTAGCCCCTGATAATATTTATGGAAGCGGTTTATTGAGAAAAATTTACAGCCTTACCGTCGTAGCGGTTGTAAAGAAACTTATTTTAATCGAAAAATTGTTAGGTTTAAAAAAGGGGTATGCTGTCTATATCCTAGTGGTGAAAAGATGAGGTTTTCTCGGGTATTATTAATAAGTCCATCATACGGATATTACGATCCCTTTCTTCCTATCGGCCTAGCCTATATTGCCCAGTCCCTTTCGGATGCCGGCATAGCATATCAAGTGCTGGATATGTCTTTAGGATATAAGCGGCACGATATCAAATCTACGCTCAAAAGATACAAGCCGGATCTGGTGGGGATCTCCCTGCAGACTCTGGGTCATAAAAAAAGATATCAGCTAATAAATTATATTAAGAAATGCTGTCCTTCTGTAAAAATAGTTGCCGGCGGACCGCACCTTTCGACTCTAAAGAAAAGGGTATTAGAAGAATGCCAGGATATCGATTACGGTATAGTGATGTATGGAGAGCAGCCCATTACAGAGCTGTGTAGAGGAAGGCCGCTTGAAGAGATCAAAGGACTTATTTATCGAGATAATAACAAAATCATATTGAATATTGAAGGTATATATCAAATTCAAAACCATTCCTTTCCCAAGTATGATGGGTTTGAGCTGAGCAAATATTTGTTTGCTGCAGATGTCCCGATACCAATTGTTTCTTCAAGAGGCTGCCCATTTCAGTGCACCTTTTGTATTTCCCGGATTGCATTCGGCAGTAGATTTTATGCGCGCAGCGCAGAAGACGTAGCAGATGAGATTGAGTATTGGCATAAGCGCGGCCGTTCTATTTTTTGTTTCTTAGACGACAACTTTACGCTTGATGCCGAGAGGGTATATTTGATCTGCGCAGAGTTTCAGAAAAGGGGCCTAGACAAACTTGAATTCAGGATTACTAATGGGGTGCGGGCGGATAGAGTAGACAGGAAGTTGCTGGTGAGGATGAAGGAGGCCGGTTTTAAAGCGCTCTCTTTCGGCGTGGAATCCGGCTCCGATAAGATATTGAGAGTGTTAAAAAAGCAGGAGACAGTTCTTCAAATAGAATCGGCTATAAAAGACGCCTGCGAGTTAGGCTATCAGGTGACTTTATATTTTTTGATCGGTTCTCCCTATGAAACCTGGGAAGACTTAAATGCTTCTTTCAGGCTGGCCTTACGTTATCCTATCTATCAAGTAAGGATGTATAATATCATACCTATTCCGAATACCGAATTATTTGATTGGATAAAAGAGAACAATCTTTTTGTCGTCCCCCCAGAGCGCTATTTAAATTTTTCCAGTAACGAAGATAGAAGGATAGTCTTTGAAACACCGGAATTGCCGCTTAAGCAGAGAAGAAAGGCGCTGGGTTATGCCTATGTTGTTTCAAAAAAAGTGGCCCAAAGATACTATCGAAGGATTTTAGGGCGCTATGGCCTGTTTGGGGAGCTGGTCAGTTTTTTAGCGGCAACAAATCTGGTACGTAGAAAGTTAGTTTATATCCCCTTTATAAAAATAGCTATACGCAAAGCAAAGCGCTTCTTAATACCAAAGTAAATAGAGATGAAATTCCTGTTGATTACAGAGCAATTCCCACCCTTAGTCGGTGGCGCGTCTTTTCATCTATACAATCTCTATAGCCGGATGGACCCTGATCAGGTCGCAGTCTATACTAAGAAAAGACCCGGCAGCGAAGAGTTCGATAAAAAACAGAAAATTCAGATCAGCCGGCATTGGATATGGGAGAAATCTGTTTCTCTATTACATCCTACCAGCATCATCGGTCCCTTTTGGCTTCTCTTCGGCGTTATCACGCAGATGCTCAAGCAAAAGCCGGATATCCTGCATTGCGGGACAGTGTATCCCTCTGGCTGGTGTGCATTGATCATCAAGAAGTTTTTCGGTATGCCCTATATAGTCTATACCTTTGCGGAAGAAATCGGACATTTTAATAGAAGCCGCTTGAAAAGATTCCTTATTACTAAAGTTTTGAGAAACGCCGAGGCGGTCATATCGATATGCGATTATACAGTAAATATGCTCGTTGGCCTGGGAGTAGAAAGAGAAAAAATATTCAAGATACCCCCGGGAATTGATTTAAAGGTGTTCCGCGTGGGTGAGGAGACAGTCACTAAAGAACAGCTTGGGCTTGAGGGCAAAGTGGTTTTGCTTACCGTAGCAAGACTAGAGGAAAGAAAAAACCACCAGGTTGTGCTTAGGGCCCTGCCGAGGGTTTTAGAAGAATTCCCTAATTGTGCCTATGTAATAACAGGAAGCGGCCACACAGAGAAAAAATTAAAGATGCTGGTTGAAGACTTAAGCTTGAAGCAGCAGGTTATTTTTACGGGTGAGATACCCCTGTGGGAAATACAAAATTATTATAATCTTGCGGATATATTTATTATGGTCAACCGCGAGATCCCGGAGCGAGGCGATCTGGAAGGATTTGGGATAGTCTTCTTAGAGGCAGCGGCTTTCAAGAAGCCGGTTATCGGAGGCAGGTCTGGAGGCGTTACAGAGAGCGTAGAGGACGGCACCACCGGGATTTTAATCGATGACCCGCTTGATCGGGATGAAGTTGCGGCAGCGATTTTAAAATTGCTCAGGGATAAAGAACTGGCGGTAATAATGGGTAAAAGGGCGTGGGCAAGGGCTGATAAGTTTTATCGCTGGGAAAAGTTTAGAGACGAAATTATTGCTCTCAACGAGGATATTCTGCTTAGCAGAAAGAAAGATGCGAATTAATAAAAACATTATTATAAATGTTTCTCTTGCTCTTTTTGCCTTGGCGTTGGTCTTTCTTGCGCTCGAATTGACCTTGAGGCTTACAGTGTATAATTTTCCCCGCTACAGAAAGTCTCCCGGTCCAAACTCCACCTACAGGCTGGACGAATTAGAATTTAAGACAGTAGTGCGTACCAACAGCCTGAACATCAGGGACGAAGAAATCCTGCCTAAAAAAAATGATGAGTTTAGGATCTTGTGCCTCGGTGATTCCTATACCTTTGGACTGGGCGTCGATATCGAAGAGGCCTTTGTCACGCTCAGCGAGGAGCTGTTAAATCAGGGCCGCAAGGAGAGTAAAAAATTTAATCTTATCAATGGCGGAGGTCCGACCTCCTCATGCTCCTGTCTTGATTTTTTTCTCGATAAGGGACTTGCCCTTGATCCGGATATGCTGATCTTTCAGACATACATCGGCAATGATTTTTACGATGCGCTTTTATATTCGAATGCCAAGGCCGGCGAGGCAGACCCCGATTTCCAGGCCCAATATGATGAAGGGATACCCCGGGTGGATCTGCTGAAAAAAATAATTTCCCAGCAGATTTATACCCTTGATTTCATCTGGAACCGGCTGATCCAGATCGATTATATCGATGACCTGCTCTTCCGTTTTAACTTCAGATACGGCAACCGGGCGATCTACCTGCGGGAACTGCCCGAGGCGGAGAGGCATGCAGTAGCCTCCCAGATGGGCTGTCTGCAGAAAATAAAAGACCTCTGCCGGGAGAGGGGCATCCGGATGCTCCTGTTCAACATCCCGGATAAGCCGCAGGTATTCAAAAGGGAGTTCTTTGATCAGCGGAAATATGATTACAGGAATCCCAATCAGATCATTAAAGATTTTTGCCGGGATAACGATATTCCTTATTTGGATCTTCTGGACCATTACGAAAAACTGGAAAAAGAAAAGGTGGCGGGATTTTATTATGTGAAAGATATACATTGGACTAAAGAAGGGCATAGGGATGCCGCCGGGGTATTAGCCGGGTTTATTAAAGAGGCGCTTGAATGAAGGAATCCTTGGATAACAAAAGGGTACTCTGGGAAGATTTTTGGCAGAAAGGCGATTTTTCCGCGCAGGCCTACGAAAAAATTATTAAGGAAATAATTTTTTCTGTATACTGGAATAAGATCAGCTCAAGGGTGCTGAGCAGGTTCGGTTCATTCAAAGGGCTTAAGACTGTAGAGATCGGCTGCGGGATGGCAGAGACCTCCTTGCTTTTTGCCCGCGAGGGGGCTGAGGTCACGGTTATAGACTATAGCCCCAAGGCCCTGTATGGGGCAGAATCGCTCTTTGGCTATTTTAATCTTCAGGCTACTTTCCTCTCGGGCGATATATTTAGTCTTCCTCAGGGGCTGCTTGAGCGTTTTGACATTGCGATGTCTTACGGGCTGGCTGAGCATTTCCGCTACCCTGAGCGGCGCAGCGTTTTTGAAGTCCATTATTCGCTTGCAAAAATAGGCGGGATGCTCTTAGTCGGCGTGCCTAACGCCTGGTGCCTGCCCTATAGGATATTCAAGGTACTCGCCCAATGGTTGGGTTATTGGAAGGTGGGTTTAGAGATCCCTTTTTCGCGGCGGGAATTGTCAGGTCTGGCAGAAAGCCTAAGGCTTAAAGACTGCCGTATCCTCGGCCCTTCCTTTTTGCATGATTTTTATTACTTTTTACTCTCGCGTCCGCTTAAAAAACTCAGCGGCCAAAGGATAAAATTTGGAGGAAACCTTTGGCAGATACCCAGCATCCTGGATGACTATCTTGGGAGTTCCCTGCTTTTAAGCGCAGTAAAATAGGCTGTCTCGCAGAGATGAAGAAGGCAAACATCCTTATTATAATCTCCACTGCCAGCGTCGGGGGCGGGGAGGAACACCTGCTATATTTAGCGGACCGGCTGGATAAAGACAAATACAATCTGTTTTTTGCCTGTCCTTATGAAGCCGAATTTTCCGGAGAGTTAAGAAAGCGGGGTTTTAACCCCTTGGTCTTAAGGATGAAGACAAAATTTAAATTCAAGGTTTTGTTTCAGATTAAGAGATTTCTCAGGGATAATCCGATCGATATAATACATACCCACGGCCACCGTTTGGGATTTTACGGCCGGCTTGCAGCTAAGTTAGCCAAGACCCCGGTAATTATTTCAACGATTCACATTTCACTTTACCGGTATCCGACAGCAAACTGGATCAAATGGTTTTATCTTTTATTAGATAACCTGAGCCTGCGTCTCTGTAATAAGATCATCTGCGTCTCACACGCCTTAGCGCAAGAATTAATCACTAAGGCCTCCTTAAATCCAAAGAAGATCACGGTGATTCAAAACGGCATAGATCTGGATAGATTTTCCTCTGTGCAGGTTGCTGACAATTTAAGGAAAGAATTAGAATTGGATTCGCAGCCGGTGATCGGGGCGATCTGCAGATTGGCAGAGCATAAAGGCCACCAGTACCTCCTGCGGGCAGTCAAAGAATTATCAGTTTCCTTTCCGCATCTTGTATGCCTGATCGTCGGCGAAGGGCCGATGCGCTCCCGGCTTGAAGGTCTGGCTTCTCAGCTGGGCATATCCGGAAATTGTAGATTTCTCGGGAATAGAAAGGATGTGCCGCAGCTGCTTGCCCTTTTAGAAGTCTTGGTTTTGCCTTCCTTTTCAGAAGGTTTCCCCTTGATATTGCTAGAGGCGATGGCTATGCGCAAGGCGATTGTAGCCACTCGCATCGGGGGCGTAACTGAGTTGATCGAGGATGAAAAAAACGGACTGTTAGTTGCTCCGGGTGATGCCTCGGCAATTGCCAGAGCGGTTAAAGGCTTATTAGAAGCTCCCCAAAGGCGGGAAGCGATCGGTGGGGCCGGCCGCAATCTGGTTGAACGGGATTATAAGGTTGAACAAATGATTGTCAAGACAGAGGGTATCTACGATAATATTTTGCAAGGACAATAGGCCAGGGTAAAGATGAAAAAAAATCCGTTACCGGATAAGATTGACAAGATCCTGCTTGTACAGTTAGCCGGCATAGGTGATTTAGTCATGGCTACGCCGGCGATCAAGGCGATAAGGCAGCACTTTCCCGAGGCGCAGATCGCCCTGCTTACCACCGCAAGGGCTAAAGGTCTGCTGGAAAACTCACAGGATCTGGATAGTATCTACAGCCTGGATTACGGCGGAAGACTAAGGCCCGGCCTCTTCTTTAGCCGGAGCAATTGGTCGACGATCAGGGATTTACGGAATCAGAAGTTTGATCTGGCCGTGAACCTGCTTCAGCTATTTTCTTTAAGTGGGGCGTTTAGGATCTGGCTGTTGCTTAAGGCAGCGGGTGTCGGGTTTACCGCCGGCAGGAATACGCAGGGCAGGGGATTCTTCTTTGATCTTTGGTCCGCAGATTCAGACAAAAGAGACGATCATGAGGTAGCAAGCAATCTGCGTTTAGCGCGCGCCATCGGGGCAGAGGCGGATAGCGACGCTTTATTCCTGGAGACCGAAAGGAAGGACTTGGATTTTATTGCCGGTTTTCTTTCAGAGCACAATATCGGCGCTAAGGACCTTCTGGTAGGCATAAATCCCGGTTCAGCCTGGAGGCTGACGCGTAGATGGCGCCCGCAGCGCTTTGCAGAGGTGGCGGATGCGCTGGTTGACAAATACGGGGCGCAGATAATCATTACCGGTTCACTGAAGGATAAAGAGCCCTGCGAGAAGATATCCTCGTTCATGAAGTCTGAGCCAGTGATCAGTGCCGGCCTTTTGACTATCCCGCAGCTAGTCGCCCTGATAAGAAGATGCGGTCTTTATATTTCGACTGACGCAGGGCCGATGCACATCGCAGCCGCAGTCGGCACACCGCTGGTCGCGGTCTTCGGGCCTGCGCCCCGCAGGTATTTCCCCTACGGCGATGCTGGAAATTTCAGGGTGATAAAAAAAGACGTCAAGTGCAGTCCCTGCTTCAGGAGGCGCTGTAGCGATATGCGCTGCATGGAAGAGATCTCGGCGGATGAAGTCCTAAGAGCAGCGCAGAGCTTGCTTAAAAAAAATGCATAAGATCAAAGTACTCTTCGTACATACATTGCCGGTAGTCAGCGGCTCTGGGCTTGCGGTCTACTATATGATCAAAGGGCTGGATAAGGATAAGTATGATCTAGAGTTTGCCTGTGCACCGGGCGGGCCATTGATAGAGAAAATCGCTTCGACCGGGATCACGGTGAGGCCGGTAAAGCATCTTGTACAGGAGGTCCATATAATCAAAGACATTCTGGCGCTTATCGAGATGGTCTTTTTGATCCGCCGACGTAAATACACCATAGTCCATACGCATAATTCCAAGGCAGGAGTGATCGGCAGGCTCGCGGCAAAGATCAGCGGTGTCCCGATAATCATACATACCTTCCACGGCTTTTCCTTTCACCGCTTTGAAAGACCCTTCAGGCGTTGGCTCTTTAAATCCATCGAGAGGTTTACCGCTCGCCTTACCGATAAACTGCTGATTATCTCAAAGCCCTTAAGGGAATGGGGGTTAAGCGAGGGGATCGGGGACCCGGGAAAGTACGTAATAAATTATGACGGCATAGAATTCGATAAATTCCGTAGGGATTTTGACCGGGAGAAGATCAGGAGCGGATTCGGTATCGAGGATGATGAGTCAGTCGTAGGGATGGTCTCTAAACTTTGGGAGGGGAAGGGGCATAAATACCTTCTGCAGGCGGCAGTAAAGATCATCCAGAGGGTCCCCAGGGTAAGATTTATGCTTGTAGGCGACGGATATCTGCGCGATAATCTAAAGGAACAGGCAGAGGAATTAGGGGTCCTTGACCATGTGATCTTTACCGGTTTCAGAGAAGATATCCCGGAGATCACTTCCATTTTTGATATCGCCTGCCTTCCTTCATTATTCGAAGGTATGGGCAGGGTCCTGCTTGAGGCCCAGATCATGGGCAGGCCTGTGGTGGCAACGAGGGTCGGAGGGATCGTCGAGATCGTCAAGGATAACGAAACCGGTCTGCTGATCGAGCCTGCAGACAGTGATGCTTTGGCTTTGGCTATAATCAGGCTGCTCACTGATAGCGCCATGGCAAGAAGACTGGGCGAAGCGGCCAGGCATCATATAGGGGAGGAGTTTTCGGTGTCGCGTATGGTCGAGAAGGTCGAGGAAGTTTACGAAGAACTATTAAAGGCGAAAGGGACTGCAGGATGAATATAATATTTTTGTTCTTATTTGGTTTTATCCTTTCCTTTCTTCTTACTCCGCTCACGCGCAGATTCTGCCTTAAGTTCGGTTTCCTTGATGAGCCGCAAAGGCGCAAGATCCATAAGAAACCCCTGCCTCGCCTGGGGGGTATAGCAGTGATCATCTCTTTTATGGCGGCCTTATCTTATGCGATGTTCTTTTACCGTGATTTTTACGAACTTTTTTCCCCTCGCTTCTCCGGGGTCCTGATCGCGCTGATTTTACTGATCATCCTGGGGCTTTGGGATGACATAAAGGGGATAAGGCCGCTGATCAAGCTCTCCGGGCAGATGGTCGTCGCTCTGGTCCTCTTCTACCACGGTTTTCGTATAGAGCTATTGACCAATCCCTTTAACGGCCAGGAGGTGCAGATACCGTTTTTGTTAAGTATGTTCTTTTCTGTCTTTTGGGTGCTGGGGATGATCAACGCCATAAACCTGATCGACGGGATAGACGGCCTTGCCCCGGGGATGGTCTTCATATCCGCAGCCAGCCTTTTATTCGTGGGGCTTTATCTTAAGACACTGGTCAGCGTGACGATCCTAAGTATCCTCTGCGGGAGTACGCTGGGGTTCCTCTATTATAATTTTCCTCCGGCAAAGATCTTCCTGGGCGATACCGGAAGTATGTTCCTGGGGTTTATCCTGGCGGTAACCGGACTTGCCGGCCTGCAACATAAGATAGTCACCGCCGCAGCCCTGATCATCCCGATCTGCGCCCTGGCCATACCAATATCCGATGTCTTCCTGGCGATATACCGCAGGCTGATCCGCAAGGGTTCTATATTCATCGCTGACAAAAAACATCTGCATCACCGCCTGCTGGACATCGGACTTACCCAGAGACAGATAGTATCCGCCCTTTATATGGCAGCAGCATATTTTGGGATCATCGCTTTCCTCTTCGTGCTGATCCCCAATCAATACGCCCTCTTATTATTATTACTTTTGGGGATCGGAATATACCTGGCAGTAAGAGCGATAGGTTTTATTGAGAGAAGGACGGCGACCCTCAGGAGATACAGGAAGATTGCCTCCAGGCAATATTAGGGTGCCGGAAAATAAATCTTTTAATTTTTCATTAATTGTGGTAAGATACATCACAAAGTAAAATGGAAGGGGAGTACCTATCTGGGGGAAAGAGTATGTCTAAGGGTAGGATTTTGGCCGTAGACGACGAGCCGGAATTCGCTAAAATGGTCTCTTACCGGCTCAAGAGCGCCGGTTACAGCGTGGATATCGCTTTTAACGGGAAACAATGCATTGAGCAGGCAAAGGCATTGCTTCCGGATATTATAATCATGGATATCAAGATGCCAGAACTTGACGGTATCGCCACTGCGTTTAAGCTTAAGGCATCGCCTGCTACGAGCAAGATACCGGTCATTATGTGCACGGGAATCGAAGACGATGACGCGCTGGTCCTGACGCGGAACTTAAATGTCGTAGATTATTTCAAGAAGTCCTCTGACATGAAAGAGCTGGTAGCCAAGGTAGAGGGGGCGCTGAATAAATGACCGGATACGATCACCATGAGACGATAATGGGCCAGGAACAAGCGCAGAAGATCGAAAAGATCTATAATGGCCTGCTTACGAAGGTAAAAGAGCTTTCCGGTATAGCAGGGGAAGGTCCGGCTTTGGATTTCGTAAGCAGTCTTGTGGATTTTATTATTGATACCCTCTCTAAGAAAGATAATCCACTCCTGCTTTATACCAGCAAGATCTTTGAAAAAGACTATATCTTTGCCCACTTGCTTAACGTTACTATTATATCAATAAAGATCGGCTTAAAGCTTGATTTTGAAAAAGAGCGCCTTAAGTTTCTATAGGCGGGAGCATGGGTCATCGAATCGTAGATATCCGCTAACC
>JBHPDM010000016.1:0-30854 GCA_042577285.1 Candidatus Omnitrophota bacterium
TTAGCATGAGCCATGTTGCCAAAGATTTTCTAGGCGCAAAGATGGGTATTGATGCCCAGGTCTACTGCGGTTCCGAGATCCGCCACTGCGAAGAGGTCACTAGCGGTACCTTATACGATGCGATAATCGATGAGGATTTTGCTCCGGTTAAACACAAGAAAGCAGTTGGAACGATTGTCAATATCGGGAGCACCTTGTTCAATAACATCGCGGTTGCCGCTGATATGGTCAGGGCTACTTCGGCTGATAAGAATACGCCTACAGACCGCCTCTTAAGGGGCGCTAAGCTTTATGTGGATATGGGCCATAACCCGATAGCTAAGAACCTGGTAGACATGCTTTATGCTTTGGGTGCTGATGTAGAAGTGGGTAATAGTGACCTTAAGCCTAACTTTAGCACAGATGATATTATCGATCCTAATGAACACCGCTCTGAAGCCCTGGCTCGCTTAAGGAAGATCGCTGAAGATACAGGCAGAATCGTGATGGCAATAGATCCTGACGGAGACAGGGGTTCTATCGTTGCCGTAGGTAGCGATGGCAAGGCGGTCTCAATGACCGGTTCAGAGATGTTACTTATAACCCTTGAGCAATTAGCTCTCAGTTACCATGCTAAGGGTAAGTCGGCTACGATTATTTGTGACATGAGGACAGGAGTAAGCTCAAAAGATCTGGTTGAAAAGTTAAAAGGGAAGGGGGTCGAAGTAAACGTGGTGCCTCATGAAGCCGGGTACCCGTTCTTTATGAGAGGTATGGCAGAGCTGCCTGCAGATATAGCAGTTGAGAATACTACCCACGCGTTTACTAACCCGTTAACTAATCCTAATTGGGGGGCGCTAAAGGAATACCAAAGGCCGAATGGAAAAGGTTATCAGGGTGGGGATAATGCCGCGTTGTATCTTATTTATCTTATCGGATGCATGGTCAATCAGTGGGAAGGACGCAATCCCGTGGAACAGCTGGCGTGGGTCAGAGAGCATTATCGACTTCGCTCTACGGTAGTCGATGAACACAAGCCGTCGCTATCGAAGGACAGTCTTAAATATGTTATCGCCGACAGGATGAAAGAGATCGCGGATAGAGAGCTCAAGCCAAGGGGAGAGTTCTTGATCAATTTCGATGATCCTAGCGTAAGCCTGGTAAGTGGTGTGCATGTGACCAACGCTGATACCGGGGCGATGATGTTAGTGAGGTTCTCCAATACCGGACCGACATTTACAATCTCAGGGGAGGGCTATAAGCAGGAAGAACTCGATTACATGCTGGGTTGCGGATACGGGCTTCTTGACGAGGCAGGAAAACAATTACGCGAGGAGGGTAAAGAATTCGATCTTGATTTTAGGGATGCTGCTCATTTGAAAGGTAAGTTCAGCCTTAGTTCCAATTCTCCGTTGAGTCCCAAGAAAGAAGATGACGTCTACCGTCTCGCTGAAGCCCTGCGCGAGGTCGGTATTAAGCATGATCCGAGGGCTTACGGGTATATTAACTTTGACGAAGATGGGGAAGGTAGGGCGCCGCGCTATGGCAGGCCTATACAGGGGGCGTTTGAGCAGATAGACAGATTTGAGCATAGGCATTTTGGCTCTAGGCCGGAAGACTTTGACGACCCGGTGATCATCTCCGGCTCAGGCATAGGCGGCCAGATGACCTGCTCAATCCCCGGGGTCGGGCTTGTAGTCAAACACAATAATCGAAGGATGTACGTCTGCGATTCGCTGGGCACCAATTACGGGCAGCTTGAGGAGGAGTGGCTGGCTGTATTGAGAGAGAATGCCAGATATATGCATGCGGCTCGTATAACTCTTGCCAAGCTCTTCTGGGTAGTAGGTTCAAAGTCCGGGGCTACGGATGAGACGATGGTTAACTTCCAGTTGAACCTCAAGACGATGATCAGAGTGTGGTTCAGGTTCTTCTACGGGAGCAAAGATGATGAAAAGGCAGAAGATGAGGCTAAGCGTAGAGCAGAGGCCTTGATCGCTAAGATACTGGATAAGGGAGCCCTATTTGATAAGAAGCTAGATGATTTAAGATTAGATGATGATGAACTCAAAATTTTAAGAAAGGTCTTCAGCAACTTGATCATTGTAACTGGGAGCTGGGATGATACCAAAAAGAAGGGGAGTCGATTAGACCGCCTGATGAAGAAGGGTTTCCTTGATGATCTCTATGAGAATGAGGAAGATAAGGTCATATTTATCCCGATGCTGCAGAACTTAGGCGGCAGGTTCCAGGGGATCAGCCCCAACGCCTTTGTCTATGATGCGCTCTTAGGCATGGATGTCCGGGAGATGCTTGAGGGGGCAAAAGAGGTGGCGATTGACCAGAGGCGCAATCCCGAGAGCAGGAGCAGGATGGTTGCCAGGGCAATATACCATAGAGGGATCAATCATCTTCTGATCGCCATGCCGAATGATATTGTCTTTGGAAGATTAGCTGAAGCCCTTGGCCAGGTGGTCCCCGAGAGTACCGGAAAGGGGAGAAGAATGGGTATGCCTTTAGGCATGCAGACCTTTACCTACGATGCCTTAAATATCAACCGCGCCTTTGGGGATTTCCGGCAGGCAGGCAAGGCCTATCTGGTGATTGATATCAAAGGCCGGGAGCCGGTCAAGCTTGATAGAAGGGTAGAGGAGGACAACTATATCATAAGATATGAAATGGAAGAGATCTCGGCGGTAGAGCTGACTAAGTTGATCCAGTTTATGGAGGACTTTGTCATGCATTACGGGACGATCAACACTGCTAAGGCGCTTCTAGGCCAGCAGCAGAAAGATAAAGCGCTGCAGGAAGTGGATCTTTTTGACGAGGAGGCATTGATCGCGATAGTCAGCGGCGCAAAGAAAAGTGATGAGGGGCAGCCACTTAGGGTATTATCCGAGATTTACGACGATATAACACCTTTCACCCAGCCGGATGTCGAGTTTGCCAAGAAGTTAGTCAAGGGCGGGCTGGGGATGAAGAAATTTAATCCCGCAGACAGAAGGGATGGGAAGTTACCTCTAAGGGATAGAGAAGAGAGAGAGGCAGCTTATCAGGCCAATAACGATAAGGTTGCACAGGGTGCTACCCTGGATCTATCTACCTTAGGGTTGAGGGATGATGAAGGAGAATTCAGGAGCGGCGCTGATGCAGAAGATATCCTGGCTGAACGCTTAGAAAGACTGCCTTATCAGCCGCGCGCTCCCACTAATACGCCTACCAGGTCCCAGCTGGTCAGCTTGATCCAGGCGCTCCTCTTGATCCAAGAGGCTACTGCCACGTCCGGCGTTCCCAATAATAGCATAAACTATATGGATTGGCTCAAGAAGGATAGAAACAGAAACTTTGAGCGCATTATACAGCTGATCAGGGAGCGGGAATTCTCCATTACAGAACAGGAAGAGAGGACCGCCCGCCAGTTAGCTGCACTCCTCCTTAAAGCCCACCGCGATGATAAAGCCTTGAATTTCGTCCTCTATGAAGACAGAAACGCCCTCACCGAGGTATTTAAGAGATTCGCCGATTACTTAGGGGTGGATAGATTTGACTTTGGCCCTGCAGAGCAACATAAATCCTTCCAGCTCACTTCCGGAGGAGTGGATCTTTCCTTAGAGATCCTGATAGAGTCAGTGAGAAAATTGAGCAAAGTAGAGGGGACAATGTTTAGCAGGGCCGAAGGGACTCTCCGTGAGAGGGGAGCAGAAGAGTTGATCATCTTTGACGGCTGCGTGCCGGATTATCTGCACGGGTTATACCCCTCTGAGGTAGCGGCTATCTATCTGCGCGCCTACTCTGAAGTGTTTAGATCAGAGGCGGTCCAGACCGAATCCGTAGTCTTGATGACCAAGGATGCCACAGAGATAGAGAATATCGCTTCCCTGATGGTGATCTTTACCAGGATGATGCAGATCGGTGAGGCGGCGCACAGCAGCATTCAGGCGCATTTCACCACTAAATTAAGAGAATTAAGGAGGAACTCCGGGCTACCATTCTCAGTAGTCGCGCAGGAGCTGCCACAGGAAGATTCTCCTAATGCCTTCTGGACCGAGGCATTACGCGTGCTGCGTTTTGACAGGAATATCTTCAGAAGGGTCGAAAGAGAAGGGGAGGAAGAGGAGCGCGAAATAGGTAGGCCTGCTTTTGCAGATGCTTCTGCCGATACCGATATATCCGTGATAAAGGAATACGATGTATCGATCCCAGGTTCGTCCTTCTACAGAACCAGGACCGGAGAGAGGATGGGCGTGATCCTTCTGAACGAGCATGCAGAGGTTCCTGCTGAGGCATACTTTATGCACCGCGGGCCGTTTGCATCCGTGGCCGATATCCAGAAGGCCTTCTATGATAATAAGATCCGCTACGATATCACCGTGATACCTCCGGCATTATTGGGAAGGGAATATAATAAGACCTTCGGCCACTTCCATGACCCGGTGGAGACGCCTGAGGTCTATCAGGTCCTCACCGGAGAGGTGATCTGGCTCCTGCAGGAGTGCGATGAGAAGGGTGAGGTCATAAATTTTGTAACCATCCGGGCAAAGGCCGGAGATATCGCTATCATGCCCCCAGGCTACGGGCATGTCAGCGTCAATACCTCAGAGACAGAGCCGTTGGTGATGGCTAATTGGCTGACTTGGCGTCAGGTTCCTCAGTATGGGGATTCCGGACATAAGGGGAATTCCGTCTCCTATAAGGATAAGAGGGGTGCCGCATACTATGTGGTAAGGGATGAAGAGGGGATGCTTGCGTTGGTGCCCAATCCTGAATACGAGAAGGACCAGATCTTACCTGCGCCGCGCCAGATGGCCGTCAGGGATGAGATACCCGCTTTCAGGCTTAAGAGGGGCGTACCGATTTATGACTGGGTAAAGCTGGACGCTCAGGATTTTGCCAGCGCGGCCAAATTCTTAAACCATCCCCTTGATTATACGGATCTTCTTGCGCCCGATGAAACACTGCATCCTGCAGAGGAGCGTGATTTGGTGCCGGTAAAAACCCTGCCGCGCTACATCTTCCTGGACGGGGATAATTTCTTATGGACTGGAACCTGGGATATGATCGAGAGGATCTACGGGGAGATCTACTGGAGGGCGAAGAACAGGATTGACGTAAATGATCAGAGGATGCCTGAGGAGGCTGATCTGGATGATGGCAGGGCTTTCTATCAAAGGCAGCTGCCATTTACGCAGGCAGCCCACTTCCCGGCGCTGATGGAGGAGATAAGGGGGCGGAGGGTCACGCCGCTTAACAGCGAAGAGGAGTATATAGGGTTATTTGAGCGCAGGGTGAGGGAGGCGTATAGGGATAATGTCCGCTTAATCGACGGAGTAAGAGAGATCCTGGAGGCATTGGCTGCGCAGAAGCAGTCAGGCGGGCAGGATATTCGGATATTCCTCTTGAGCTTGGCATCACAGTTTGAAGTAGATCTTTATTGCCGGTATCTTGGTATCGACACATATTTTGACGCTGTCTTCGGATCAGAGTGGGGTATCAAGGGATTTGATAAAGCAGATAAGATCGTAGAGCTCACCGGGCCTCAGGTGGTCTTTGCGGCAATGGGAGGGGATAGTAAGAGCGATATAAGGGCAGCCCTTGAGGCGTCAAAGAGGGGTGTGCCGACCAGGGCGTTTGCCGCAGCCACAGGCATTACATTAAAGAAGGACTTGGAAGCTGAAGGCGCAGGCCTGGTAGTAGAGAATCTGGCAAAGGCAGAAGATAGAAGCAGGGTATTGGAATTCCTCTGCCTCAATAGAGCAGAGACTACTGTCTCCGGCAGCCCAGTTAGAGCAAAGAGTATAAAGGATATCCCTGCATATTCTACAAAGGGCCTCTCATGGCTTCCCGAAAGGTTCTACGCCGCTTTATCCAGGAAATACAATGACGGAAGACCGATTGACGTGGTCAGGTACGTCAGGAAGCCGGGCAAGAGGATTTCATCAGCGCGCTCCGAGCTAAGACGTATCTTAAGCGCTAAAGCCAGCGATGCCTTTATCATCTGCCACCTGATCCTTGAGGATAAAAGAGGCAGGGTAACCATACACCTGTGCGCGGACAGGGCAGGGGAATTAGTTGAGAACAGCAAATGGATGTTTACTGAGAGGGATGCGTTTAAGTTCTCCTTCATGCGCTTCAAGTTTAACCTGAGGAGGATATTTACCGGCAGAGACAGAATTATCAGAGTTTCCATCTTTCTGGATGAGGAATTGCGTCGAATAGGATTTATGAGGGAGATCTTTGATAATAGCATGGAGATCTATCTTGCCTTAGGCATGGCCGGCTACCGGATATCCGGGTCGGTCTTCAGCTTACTGGTTGCCCTGGATTTCTACCACAGATTTGAAGATTGTAGGTTAACCGGCGTATTGGCAGATCCCTATACCAGCTACCGGGTATTTTCTACCCTGGGGATAGCCACTAATGATATGGCAAAGCTTTATTCAGAATCGCTTATGGATGACGACGTGATGACCTCCGGGAGGCATGCTCACGCTGCAGATAAACTTTACTCTAAGTCTATAAGCCAGCAGGCAGCCAGGCTTGGCCTTGATCCCTTGACCTATCTCTTAGATCTTTTCTTAGATTACGGGAAGAAGAGACTCATGCTGTGGAAGATCATGGCTTGGGTAAAGGCATACCGGTTAAGAAGGTCAGCGAGCCTAAATCTGCCGGAGCCTGCAGGCAAAGGCCCTGAGTCGCGCTACTATCCTGTTTCCCGGGAGGATATAGAGCGCTGGATAGAGATCGTAAGAAACAGGACGGATCCAGGAGCAGCCCTTGAGTATTATCCAGATAATCCTTGCAGTAGGCATGACCCGTATGAAGCGCTAAGATACGCTGTTGAATTGTTCAGCGGCAGCAGGCTGGAGGCTAAGGCATTCACTTTAAATATTACCGGCAGGGTCCCAGCAGTTGCACGGGAGTTCAGATTAACCGACCCACATGTTATTGATTTGCCTAAGGCAGCTAGATCCAACAGCCCGATAGAGGAGCCGCCGGCAGGACGCCGTGACGTTTTTTCCCGCATAAATGATTTTGTCTCTGACCTGCTCTTAGCGGTTGCCTTACCTCTGCAGGCGTTTATCTGGCAAATCGATACCTTCTTCAGGCAGCAGCTTGTGAACAGCTTTATCCTCAGGCCGCTGCAGAAGAAGGATGGTAAGGTAGAGTTTCTTGGAAGAAAGATACTACTCTACGTCTCGGGGGTAGGTTTTCTGGTCTCCGGCTACATATTGATCCGCGGAATGTATTATCCTGAATTACTTACGATTTCTAAAAGTTTCAATTTTAGCTACCGCGTTGCGCAGATCATGATCGGCCCCAGCATCAGCTTGATTATTTCTCTTCCTTTGTCAATAAGAGGGGCCAGACAACGTAAGAATATTGAAATTGCGACAAGGGATTTAGGTCAACAGGTAAATGGCGTAAGCGAGCGCAGCAGAGCGCTTAAAGAGCTGGGCTCTCCGATGGTCTACAGAAATAGGCAAGATGCGCTTGAGGGCGTAGAAGGTTATGATTATCCAGGGTTTAACCGTGAAATTGAGATCGAGATCGAAAGAGGCAGCAGGGGTGAATTAATATTTGTCGGGACATCGCTCAATGGGGAAGAGCTGGAAAAATATATAAAAATGGCGGTAGAGGCAGGCTGTGACGTGAAGGTGCTGCTTGCTTATCCTAGCCATGAGATAACCGGTTTAAGAGAGAAGAGCGAAAGCAGGAATGCAGGGGTGATCCTTCACGATGTTGAGAAGAGGATCACTTTCTTAACGGTATCTGTGGGCCTAGGTGTAGAAAGAATAAAATTCTATAGGGATGCCCCGTCGATGTTTATGATCATTCTCTCGCGTAAGATGCTGGTGAATTCTTACACTAATTCCGGAAGCGCCTATGATCAGCCTTGCTATATATTTGAGGATGGCGGAAGAGATTCGACCTATGCCAGCTACAGAATGGCGCATTTCCAGGACGTATGGGATAGCTGTCTGTCTGTCAGCTTAGCTGAATTTGAAGAGACAGGTCGAAAGATAGTCTCTGGGGTAAGAGAGATCGCTTCCAAAGAGCCGGAGCTCCGGGTCAGGATAGAGAGGGTACTTAGTTCCCAGTTGTTGCCTTCAAGCAGGCTTTGGGAGACGATCCGTGATCATCTGGTCAATAAATCTCGAGAGATGTGCTCTGGAGTTGCGCCTAGCGCAGGGCAAAAAGATTTTGAACCCAAAAGGGTAATGAATAAATTCGAACGCGAGATATTTGATTTGATATTCGAAGAATCCTCTTCGCCGGTAAGAGATGCAGATATCTCCGATGAGGAGATTTCTGCGTTTATGGGTATCCTGGATCAGGCTTATCCTTTTTATCTTGAAGGGGGATTCTCTGTGAGGGATGCTTACAGTGATGTTCGTGATAATGTTATGAGCTTCCGCGTCCATATGCGTACTGCCCGCGCCTTAAAATTCGATTCATTCCTGCGAAATGTAAGAGCGTTACATAGCGGGCGGTTTGGCGAGATCATGGGCAGGCTTTACACCAGAGGTATCTTTGGCGATATCGTATTTACTCCTGGCGGGGATGCAGTATTGATATTCGGAGCCCATAACTCCGGAAAGACCACCATTGCAGAGATACTTATGGATTCTTTTGGATTCGGTATTGGTGCAAGTGATAGTATCCGTATTTTTATGGTATCCGGCAGGCTCTTTGCAGCCCCCGGGGAGCTTATCTATTCAATCGTATCAGGGATAGATGGGCAGGAGAGAAATGTTGAACAGGTATTAAAAGTAAGCCGGGTGACAGCCATGGTCTACTTATCATATGAAGAAGGCTTGAGTAGATTTAGAGTCGGTACGCTATCCGCAGCGAAATTAAAAGGAGATATGCTCTCTGGTTATAATGGAGAAATGGCCTACGAGGATATTTTGGCTGAAGTTTGTAGGCATATAGACAAGAGGCCCTCTGATTTAGTCATCGACATAGGAAGAAAACTCGCTCTTTCACATTTCTATACTCTTGCCTTATGCGCTAATGGATCTTTCGGGATTAAACTGATCGGGACCGATATGCTCAGATACCCAAGCAGGAAGGATCATGAGAGTATTGCGCGAGAGATTTCTGAGATGATCAGCTCAGAAGCAAGTGATAGTCCGGTGGCGGCTGAAAGAAAGCTCGACCTCTCCGTGGCTGGTGGGGGGCTTTCTGCTTCGTCTTCGATGAAGGCAGCCGCTGCCGTTGTTAAGAGAAAAGAGCAGGTGGTAAGGCCGGGGATTTCCGCTTCAATAGTCACCGTGGCTGGTGGGAATTCTATCCTTGGCTGGGAGTTCGGACTTCCGCCTGCTCTTGCTCCGCCTGTAGGGGCCTTACTATGCACACGTTTCTCCAGCCAAACCATTGCCTACCGTACTAATAACAGCATATCCATATCAAATTCGCCATTTGTCAATCGGTCGCTGCCGGATAGTTCAGGCAACCTCTCCGTGGCTGGTGGGGTCTGGACTGGGGCTTCATCGCCTGCCCTGAGTGAAAACGAAGGGCCTACGGCAGCGGCCGTTAACACGCGAAAGGCCTTGGTTTTCGGGCTGGGACGCGTCGCTCGAGCACATCTGGGCTACTATCTTGCTTATTTGAATGGTTTCTCGGTGGTATTTGTGGATAAGTATCGGGATAGAACAGATAGATTTAACGAGAGGAAAGCCTATAATTTGAAGAAAGGGAATGAGCTTCTGGAAATTTCATCAGTTAGGGCAGTTCAGCTTGAAGATCAAGCGGCGATCGTCCAGGCAGGCATTGACTCAAATGTTATCTTCACCGCTGTAGGCCCCGCCAAGATTTACTCTACAATTGAGCTGATTGCGGCGATTATCGAGGCCCGATTTGCACAAAATAAGCAAGATCATTTACATATTATATTCGCAGAGAACTTCTCCTTTGAGCGAAGTGAAATCTCGGACTTCAGGAAGGCGCTTGAAACAGCTCTTGACCGGAAAGAATTGATTTCCTACGCACAAGAGAAAGTGGCGCTTGTGGGCACCATTGTCAAAGGAATTGCAACCGAAGTCAGTGATCCCGGGGCAGCGCCCTTCAGCGTGGGCCGAGAGAAAGAACGCTATCCCATAACCATTGATGGAACCCAACTCAAAATGTCGGCTGATAAAATAGGGCTGGTAAAAGGATTTCAAATTGTCAAAGATATTAAGCCTTATCTTCGTTTCAAATATCACTTCCGTCTTTTAGGCCACGCTATGGCCGGCTATTTGGCCTGGGCTGCTAACAGAGGTTATATCTGTATCCACGAGGCACTTAATGATAGAGGACATCCTGAAATTCGCCAGGCGGTAGTTGGGGCTTTACAAGAAATCAGCACTGCCCTCGCCCGTCAACTTGGCCATGGGGATCCCGCGATGCAGGAAGCCAATTTAGAGAAAGAAATTCAAGTACTACTTGACCGACTTTCAGACTCCGAGGTTTTAAACGAGGTAAGCCG
This sequence comes from Candidatus Omnitrophota bacterium, assembly GCA_042577285.1. Classification (GTDB taxonomy): domain Bacteria; phylum Omnitrophota; class Gorgyraeia; order Gygaellales; family Profunditerraquicolaceae; genus JBHPDM01. The sequence goes on from JBHPDM010000016.1 coordinate 10,451, forward strand.
CGAAATCCGGGATCCCATAAGAAAGCTTAAGCCCGGAGAGCGGCTGGTTGGCCCGGCCCTGTATGTGATGTCGGTTTCCTCCGATTTGTCTATTACCAACATCCGTCAGGGCATTGCAGCCGCCTTTGCCTACGCAGGGAGCTTACCTGATGTAGATCGAGCCGTCCTCGGGGAGTACAAAGTATTTCTCTCCAGCCATAGACTGCTTTTGCCGGAAAAGGCTTCATCGCCTACGGCAGCGGCCGATTTAAAGTCTTTGAGGAAACTGGCGATTGATAAGTTTCTGGAAGTCAGACCTGAGGATTTTGAAGAGAGATATTTATCGATGATCGAGGCCTTGAGGGGCGAGCAGATAGCTCCTTCAGAGCGCAAGGTAATAGACGAATTTAAATCTGCATTATCCGCGATTATGGCCCTTAAGTATACATTGAAAGATGAGACTGAAAAAGATTATTATGGCTTCCCCTATGTTTGCTATGAGGCTGCTAAAGGGATTTCGGGGATCTTATCTGGGCGCGGGTTTGCTCACCGTGTTGAATGCCGCAGGATATCATTTGTCGGAATGCCTCAGAATTATTCAGTGGTCAAGCTTCTGGGCGTAGAATTTATTATAGATATAACCTATGAGATATATCATCAGGAGCCTTGCGGAATCCTGCTCCTGCCCCTGGAGCTGGCAAAGTCCAGGAAAATGGCCAACGATGACGCTGAAATGTATGTCAATGATAAGACCTGCCCCAGATATGTCAGGATAAGTAATGACAAGGAAGGAAGGGTCGACTCTTTCGAGTTAAAAGACCACCGCGGCAATGTGATAGCAGAAGGTTCGGGGATAGAGGGGGTTGAGTGGACGCTGCAAGATCCCGATCACCATAAGATATCTAAACAACGCAGGCAGCGCGAATACCGGATAGTCTATACTGCAGGGCAGATGATTATAATCGGAGAACTGCTCCGCGGCAGAAAGATCACCTTTAGCTATGGAACTAATTTTGTCGATCAAACCGCACCGGTTAGGATCCAAAGTCTTAAGATCCGTGGGAGTAAGATGGTCGTAACCCGGGCAGATGCTGAAAAGGAGATAATAGATTTAAGTAGAGCAAGTTCCTCCATAAAGGTAAAGGCAGCAGCTTCATCGATTAAACCTTCAAGTGCTATAAGAAGACTGCTTTCGACAGGGATGGCGTTTATGTCTCTGCTGGCCTGCAGCGTGCCATTTAACGGCACTGTCCTGCAGAGGGAGTTTAAGGTCGTGCAGCGCGCAAGAGGCAGGGATTATGCGCTTCAGACAGGCTGGCTAAGGGATTGTGTGGCGCTGGTGCTTTATGAGAGCATCACTAATACCGTCCTCCTGGCGCACTTTGACCTGAGGGCGCACGTAGGCGATTCCTTCAGCAAGATGGTGGATGCCCTGAGGCAGACAGGAGTGGATTTTGGGCAGTTAGAGGCAAGACTGATCGGAGGCAAGAGCGGCAAATCAGAAGACTTGATCATTGAGCTTATTAATCACCTCTCTGTAATGGGTATCTCAAATATAGAGGCTGATGCCACCCTTGGCATGACTGATAATTTAGATGTAAGGTCGGTGAAGGTCTATACTAACGGCGAATTCAGCGTTTGGGGTGGTGGTGAGTTGGGGTATTCAACCGCAGAAGTGATCGGGCACCTTACTTCGTTATGGTTAGAGAATGGCGAAAGAGAACCACTAAGGTATGGAGGTTCTGCGCACAGTTCGATAAGTATTGAAGAAAGCATAGCAGCTGCGGGTCCCGAATTTTCCGTGGCTGGTTTGGGGATTTCTGCAGCCGCTAACTCACCATCCAGATCCAAGAGAAAGAGGGGGTATCTTGATGCTAGGGGCTTTCCTAGCAGGCATGAGTTTGCGGCCTGGGGTGTGCATGAGGCGTGTACCGTAATACCGGAGCGGATCAAAGGTAATTGCCCGGAAATCTCAGGGCATATCGCATTAATCTCGTGGATGGTGATGTTTTTCATCGGAAACGCATTTGACGCTATATGTGTGCGGATGATGTCATCTAATGATGATAAGAAAGAGAAATATGCAGGTGAGATAAACGTAAGGGTATCTTTGACTCCAGAAGGCAATATAAAGATAAGTGTTGAAGATAATGGGTGCGGTATGGACTTCGCTACTTTAAAAAGATATATGGAGGAAGAGGCCTTCAGCGTTAAATGTTCTCTCGATAGATATAGAACAGCCAAGACAGGAATCCTTTTCGGCGGAGTGGGGAGTGAGTCTGCCGAGTTCGCCTTTGGGGCTATTAGCCGGACTAACGGTGAAATAACCTTTACTATTCTCAGCAGAGGCCCAAGAGGATGGAGTCACAGGAAGAAATTGCCTAGAGAAGGTGAAACTTATGCGGGAATGACCGTTCGTATAAGAAGGAGGGATAAGAAAAGAAAGGAACTTGGCACATATATTACGGCAGAATTTCCTCATAATGCGCAGGGAATAGATCTACCTGAAGAAAGAGTTATCTATGAGCAGAGTTGGTCTGGCGTGACAGGAGAGAGGCCGCAGAGTGCCTGGTCACCTATAGAATATAGCGAGATGCCCTATCCCTCAGCAACAAGAGCTGCCAGGGAGGAGAGGGAGCGCTACATCAAGACCGTCGGAGCGGCTCAGCTCATGAGTGTTGCAAGCCGAGAATTAGGCCAATCAGTGTACCTTTTGAATTCTGATGAGCAAGGTAGATTGATCCGATTCCTTGATCTATTCGCAGAATTTATGCCGAATGTATTCTTATCTTTAGATCGCCACATCTATGTATATCAGACTGAGGGCGAAGAGAACAACTACTTTAAATTTGTTCCAGCTACCAAAGACGAGGAGATCGTTTATTACCTGGTTCTTAATAAAGCATTACTTGCAGATAATACTGACTCATCAGCGGATTTAATGGGCATATTATTAACTGTCTTTTGCGGTTACCATCCATATTTTAAAGAGAACTTACAGGATATTATGCCCGGAAAACTTGATATCGCTGCATGCGTTGATTATAGTTTACGGAAGCTGCCTGTTTTTCGCCAGCTTTTGAGCCGTAGGGAATTTAGGGACATCTTTAAGGAACGGTTCGGAGTTGAGGCCCTAGTAAAGCTTTATTTCGTTTATGAAGGATGCGTAGTATGGGCCTTTGGTCATCTTGCAGCAAATTACAAGGTTGCGCAGTTGGGATGGGCCATAAAGAACACCCCTTGCTTAAAGGGGAATTCTTTTATCGTCTCTTTCGCTGAGGCGACCGCTAAAATCACTCCATTTTCTCCCGAGGAAATCGAAAGGAAGATCGTAGGTGAGATCGCAGCATCTTTAGTGCTGACAGACGGCTATGGCAAAGAAGATAGGGGCGACCAGGTTCTTTTGAGCATTGAAAGATTGCTTGCCTGCGCTACAACCCAAGCTCTAACGGCTTGTGTTTTTGTTCAGGAGAATAAGGATAGTTTCCGGGTGGGTTTTGACATTAACGAGCCGATGGTCCCGGTATTAAGGTTCTCCCGGGAAGCCGGTTCAGATATCTGGCAGGTCAAGGCAGCAGGTGCAGAGGTTAGGCCCGAGCTTGAAAAAGGGACGGCAGCATATACAGCCTTTTGTGAATTCTTTGTTTCAGAACTTTTCGCTGACTTTGTGGGGGGAGGATCGAGCAGCCCGTTATCTAATGATAAGATTGTTGCCCAGCGCCCTAGAGGTATCGTAGGAGAGGTGCCTTGCACAACAGATCAGGATGCGATCAAGAGTTATCTTGTAGATAGTTCTGAGATGGAGGGGTATGCCGAAGGAGTGTATTCTCCTAGAAATGAAGCAGAGTTAGCCTGGATTCTTAAGGAGACTTCCAGACAGGGTAAGGGCGTGGTAGTACAAGGGGCAAGGACCGCAACTACCGGCGCAGCCATACCTCATGGCGGGATAGTGATTTCTACTGAAAGGCTCTACGCAGCGCATGAGCTAAACCGCTTATTCCAACAGAATAGAAACTCAGAGCTGGAAAGCGCACTAGGCCCAGACTTTAAGGAAGATAGTGCGCAAGGCGTTGCCTATGTCAGCGTTCCTGCCGGATTACTTTTGGCGGCTTTAGAGAGGTTCCTTAAGTTTAAAGGCTATGAATATCCGGCTAGAGTTACTGAGCGTCTTTCTACGATAGGGGGGAATGTCAGTACTAATGCTTCAGGAGATACTTCTTTTGTCTATGGCCCGATCAGGGGGTGGGTGACCGGTTTAAGAGTCGTATTAACCAGCGGAGATATTTTAGAGATAAGAAGGGGTGATGTCATTGAGGATGTTAATCGTGAATTCCATATCCGGTTATCTGATGGGCAGGATATAACCTTAGGTGGATACCTGGGCTATGATATGCCGGAAGTCTCCAAGAACGCCTCCGGGTATTACTCCAAGACAGGCATGGATCTGATTGACGTCTTTATTGGCAGTGAGGGTACCTTAGGAGTGGTCACCCAGGTAGAGATGAAACTGCCTAAGAAGCCGGATAATGTGATTCTTTCCTTGATCTTCTTTGCTAGTGAAGAAGATGCCTGGAGATTTGGAGAAAGAATTCGCAGTGATTCTTCTTTAGGCCTGCGCTCTTTGGAATTCTTCAGTAAAAATGCCCTTTTGCTTTTACGAAAGAAGCACCAGCAGAATATACCGCCAGAAGCAGAAGCTGCTTTTTATATTGAGCAGGCAGTGAGCAATACCCAGTTAAACCGTAGGGATCTGCTCACCTTTATTGCAGATGATTATTATGATCAATGGGAAGTGATCGCGGATGCCTGCGACTGCGGTTATATTTTAAGCGAAGAAGGACGGATACCCTGGTTCTTCCCTGCTACGGATGAGGAGAATCAAAAACTGATATATGATATCAGGCACGCGGCTCCGCTTTTTGTGAATGAGATATTGGCAAGCAGAAAGACTAAGGGGGTCACTAAGGCCGGTACCGATTTTGCTGTGCCTCTTGAGAGATTCCGGGAATTAGTCGAGTATATGCAGGGGCGCCTACAAAGCGAGGGATTTGGCCATATAGAACACGATCCAGCACTGAAGGCAGAGGTCCCCGGTTTTGCTTACTACGGCCACTGGGGCAATGGGCATGTGCATTTTAATATTCTCTCCCGCACTAAAGATGAGTGGAAGAGAGCAAAGGACCTGATAAAGGAACTTGGCAGAAAGGCTATAGAATTCGGAGGAACTATTTCTGCAGAGCATGGCATCGGAAAGACCTCGACTAAACAAGAACTGCTGATCGTGCAGTACGGAGAAGAGGCGCTTAAGCAGATGATCGTTCAGCGTAAACTGCGCCTTGACCCCGATAATATGATGAATCCGGGCTGCATCTTCACAGAGGAATCCTTTGATATGTGTAGAGAAGAAATGCAAGCCGCAGTCGAACCCGTTATTAAGGAGCCTGTCCGCGCTGTGGTCTATGCTTCCAATGTCGGCGTTACCAGGCTTATCTTACAGCACGGCCTCTATCTTCCCATTAATTCAGGATACGGCGCAGCCCAATTTCTTACCCAGAGGCATATAGAGAGCCATGATTTTATCAGAAAGATGCCGTTCTGGTCTCTTGTTTATCTGGTCTTTAGCAATATACCTCAAGGGCTGCTTTTGGAATCCCTTTATGGGGCTATATCTTTGTCGGAAGAGACAAAATGTGCAGAATCGGACAAGGATTTTATGCAAGGCCTAGAATCGTTGACAGGTACAGAGGAATACGGTTACGATGCCGATCGGCTATTGACATTGTTACGCATAGCAGGTTCACACGAATATGTGGGCCACATAGGGTCAGAATATCTTGATCTAGGAGCGACCATTGCTTTAAATGAAAGAGCAGTAGAGCTCGGGGTCGTTGCAAAAGACGACTTTGAAAAACTTAAGCAGATCCTGGAAGGATCTGAAGTTACGGTGAGTGCCGGCAGCTCAGTTGTGGGTAAAAATCCGCTTCTTTACCTAAGAGATTATACGGTCAGAAGGTATTTAGAAGAATTATTGATCTATACTTTTGGCCAGTTTGGTATTTCTGCAGATGAGACCTTGGGCATGGTTGCTATTCTCAGGGAAAATGACCGTGATTACAGCCTTGCCCGACAGGCGGTTTATAGTTCGGGTATGAATTGGCAGGATCGGCGTAATAGATACGGAGCTATTTATGCCCAATATAAATCCGGGGATAAGCAAAAAGTAAAGCTGGATCTCTTGAGCAATCATATCAGAGGCCCGGTGATTGTAGATATTGGCTGTGGCGATATGCGGTTAGCCGGTCGGATTAAAAGCAGTATCCCGGGCATAGAAAGGATCATCGGTGCCGATATAGTCAATTATGAAAAAACGCTGGCTGCCGGTGTAGATTTTATGCTACAGCCTGCCCCTGATAAGCTTCCTATAGAAATAGAAGACAATTCTGCTGATACCACGTTGATGGTTCATATGCTCCATCATACCAGCCTGGGTTCCGGAGTGAAACTGATTGAAGGGGCCTGGCGGATATTGAGATCAAATGGCCGCCTGCTGGTCATAGAAGACGCGGTTGCCGATGATCCGACTTATAATCCCCGCGGCTTAGTGACTAAATTCGCAACTTTGGAGCCCAGGCAGCAGAAGGCGGTCTTCGCCCTAATGGACTGGTTGCTTAATTACGTGATCCATGGGCGCCCTGACACGATCCTAAACTATAATTTTAAGACTACGGAAGAATTCATAGAGATTTTCAAGAGAATAGGTTTTTCTATTGAAAGAGTAATATCTATAGGAATTTATCCCGGGAGATTGTACGATTTCCCCCATGTGCTTTTTGTCTTATCAAAGACAGCCAGCAGCCTGGTGATCGGAAAATATCACTATAGATATAAGGAATATGATTTCTTTTTGAGTAAATTTTTCGAATCAGTAAAAGCTCCGGATCCACAAACTGAATTGTTAGCCAGGGCACTTATAGATTGGCTCTTGCCCGCGCTACCACAAGGCTCTCTAGCATTTGATCTTGGTTCAGGTACCGGCCTTTTTAGCGTGATTAACGGTGAATTCTCAAGGCAAAAGAATAAGGATTTGCTGACAATAGCATTAGAGCTTTGCCGTAATGCGCACTATACCACCGCTCGCAACATAGAGTTGCATGGCCTCAGCGCAGAGTGTGTGGCGGTTGTCAGCGATCTATTTGAGGCGCTAAAAGATCCTGCCAGATTCGATACCAGTCATGCTGCAGTAAGGAGATTATTAAGTAAGAACGGCAAGGTAAATCTAATTATTGCCAATCCTCCAATGATGCCAGCGTATAGAGAGGAAGTTAGGGAGCACACGGATAGAGTGCTGGGTAATCTTGATTATCTGCTCCCGGACGAAACAGCCGCCTACAGTGATGGATTAGGCATGATTAGGCGCATAGTACAGGAAGGTAGACAACTATTAGATGAGAATGGCGTGATTGCGCTGGTAACCGCCGATTTCTTAGAAGAGGAAAAGATCCGTAAGATCTTTTCCGATGCCGGGCTAGAGCTTCGGGTTTTAGACCAAGAGAAGCGGCAGGTTAGGCAGGGAGGCGTTACTTGGAGCCATATGGAGTTAATAGAGAATATTTCTGGCTATAGATTCTTTGATGCAAATGGTAAACCTTTTGCAAGCGTAGCAGAGGCCAAGGGGAGCGGCAAGAAAGTTTTCCATTACATCAAGACATATGCTAGCAGCCCGGTGAGGAAATCATCGTCTGTCATCAAATTGTTAGATAACCATAAGGAGATGGATAAACATTTCGGATTCGCTTTAGGATCAGCAAAGACTACCCTGCTGGTAGATAAACGATTGTACTGGTTCATGCATATCATAAGAAGATGCCTGTTCACATCCAGCACAATCGAGGCCCATTTACTTAAGCGTCAAAGGGAATTTCAGAATACAGGCCAGGCACCTGAGTTACTATTATGCAAGGAGATGGCCGAATCTATGCCGTCGGAAGGCAAATGGTGGGAGAGTGATGGTGAACATGGCTACATACCATCCGATAAGGCGGTATTCCTTCATCCGCCCCATCTGATGAACACATTGCTTATGCTGAAAGTGCTAAATGAAACAAGGGAATCAATAGATAAATTTGTGGAGAATAATCCCGTGGATGTTCTTGATTTAGGCAATGGCCGATTCTGGATACTCCAGGGGGTGCATCGGGCGTTCCTCTGCTTCCTGGCAGGAAAGCCGGTAAGGGCGAAGATAACCAGGATAAAAGAAGATAAGGTCGGTTTTCTCAATTATCTTAAAAGTACGGAGCTGCCTACGCCCATCTCCTGCTTTTCCGAGAGATATAAAGGAGTCTTAGATGAAGGACTATTCTCCAGATATGCATTATCCCTTGATGGCCAGATGGATATCGATAATGCTATAAGATTATTAGAGATAGATCTGGAATTGCTTAGAGATTTATCCAGTGCCGCTGATGAAGATGCCGTAGTGGTCACCGAAGATGCGCATACTATTAAGGTAAATTTTACTTCTCTGCTTACAAGCAGTACAGCGTTAAAAGCGATCCAGATCCTTGTTGCTTACAGTCACCTGAAGAAGACTTATAAGGCTTTTTATATGATCTTCAATAACCTTATTACCAGAGTGGATGCCGGCCAGACTTTTACTAACAGACAATTTATAGAGGCGTTGATAGGAGAAGATGATCCATTAGGATTAATTCCTCCGCATATCCTATCCTTACCGATAAACCTGCGCGCATGGTTGATGCGCGATGGGTGGATTGCGAGAGCTTCAGATAGTAGCTGTAGAAGGCTAGACCACGAACTTGACGGGTATTTAAGTGGAATATTCACCGCCTCATCACCGCTCTTTAAGAAGGTACTTATCGCCAACCGCGGGGAGATAGCGGTGAGGGTGATCAAGGCCTGCCAGAAATTAGGAATACCAACTGTAGCCGTGTACTCAGAGGCAGATCGGGATTCGATGCATGTCAAGATGGCGAAGGAAGCGGTCTGCATCGGCCCGAATGCCCCGGGAGATAGTTATCTTAACATGTCAAATGTGATTATGGCAGCGATAAAGACCGGAGCGGATGCGATACATCCCGGGTACGGGTTCCTTTCAGAGAATGCAGATTTTGTAAGGATGATCAATGAGGCGAATGAGAAATGCGGCAGGAAGATAACCTTCATCGGGCCCACTGCCGAGAACATCAGCCGGATGGGGGATAAGGCGACTGCCCGCAAAACTGCCGTAGAGGCAGGCCTGCCGGTTGTCCCGGGAACAAAAGGGGTCATTGAGACAGATGATCAGCTCAAGAGTGTAATAGAAGAGGTAGGTTTTCCCTTGATCATCAAGCCGACTGCAGGCGGAGGAGGCAAGGGGATGTACATCTGCCGCAATGAAGACGAGTTAAAGGGGAACTTAAGCCTCTCCAGAGAAATCGCCAAGAAGGCCTTCGGTAACCCGGATGTCTATATTGAGAGGTATATTGAGAGGCCGCACCATATCGAGATCCAGGGCTTAGCTGATACGCATGGCAATGTAGTTGCTTTCCAAGAGAGGGACTGCAGTATCCAGAGGCGCCACCAGAAACTGATAGAAGAGTCTCCTTCAGTGGTAGTCGACCCGGCGCTGCGTAAGCGCCTGGGTGAATATGCAGTAAGTATCGCAAGCCATATCGGATATATCAATGCCTTCACCCTGGAGTTTTTATTGGACCAAAGCGGAGAGGTCTATTTTATGGAGATGAATACCAGGATGCAGGTGGAGCATCCTGTTACGGAGCTAGTTACAGGCGTAGACCTCGTAGAATGGCAGATACGCATTGCCGCAGGCGAGGAGCTGACTTTCAGCCAGAAGGATGTTAAGTCAAGAGGCCACGCCATTGAATGCCGCATCAATGCTGAAGACCCGGTCAAATTCTGGCCCAGCCCAGGCAGGATTAAGGGATGCGTTATCCCTAAAGGACGCGGGGTGCGCGTAGATACCCATATCTGTAATGGCTACGTAGTGCCACAGTTCTATGATTCCCTGATAGCTAAGGTGATCGTCTGGGGTGCTGACCGCGCTCAGGCGATCACGAGGATGGAGCTGGCCTTGAATGCTATGACTATAGAGGGCATAAGGACGACTATACCATTCCACCTGAGGATATTACAGGATGCGAGGTTCCTGCGCGGCGAGTTCTCCACGCATTTCATCCAGGAGATGTCTTCCTCTTCATCGGTCAGTGAGGCCAACCCTGAGGTGCTTATTGAAAGGCTTGATAATTCATCGAACCTTTTGTGGGCTTTAATCAAAGAAAGCTCAGAAGCCCGAAAAGAATTTATGGTCAGGTGTGAATTATTATCAAGAAATAGGGTGGGCAAGTTCATCAAGGATAAGGTCAGGGCATTAGGTCAAAGGGGAGATATTAAGATTAATCCGGAAGATACCGAGCAAATAGATGTAATCCTTTTTGGAGATTGGTTCTGGAGGCCGAAAAATGACCGCTCTGATGACCTAGATATTCTTATTCTCTTCAAAGGCGAGGGTAATTATAGGGGTGTTTTTAGCGACCAACCTGTCAATATCCCCGTCTTGGCGGTAAATATTTGCAATTTAGAAGATTTCAAGAAAAGAACTAGGGCAGTAAGAAACCTCGCCCGCTTACTCTTAGGAAGCGGTATCATCATCCAGGGGGGAAGCCTGGTTTCGGAAATAGAATTCAAACCCTTATCAGCAAGGGATATTCTAGACTGGGCAGACAATCTTTGCAAGGCAGGACTTATGGAAGGAATGCTAGGGGACTTGGGAGATCCCCGCAGGCGGTGGAGAAGGTCTTGGGACGCCTTACTCTATATGCAACATCTTTTATCCGTTTCAGATCAAGGTAATCTAAGAAGGTTCTTAAGATCATATATGAAAGCCCTTCCAGAATCCAGCACAAGGAAGGCCTTAAGGGTTTTATTGGGCCTGGATTTCAACTTTAAAGATTTCTTTGTCCAGTATTATATCGGGAACATAGAAGCTTTACCTTGGCAGATGTCAAATAGCCTCCAATGGACAGAAGAGCTTGAAGGATTAGTTGCAGGCTTTAGACGAAATTTAAAAAACAGTAATTGCAGCGACAGCCCGATAGAAACAGAGAATATCCGCTATTGGCTTGATAAGGGCATAACTTTATGCTATAAGGCGCCGCTGCGCATCTGCTTCAGCGACAGCTTATTGTCCTGCTTGACGCCGATGAGCAAGGTTACCGGGGGTAAGGTCCTGGATGCCCCGATTACTATCGCCGGCGCAAGGCCGGTGAGCGTGGAGATAAGAAGGATCGATGCGAGGAAGGTGCACTTGCATTCATTTGACCGGGGAGATCGAGAGGACATCCGTTCTACCAGCCAATTGAAGGGGATAAAAGAAAAAGACCGGCTGCGCCTTTTAAAGGGCGCGCTTGCCCGGGTGATATTCCAGACAGCAAAGGGGGATGATCCGCTGGAGGAATTTTTGGATAGAGCCGGCGGAGGCCTTGAGTTAAGGACGAATAATCTGGCGGTAGGCGTCCCCGGCCTGGGAGGGAGCGGGATATTAAGCGCGATGATCATGAAAGCGCTCTTTAAGCTACTGCAGATAGAGAGGACTACGCAGCAGCTCATAGGCGAGGTGGTCGCGCTTGAAGAGGAGCTGGGTATCGGAGGGGGATGGCAGGACTCAGCCGCAGTCTTCTATCCCGGTATACATGAGATCAGCACCCAGCCGGGCAAGATGCAGTTGACTTGCGAGCGCTTCCTGATCCCTGAAGTAGTGAAGGATGAATTAAGAAACCGGATGCTCCTCTTCTGGAGCGGCGAGAAACGCGATAGCAGCACGCTGGCCGCTAGCGCAAAGGAGAGGTTCCTCAGGGATAATGATTACCGCAGAGAGATGGCAGAGGCGAAGAAGCGGACGGCTAATATGAGGCAGGCCTTGCAGGAGGGTAGGTTAGTGCGCTTTGCACATCTATTAAGCGAGGAATGGGCAGCGGTCACCAGGAATATCCCCGGGGCAAGCAGCCAGAGGACTGAGGAGATCTTTGACAGGGTCATGGACTTGATCGACGGAGGCCGCGTCAGCGGGATCGGCGGAGGCGGAGTATTGATCCTGATCGCCAAGAAAGGAAAAGAACGGAAACTCAAGGCAGCCTTGGAGGGGATAGCCAAAGAGATCGGAGGAAAGTCTTTAGATTATAAGATCATTCCAAAGGCAAAGCCAAGCGTGATCGTCAGGCCGATCCCGACAGTGATCACCAAGAGGGGCTTAGCAGAGCTGGAGTTAAGGCAGTTCCCTGACGGTGAGATGTATGTGCGGATCCTGAATCCCAGGGTGGTCAGGGGGCAGGTGGTGGATGTAAGATACTCAGTTGAGTCTGCGGATGACTTGGTACTGTTGATCCTTTTGATGGATATCTTACATAGGTACGGGGCAAAGGAGATAAAGCTTGGACTTGATCAACCGCTTAATCAGCTTACTGATAACGGATTAGAAGAGATCATTGAGGCGGTGAGGCGATCTGATTTCACTAGGAAGCCAAAGGATGGCCCGGCGATACCTGTCGAAGTAAACACGGTATTACACCAGCACGGGCGCCTCAAGGGCGATGCGATGCAGGCAGCAGAGGCAGTGGGAGCAGAGTGCATTGAGGTGGAGATCGAAAAATACAACTCCCGCAATCCTATGGAATGGAGGGTATATCTGTCCGCCCAGCTGGAAACCGACGAGGACTGTAATCTGAGGGAGGTAGCGTTGCTCCATAGCCTTGAGAACAACAAGGATATCGCTGAGCTGTGGGTGATCATCAAGGCGCTGCGCAACGCCGGTATCGAAGTGATCACCCTGATCAATACCTATGAGGGCTACTGCCGCCAGGATAAGGTCTTTAAGGGGGGCGAAGGCATCAGCGCTTTGACGATGGCCAAGATCACCGACAGCCTCGTAGAAACCCACATGGCCTTCAACATCCATTACGGAGAGTCAAGCGGCTGGATAGATTTTTACGGCTACCAGCTGTATAACCTCAATGCCTTTGTTCAGGTAGCAGAAGGGCTCTTTGGATTATTCAGCAAGATGGTGGCAGAGGTGGGATTAAATAATCTGGAGGAGGAGCTAAAGGAGCACCCGCTGGTATTGATCGCGCCTGATGACGGAGCAGAGCCCTATATCCGGGAGGCTGCAAGGCAATTAGAGCATTATATACAGGTGAAGTATGGCCTAGAGGTTACCATCCCTTGCGGATTTATGGATAAGGTCAGGGTCAGCGATACCAAGGTAAGTATCCCCGGCTATATCCTGAAGAATCCGGGAAGATTCCTTAATTTCCTGTCCCGGGCATTTAAGATAAGGATAAAGAAATATCTAAAGAGCGTAGCTGGCGTAGATATAAAGGATTGTTGGGTGTTTATCATCGATGATGAGACCTCTCACGGCTCTACCCTTTTGGCTGCGGTCTTCGCTTTGGTAAGAAAACTCGGTTTTGCCTGGCCGAGGATCCTGACCGGAGTCGTCCATGGCAAGTTGGGACGGGGTTATCAGCCGTTTGTCTCTGGCGTGACCGGACGCGAGATAGATATCGCCATGGAGGAGGGCAGGAGGATCGAGCCCAAATCAGAATACATCAATGCCGATAAGGAGCATATGCCTCCCAGGGTGCTGGTAGCCACCCGCAGCGTTGACCTGCACGGAAAGCTGCCCGAGGAGTTTAAGGTGCCTATCGATGCCTTGATCAACTATGCAGTAAGGCGGATCATGGGGAGGGAGGAGGCTTCTTCTCCAGTGAACGATGATGGCGCAGAAACAGGCGTCTTAACGCCTAAGGAGCTGGCAGCTTATATCAATGTTGTTCCGTATCCAGCCGTCTGGCTTAGAGATAAAGCACTCGAGAAGATGAGGGATGAGGGGTTGGATCCTGGTGATAGAAAGAACAGTAAGAGATGGAAGAAGCTTTGTAAGGAGCTTACGCCTTCGGTTGCTGAGCAGCTTTCGGATACAGAGAAATACCCGTTGTTATACTGGGCACAAGGCGTAGACCATATGTTCTATAGTTGCCCGGTCTGCGATAAAAACCTGGTATTTGAAGGGGAGATCGCGATTGTTGTTAATCCCGGTAAGCTGCAGGTCAAGGGTAAGCCGCCGTATATATCCATACCGATGGGAGGTCTCTTATCCCGCGGTCCGAAGAAGATGACTTTGACTTCACTGCTGCTGCATTTCCTGGAAGAGCATGACTTAACTGAAGAACCTACTCGGCGCAAGGTGGATCCTCTTGCCATAGCCGCCGCTCATGTTGACGGCACGGCAGTAGAGGCCAGAGAGATAAAGGGCAGATCAGTAGATCCTGCTGCCTGGAGCGAGTTCTTAAGGCCTCACCTCCCGGCGCTTGATGCCCTTAGGCAGGCAAATGGCAGCTCTGATTCTCCGGTTAAGACAAGTTTTGTAAAGGCATTGAAGAATATAACCAGTGAGCCCGGAGCGAAATTTATCGGCTCCAAGGCCAGGGAGGAATTAACGAGGCTGAACAATGATAAAATACCGGAATTCCTTGAATGCCGGATCAACCGAGGAGAGAATCCTCGAAGAGCGCTAGGCCAATTCCTAAGAGACAGAGATCATAATGGCACAAGATTAGTCGTGCTTAAGCTGGTAACTGATTTTGAAGGTAGGAGAGTGATACAGGTAGTCGCAGACCAGATCAAGAATATTGCCGAAAACGGAGAAATACTTCTTTTGGAAGATTTTGACTGGTCAAGGGAGTTTAAGATCAATTTAAGATTGATATTTGACTCTAGATCAAGGAGCAGGAGAGTAATATTTGACGCGATTCACGTTGATAACTCTCTGATGGATGGCCAGAATGACCGCGCTACTGTATTAAATAATCTTTTGGATAGCGTCAGAAATCTTCTGGCCTCAAACGGATTCGGTGGCTTTGAGGCAACGCTCTATACGGCTGATCTATTAGCGGCAGTCCACTTCTTCAACAATTACGGCAGGCGGATCGACTGGAGCTCTGAAAGTCTGCTGGAGATTAACCATGATTTTGTTGATAAGATATTGAATTTGCATATAGATCTGGGAACTGCAGAACTTGATCCGGTATTCTTAGCCGATTTAAATGATCAAGGCATAGAGACTCAGGTAACAAGGGGGAGAAGTCGTAAGTTAGAGTCAGCTAGGATAAAGATAGGGATCAGGTCGAGCAGTGACAGCCTTAATCAACTCAGGCGGGCGATCGATAACAAGTATTTAAGGCCCAGGATGTCGAGAAGGGCGAAGGCAAAACTGATCGGTGGAGCCTTGCGGAGGTTCCTGAGATCAGGCAGGCGCCGTGAAAGAGTACGCAGGCTGCAGGATGAGCGCTTCACCCTTAAGGAGTCATTCCTGGTTTATCTATTCTACCGCTTCGGATTCATTATGGCGCAGGGCGACCATACAGAGGCCGTTCGGATCGCCGCAGATGTATTTTCGATAAGAGAAGACGCGACCCTTGACCCTATCGGCATACCGCTTAAGGGGAGGATTCCTTTGCGCGCCTCCTCTCCGGTAGACGCCCTGGCAAGAAGCCGGGGGAGCTCATCGCCTGTGCCGTCGCTTGATAGGATCCTCCAGCTGATTAAGACACCATCTGCGCCAGCAAGAGGCTTTCCCGAGAGTATAGAAGGATTTGAGGAAAAGATCAGAGAGACTTTAGAATTTTTAACTGAACGAGTAGAGAACGAGGACAGATCCAGCGATGAAGAGCGCATCAAAGGCCTCATGGAAGAGCTTATTCCTGTCTGTTATCAGTTAGGCTATTCTATGGAAGGCAGTATTATCAGGGACCTCTGTTTTCAGATACTGCATCCTGAGGAGGCCAGGCCCTACAAGGAAGCCCTTAAGGAAAAATTGGATGGCGTAGAATCGGAGGCTTTTGTAGATAAGGTATTAGAACTTTTAAGAAGAAAGGGCGTAGAGCCCAAAGTCAATTATAGATTAAAAACAATATATTCTATAAATCTTAAGCAGCGCAGCGCAATGGCGTTCTCTGCAGGATCATCAGATTACTTAGAAGGGATTTACGATCTATTCGGCATGCAGCTATGGATAGATGTACCCTGCGGCATGAGCCAGTTAGATGCTTTATTAGAGGCGGCTTCTGTCTTTACAGGCTTGCCGGATGATTGGGTGCTTTATAAGTTGCAGAATCATTTTCTAAATAGACTCAAAAACGGCCAGTTCCGTTATCCCCGAATCCATCTAAGATATTTAGTTGGCGATAGAGAGATACCTGTTGAGATTCAGATACGAATAGCCAATCATAGATTCCCATTTGAGGGAATCAGCTACGCGAAATATAAAAGCTATAGAAAGTCCCAGGGCCGCCGCACCAATATCAAATTAAGATTATTCAATATATTTTACAGCTTAGAAGAACAGGGCAGGGAACGTGAATATCATGAGTTACTTCTTAGATTATATCATGGAGAAATCGATATAGAGGATTTGATAGAGGGAGTAGAACCGATCGTCCATGATAATGATCTGAAGAGCACGCATGGGGCTTATCTTTTATTGGATGGCGGTGTTAAGTTGCCCCTTGAAGTCGTTCATGAAGCGAGAAGGGATAAAAGTAATAATAGGATTGTTGTGACTACTATAGAGGCTAAAGATCGCCTTAACTTGCAGAGGGAATCTAAAGGATATCCTTCGGAAAGGATGGGCTTGAAGTCGGAGGCGGCTATTGCTGCAGATTCACCGGCTAAAAAGGCTGCCCAGCGCAGAAGGCAGCCGGGCCCGCTGGAGCATTATCTGGTCAGGCTAGGTAACAGAAGGAAGGATGACCCTGAGGATTACGTTGCAAAAGCGATGGGATTGACCAAGAAATCCTTAAGCGGAAGAAGGTTGATCCTGGAATTAGGCTGCGGTAACACTAAGGATGCCTTAGCGATTGCCATGCGTAACAGGAGTATGGGCGTAATTACTACGGATAAATATACGGGCTCCTTTACAGAATATGCCGGAGCCTGGCGCGAGAGGAGCTTGGATGCACAGGTGCCTCCGGTAAGACAAAACATCGTAGTTTTAAGAGCAAGGGCCTCTATTTTGAGGCATCTGCCCTTAATGTCTCTCGATGCGATATTATTGATCAGTCCGGTTATAGAGCTGATGGAAGGCTTGTCTCGGGAGATGCAGAGACATCGTCTATTGAACAGGCTAAAACCGAACGGAGAGATCGTTATTAAGCCTTACAAGGGCTACGATGGCAGTGATTGGCTGACATCCTATGATGGAGATAATATATTCAGGAGTTGCGGATTAAGGTTATCAATAACAAATAGCTTGAAGTGGGGAGTGATTGTCGGCGCCAGGTCTGATTGGTTTGCCCAGGCGCCTTTATATGTGTGGACTATGGATGGCCACTCGGCAGGCTCTTCTATAGAATTAGTCAGGACCCGCGCCAGGGATGAGATCAGGAATGTGAAGCTCTTCTGCCTACCGCAGATGAAGTCCTCAGGCCTCGGGGATGCCGGAGTAATGCTTAACGTTGCCAGGACGATCAGAAAATACTATCCTAATGCTGCTATCAAGATCTATTTGAGCGCCTGGGGGTACTTCCAGATGCAGAGGATCGCCTTTGGAAGGGTCAGGCATGATCCGCTTTGTATCGGCAGGATAATGGGCTTTGCTGGGATGACCATTGCAAGGGAATTCGTATACGATGGCTTTGAGTTTTTATTGCTTAGCTCGATACTCTCCAGGGAAGAGGATAAGAGGGAGGGGGCGGATCTGATCATCACCTTTGACGAGGAGTTATTCGATGAGCTCTTTGGCCGGGAATCTTTGAAGACGAATAGTTCAAGCGTCAGATTCAGGGCAAGATTAAAGATCATGCTGGATGACTATAATCAGCGCCGCTTTAAAGCAGCGCGGCCGGAGTGCTTCACTTATATGATGAGCGGATTATCAGAGCACGAACCCAATGCCGGGCTGATCTTTAACCCTGACGTTGATCAGCTCTATGCGCAGTTAGGGGAGAGGGATCTGCGGAGCCTGAAATTGGAGCTAATCCGGGAGTTGAGGGAGGCTTCTCCTGAAGCTTTCGTCGGCCTTGAGGATGAGAAACTCGCTGATTCACTCTGGACCACCTATTATCAGCGCGATCTCTTGGACTTCTTTTTTGCCGTGCTCTGGCGGGCAAAGGCAGAGAAACCGCTTGCGGATAGGGATATAACTGTTTTTGCCTTCAGGACCTCAGAGAATGACCAAATACCTGAACCTGAAGATGGATTAAGAGTCGTCAAGATAGGATACGTCCAGGAAAGCCTGTATACCAGATTACTCCTTTTGTCTGAGCTTCCGCAGGCGATCGCCGGAGCGGTCTCGCTTGCGAATATGGTGCACATCGGGACACTTACAAACAGGTG
Source organism: Candidatus Omnitrophota bacterium (assembly GCA_042577285.1). GTDB lineage: Bacteria > Omnitrophota > Gorgyraeia > Gygaellales > Profunditerraquicolaceae > JBHPDM01. Next base: position 28,835 of record JBHPDM010000016.1, read on the forward strand.
CTGGCTGTATCATTCATACAATCATTTCTGCGGGACCGTGGATATGCATTTATTGAGGATCATGGGTGAGATGAAGAAGCGAGGCATGCTGAGCGAAGAGTTCTCTAGCGTATTCACCTCTCTGATCGAGAGCAGCACCGAGCAGAATGGAGTTGTTCACACAGAGGAGGAGATATCGTTTGCTGCGCGCTTATTTACCGATGAAGAGCTTCAGGGAGAATTCATGGCATTGAACCGGTACCTCTTTGAAAGGTTCAACTCTATGCTTAGGATAGTTGATTTCATCGACCGCGAATGGGTCAGAAAGACCGCTGGACCGGAAGCATCAGCTGGCTCACCTTCAGCGATTATTCGAAATGGAAAAGCGTTACTGGGTGGCTCTCCTGAGTTCAGATTTTCCAGAGGAGAGCTATTCCGTTTCTCTCGTCGTCTCCCAGAGTTAGGAGAGCTGGAAAGGTATATGCATGATGAGATCATGGTTTCGATCAGAAGAAGTTGCGTACCATTTATCAGCAGAAATCTTGTGGGAGAGATAGAGAATGAGGAGGATGTCTGTAACGAGATCATACGCTATTTAGGGCCGCTTGTATTCAATAGTCTTGATGCCTTGATCAGCCGGGTGCGTATCCAGGATGAGTCCGGGTATATTGGCCGGGTTTCAACAGACTTCAGGTTAGAGAATGAAAGGTTGGTAGCCGAACTGGAGGATAACGGAATAGGCATAGGAGAGGGGATTCTGGAGGATCTATTTAGAAAGAAGGTCACCGATAAGGCTCCGCACCATGACCGCTACCGCCTGGGCTATGTACTTTTTGGCGGAAATGGGAGCGCGTGTCTAATATTGATGCGCGATCTGGTAGATGACTACGAACATATATGCGTTGAAGTCGAGACTAAGACTGCAAAAGGAGATGCCCGGGTAAAGAGATTTCAGGATGGAAGATTTAATAAGATCATTTCCGGATCTAGAGAGACTCAGGGGACGAGCTTCAGGATGATCCTGCCTTTGAACCAAGCCGTTGCGACAACCCTAAGAACCAGCGATAGTCCTCTGAACATTACCCAGCAGGCTTCGCTTAACAGCATCACCGGCTTATGCTTGGCGCCGGCCAGCAGCCGCAGCCCGGTGGAGGATGAAGACAAGACAGCGGAAAGGCTTATGCTAGGAGAGTCTATGAGTCGAATGATCAATGGCGGATTTAGAGTATATTTAAGCTTCTTAGATGATAATGATATGATCAAATTTGATATAGTCTACGAAGGAGCAAATATAGCTTACGGCCAGTTTAATATCAAGACCTTACCGGATAAATTGGCAGATCTTCAGTTTAGGATATTGCCGTTTTGCCTGGGCAGATTCGATTCAATACTGATGGCGCTAGGCATCTTTCGGCTGCTGCACAGTATATTTGATATTAAGATATTCAGAATATCCAATAGCCAGATTGATAGTGGTTGGTTGAGGACAGAATCAATGGAGTATTCGCCCGGGCGCACTTTAGCTTTCTATATAAAGAAATTAGGCGCGAGGTTAAAAGATGAAGAAGGGGCCAGGCAAAGATTAGGCGGTTACAGGTTTGATCAGATAATGGCAAAGGCCAGAGGAGAATTAAAGCGGGATGGTAGACCGGTATTATTGGATGATGAGGATGTCAGTGCCCTGCGTCCTGAATTAGTGATCGAATGGGCTGATTTGGAAGAGTTGCTTAAGCGCCGCGGCAGGTCAAGTGCCTCGCCTTTTGATAGCGAAGCAGCGGATATATCTTCTCAGATCAGGCAGATCATAATCGAGAGCGGTATTGAGCAACGCGCAGGCAAGGAGATAGCAGGATTGTCAGCAGACACCGAGACTAAAATTCAAATAGTACACGATCTAGTGAGAGAGGCTACGCTAGTCCAGGATTTAGGTCTTAGGGATAAATTTATCGGTTTTTACAGAAATTGGTATGCTGAATTCAGACCTGATAGCCTTGATGTAGCTTTCCCGATAATCGAATGCAGGCTGATCTCGCCGATGCTC
>JBHPDM010000017.1:0-30330 GCA_042577285.1 Candidatus Omnitrophota bacterium
GAGGCAGCAGAACGCCTGATTCCAGATGAAAAAGAGAGAGGTTTTATAAGGCCGAAAGACTGGCAGGGTTATGACAGCGGCCTTGAGAATTTCCTGGTCCTGCGCAAGCCTGCTAATGCGCGCCGGGCATCCTCATCGATTAACTCCTTAATCACTCATATGGTAAGGATGGCAATAAAACTTTCAAGGATGCTGCACTTAAAGTCAGAGCATTCAAATATGCTTATAGACCGCCTGCTCGGGATTAATTCCAGCAGACATGAAGAAACCTTAGATTGGGGAAGAATAAAAGGTGAAGTGGATCCCCAAGATCAGCTTTGGGCACTGGATTCGCACTATGAGATAATCCAGTATCTTAAGGACTTTCTGCAGCTAGGTGAAGATGATGTATTTTACGATTTAGGCAGTAGTTATGGGCGCCTACCGCTCTATTTAGGGCTCCTGACCAGGGCAAGATGTATTGGGGTGGAGATAGTAAGTGAAAGGGTGCAGGAGTGCAATCGCTTGAGAAGAAGATTAAATCTGGATAGGGTCGAATTCAGGCATCAGGATGTGAGCGTGAGCACCGCTGATATTAGCAATGGGAATGTTTTCTATATATTCAGTTGCTTTGGCAGAAGAACGCTGCCGGTAGTTTTAGAGAAGCTTAGGTTTTTGGCTGAGCGCAGGTATATCCGTATCGCTGCCTTAGGGCCGGTAGTGGAAGTCCTGGATTCTGAAAGCTGGTTAAGGAGAATGCCGCTGCCGGATTCCAGAGTGACCAGAAAATACAAAAACCTCGCTGTTTTTGAAAGGACAGACCCCCATACAAACGCTTCTCACGCCGGAGCAGAAACGTTTCTTGAGCCAATCGGAGAAGTGCCTAGCGATAGGCAGAATTCTGCTTCACCGATTGCAGTCGGAGAGAAGGAGTTTAAGGAACTCTTGCGCGATACTGGGAAGGATAACAGATTGATAGAGTTAGGAGTAAGGGCTGCCACTACAGGGGAATTCAGCAATAGTAGTGAAGTGATCAGGCGTATCTACAGGATCAAGACCAGGCCAAGAGTAATCCAACAGATAATCATCAGCCTTATTGTTGAGCATAATTTTGATCTTCAGATGCTTGCTGCAGCATTTGGCAAAAGCGTTAAAACAGTAAAATCCAGGGTGATAAGCCTGAAGGTCTTCCCTGAAGTCTGCAAAAGGTATCGTGCTTCCTTGGAAGGATTGGCTTCAGGCAGGGGCATGGTGAACAATATATCCTTAGAAGAAGCTATGCTTCATGGATCTTTAGTAAATAATGCTACTCCTAGATTTAAAATCGCAGATTACCATTTTACGATCCCGCCGTATTTAGCAAGACGCGTATACAGGCTGCACATCAAGGGTGTTAACGGCAAAGGCTTTGTATTTCAGAAATTAGGCAAGGCAGCCGGACGCAGGCCGGAATTGCTGGCAGTAATTTTGGCGGATGCCAATAACGTCCGGAACCAATTATACATATACACAGAGGACGGCAGGTGCAAGATGATGCGCCTGGGGGTCAAGAGGGATGCTGAAGAGATCAGTTCTGGTGAGGAAGCAGGCTTCCAGGGTTTAGATAGGCAGGATTCATTTCTGGAAAGAACGAGACTGGGAAGAAGTTTTATTGACCGCACGTTGGGGATCAGCTCTGAGAAAGGGGCGCGGGCCAAGACAATTGTAGAGGCACTTAAGAAGCTGTCAAGAGAAAATCATCAGCTGAGAAAACGGCTGAGACCCAAAAAAGGTAAATCCAGTATGCCTGCCACTTCGTTTTTCTCGAAAAGATATCTGTTGGAGTATTCAAAGAAGATAGCCTCGGAGTCATTCATTTCGATCTTAAGAGACAGGGAGCAACGCGGGAGGTTTATCGCCATAGTTGATGAATTGAATCCTGAGAATTTTGTCGTATTTGAGCGTATTGACGAAGCGGTTTATGTACTAGGCAGGAAAAGAAGGCTAGTGATCAGGCAGATATCCGGGCAGAAGGGGAAGGTGTTTTACTTCACTGATTTTGATCAGGGAGCAGATTTCTGCAGGCATCTTTCAAGGAGCCTAAGGGCATATAAACGCTTAGAAAGAGAAGGGCCCGGGGCCCGCAGTAAATCATTCTGTCTTACTTTCAGGGTATCGATCGATTTCGGGGCAGATAGCGGCGGGATAGTGATTCTTAAGGTCCAGCAGGTGACCAGGCCTACAGCTACGAGTTTTCCTGTCAAGCATAGGCAGCCACCTATAGAAGACCCGATCCTTGAGACATACCCGGTATACATATTGAAGGAGAGCGCGCTTGAAGAGGTCTCGGTAAGCGATTTGGACGTGGATTTAGGAGACAAGGGATTTTTGTTCTTCAAGGGCGTCAGAAGGAATTGGCCGCAGTTCCTTGGATATTCTAACGGAGAGTACCGCTATTATCAAAGATTAGGAGGCATATTGCGCCGTAGCAACGCAAGATACAAGGTCTACAGGCCGATCCAACGGCAAGACTATATTACCAGGATAAACTTTAAGCGGGACGGCATCGTCACGGTCTCTGGCATCGAGTGGATCAATGGCACTCCCGTAGAGTTTAGAGATCTAAGGACTATCGCCTTGCCGAATATGGTAACCCAGTTTAGCTTCAGCAATTTAATCGCATTATCGACATCTCTAGTCTCACGCTTTAAGATGTACGGGATCAGAAGGCACCACAATAGGGTCTACTACGAATACCATGATGGTGTCTTTCAGCAGGCCGATGATCGCTTGTATTTAAGAGCTCCGGAGGACCTAAGGCCGGTCCAGGAGGCAGAAGACGCAAAGATAAAGAAAACAGGGATTCCTCCGCTAAAAGGATCTTCTCCTGTGGCTGGCGGGGAATCCCTTGAGGCGAAGACGCAGCGCATCCTTACGGAATGTAAGCGTGGCGATTACTCCTCCCTGAGGGTGGATTGGGAGAAGAAGGTCTGGGATTACCAGGAGTTTATCAAGGAGGCGGCGGCGATAAATTCAGCGATCAAGAGCGTCCTTAGTGAGGAAGCGTCAGTTAGAGAGTTCAGATCTCCTGAAGATTTTCTCAAAGCAGCGATCCTGACGAGGATAGATATGTTTGAGCATTATCAGGCGCCGCTGAGCAAGCAGGGCGAAAAGGTGATCCGCCTGCTCAAGCCAGTCCTGAGCAAGCTGGCGGTGACCACTATAGAGGGCCTTATCGATAAACTGCGCTCGGTCACTGAGGAAGAGAGGATCCAGCGTAGCTGGTTTATAGCCTTGTTAAATCCTCAAAGAGAGATGATCTTTGCGCAAAAGCAGTTAAGGGCTATACTCCGCAGAAAGTATTCTAAACTGGTGGCTACCTGGGGATGTTCTACACAGTGTGACCTTTGCGACGGAACATCCCTGATAACAATTACCTGTATGCCATGGCCCTGGATGTCAGAGGCGATAAGAATACGTAACGTCGCGAATAGGGTAGCACTTAAGTTCAGGGAGCCATCCCTGGATATGTTTAAGAACGATTTCTTCAGGGATTATTATGACTTTATCTTTGATATAGATGCCAGCACCGTAGCATCCTCATTAGGCGAGAATTCCCCGATGACATCAGGCTTTGAAAAGGGCTCGGTCGGAGAGAGAGCGTTGATTAGACTGGTCGGCGCAGAACATGTCGTCAATAATCTCAATAAGATGCATATAAGCATAGCTCCCAGCGCCTGGATGCGCAGGCTGATCAGCGCCGGAGGCGTAGATCTTTATCTGGAGCATATAGAGAGCATATTAGATGTACTCAGGGAGTGCGGGACCGTACATTACTACCCTTATAGGCGTTTAAGCGACCCCGATGACCTAGTCAGGGTGATCTTAAGGCACTTTCTCCCGCTTATCCGGCGCAGGCGCTTTACAGAGAATGTTATAGAGAAATGCGGTAGGTACAGGCAGTTATCCGGCGAGATAATAGTTGAAGGAAGGGAGTCTGGCGATAGCGACACGGATTACGTACACGGAGAGAGGGGGGATCTTATCCTGGTTCCGGACGGCAGCGTTGTGCGGGATGTAACACGAAAGAGCGCTTATGTCCGCACCTATAGGCCTATTGACGGCCTTGAATCAATCGGCAGGGAGCAGATCAAGTGCTGGTATTGCAGGCTAAATTGCCGCGGAAAGCCTTCGATCAGCTGCCCGGGGAGCAGGAGGATTTTCGAGCGCCAGGGTCTCTCCCCGACAGGAGGCCTGAGCGCTGGTTCTTCAATCGCCGAAGATGTTGAATTATATAACCCGCGCACCGGAGAGCAGGGGGTTTTAAAGCCGATGAATTCTAAGGGTAAACGCCATAAGAGGTTTTCTTTCTATGTAGAGGGAAGAAGGGTTCTCAATCCGGGATGCTCCTCGCTTGAGTTCTTATTTACCAAGTCAACCCGTTGCCTCGTGCTTCAACTGGCCAGCCTTGGGGCGGCTAAGGGCAGAGGCTGGGGGAAGGTGATCTATCGCTATGTAAGGGATCTGGCTATCCAGAGAGGATTAAGCCTTGAAGGCATTACTTCAGTTCCTCAGTCTATTGCTATCTTTGAAAAGATATTACAGGAGAAAAATATCGATATACGGGTTTGCGTAGGAAACAGAAAGAGGTTTAGATCCCGCCGCCGAGTCAGCATCCTTGCGCAAGTAGAAGAAGCATACATACAGGTAGGAGGCGGAAGGCAACATCGGGTCTATTTCATTACCAGGGGGCCGAACAAGGGTCAGATTAACTGGCGCAAGACAAAGACGGAGTGGCCTAGGTGGATGAAGGTGTTCGTAATAGATGATAGCCTCCATGCGGTGGTAGATGGAGATGCGACTGCAGTGAAGCAGGCAGATATATCTATCACATATGATGACGGCGTGGAGATGAAGGGCAATTGCGCCTCATCATCGCTAGAAGAAGATGAGGAGGAAACAGTAGAAAAAGTTTGGCGAGTAATCAATTCGTTATATATCGCTGTCAATGATGAATCTGCCACACTCGCAGATCTATATATGGAATCATTCCTGAGTCACCTGGAGGACTTGTTAGCTGACGAATACTTTTTGCAGTTGCTGAAACCTGAAGAATCAGAATCTATCAGGCAATATATCCAGAACCAGGACCTTCAAGATATTCTCCACATGCTTGAAAGTCTTAAAGAAGGCGAAAGCATGGAGAAACCGAAGAGGCCATGGGAGGGTACAGCTGCGGTCAAATTATTCCAAACCAAGTTATTGGTGAAGATTCTTGAGTTAATCAAAAGATTAGGATTCGACTTGAAATTTGAAGAATTTGAAAAACAGAACGCTTTAGGGAATCTTTATGACCGGCTGGAGATCTCGCGCTCATTAAAAGAAGAGGAAGAGGGTGCGCGCAGAGAGGAGCCTGAAAGTGGAGATCCCTTGTTTTGCCTACCCGGTCAGCAGCCAAGGAGCCTCTTAAGATTTATTGATCTTCCGCAGGCAAAGTCAGGAAATTCACTGGTGCACAGGCTTAGTTTTAACCGCCGTCGCTTTTTCTTCAAGCCCAGCAAAGACAATGTATACTATGACGATTTTAACTGCGGCAACCTAGTCCTGCTTCTCTATGCTAATTTCTTCTGCGTCCATAATTTGAGGACTAACGAGACCTTAGGGAGGGTCAATGTATCTGCGAAGGGATGGGTTATTAAAAGCGAGGCAAAAAAGATAGCCGTGACAAAAAAGTCCAGGAATCTGGCAAGCCTGGGTATGTTTAATCTGGTCTGGTTTATCCCGCAGCTGGCAGTTAAACGAAAAGCAATCACTTACGATAGCGATAAAGGAGGCTCGCAGAAATTTGATTTTCGACATTCGGGGATAGCGTTTTATTTTCAGATCAACAGCCAGAACAGCCGGTTATCTCAGATCAAGGCAGGAGAGATGTCTATTTTGAAATATGAGGACTACTTTGAAGTGCGCTTGGGTGAGGCCTCTCTGGGGAGAGTACAGATTGATAGAGAAAAGAAGGTTATCTCCTGCGAAGATCAAAAAATACCTATTACCGCTACGATGAAACCGATAAATATTGAGAGGTTATTACCCGGATTAAAGGAGGATATAATTGTAGTCAAATCCGAGAGCAATAAGCGGGGACAGAATATTTTCAGATTTTCTTATCATAATATCAGTTTTTATTTCAATAACGGACCCGCAAGCCTGTATTACGATAGCATTATAAGCGGAAGGTTAAGGTTGATTAAACACGCTGACCTCCTTGAGCTTGTGGATGGAGAAGAACGCATAGCGAAACTGCGCATTGATAAAGAGCAAGACACCATAAGCAGCGAATATAAATGGGTAGAGCATCAAGAGAAGGGGCCCGAGGTCAGCTGGAAGAATAGGAGAGTCAAGCTGTCAAAAGGAAAACCCGCAGATTTAAACCTTAGCAGCCTGATCCCCAGCCTCGCGCTGAGAAGGGTATTTTTAAATCCTAAACTTAATCTGGCAGCGCCAAAGAAAAAATCAGCTGGTAAAGCTGCACATCTTCCGACTACTACTATTCAGCTGCATGGCTTTAGATTCTATTTCATCCTTAGAGATGACCTGAAATGCTATCCCTACATCGAGGACGGTTCAATATTTGCCTTAGTCTATGAGGATAAGGTAGCGGTAATCGAAAAGGGCACCGGGGTCTTGGTAGGATACGTTAGGGTCACAAAAGATGGCAGAGGCCTTTATTCCAAGAGCCGGAGAATCGTAGCCGCTAAAAAGGGTACTTACCGCTTGCCAGATTTTATCCCTTACCTTGACGAAAGGGCAGGTTTTGAAAAGGAACTTCAGTATAACCTTGAAAAAGGAGGTGGGCAGCGTTTCCGTTTCGGCCATATGGGTATCCATTTTCTTCTTAGTATTTCCCCAAATACTGAGTATTTAGATACATTTGCCCAGGGGGTAACATTGGTCAGAGAGGGCGGTCAGGTAGAATTAAGGATTAAACATAACCGGAAACTGCTCTTTAAAATAGAGATCAATAGAGAAAAGAACAGGGCTACTTTGACCAGCTATCTGGGCAGAGAGGTAACCAGCCAAAAATTTAGGGTTAATATTCACGATGAGGTGGTATTAAACAGGCTTATCCCTGAATTATCGTACCAGAAGAGGACAATTGTAATAAAGCTCGGCAGAAGAAGTCGAAAAGCCAAACACTCCGTAGGCAGGGAATGCGTATTCGGTTGTTTCAGTTGCTTCTTTAAATTCTACCTTACTCCGCAAAATATGTATTTTGATCATATCAAACGTGGAAATCTTATTGCCGTAGCATACCGTGACAGATTCGAGCTAAAACTGAAGGACCCTGAGAATACAATCGCAACTGTCTGGTTCGACGCGGACAAAAACAGTTTCAGGAGTAATGGAAATATTGTTGTCCGGAAACCTGGCTCCTGGGTTGGACTTGGCAGGCTTTTACCTGGATTACGTAACAGGATGGTCCCGGTACGCTGTAAGTTAGGGGGCAGGTTAAGAGGGAGAGTTTTCTTCTCTCACCAGGGAATAGGATTTACACTTTATATACAAAAAGGATCTATTTGCTATAAGAATATGGCGGGTGATCAACACAGGGGGATACCTGCCGGAAACTTGGTAGTCTTTAAGCGTCCAGATGCTATCGCTGTCGGCTTCAGGGATAGTGGCAGGGTGATCGGTCAGGTAAGCATTGACGTAAGGACAAGGACGGTCTATAACTCCGCAGGCAAACGCATATGTCTGGAAGGCAGAGGTCGTAATGCAAAAGTCAACCTGAATCATCTGATCCCGCAGCTTGAGATGAAGCCCCGTAACGGCCGCGGAGATGGGAATGGCAATGGCATTGCCGTATACGCACTGCGCGACCGCCCCGGCGCCTCCTCCCCCCTCAGAAGCGATGATGACAGCGATTATGAGTCGGTAATCCAGGCAGGTTTAGGGGGTGCTGTAGAATGCGCGGAGCGATCAGGAGCCTCTGATGAATTACTGAGGAAGTTTGGTAACTTGCTTTCCTCTATATACGGGTTCATGAATAGTAAAAGCCTCAATCAGGCAAGGACCCATCTTTCCCGCCTTTCAGGTGAACTGGAAGAACTCCTTGATGATATTGAATTTGCACTAAAATATCCAGAAGAGACAGAACAGCTGCGCGGCTATGAGAGTGAGCTTTTGAAAGTCAAGCGGCTGCTTGAAGTCCGTAATCTGACTGAGGTGGCGGGTTTCTTCTTTTGGCTAAGTTTTGTTCAGCAGCTGATATTTATGGCTGAGGAGCACAAGCTCTCCAGTGCCTGCCCGGAAGAAGGATCGTTTGAAGGATTGTTGGAACGCTTCTCGGGTGAAGAAGATATGGATGCAGCCGAAGCGGCGTCCATAGATCAGTCAGGAAGCCGTTTTAGAGGCAAAAAACCACTCTGCCAGGAAAGGCTTAATCAGATGCGCACGATAAGCCTTCATGGGAAGAGGGTCAGAGTATTTAGTTTTCATGGGTATAGGTTCTATTATGCTCCCGGCAAAGAGAATATTTATTTCGGCGCTTTTGAACGAGGCGAGCTGGCAGTAGCATTTTTTAGGCAATTCTTTGAGGTAAGAAATACAAGCACTAATCAGGTGATCGGCAAAGTCACAGTTAATAGAAAGGGTGGTTCTATAAAAAGTAAAGATGAGGGAGTCTTTAATCCTAGATCCTGCAAGGCACTATACTTACCTAAATTTATACATAATTTGGATGTGACAGAAAAAATAGTTCGTCTGCAGAAAAATGATGACTTTGTAGAACGGATTGACGCCAGGATATTTGGCTACAAGTTTGTATTCCACTTGCCCAAACACACTGTATTTATCCCGCAGATACGGCAGGGTATGTTAACACTGAGAAAGCACCGCAGGGAGATTGAAATACGCCTGGACGGAGAAGTCATAGGAACGGTATGGGTAGAGGAAGACGGCAAGTTCATTAACTCATCCGAAGGTACAAGAAGGAAGGTCCCCGCAGGAGGAGAAAAGGTCAAGATAACTGATTTACTTCCGAAATTGACAACTGAAGTTTACGAGCTAAGGTATGCCCGCGAGGATGGGCAAAGCCAATTATTCAGTTTAAGATTTTTCGGACAGAACATGCTCGTGCATATCGCAGAACACAGCCTCTATTATAATAGTGCCGTGAGGGGTAAATTAAAAATTCTAAAATACAAGGATCATATCGAGCTTGTCGATGGCAATGAGGTGTCAGCCAGAATATCATTTGATAAGAAGAAAAATATTATTAGAAGCAGATATAAATCAATAGAGCATCGAAGGAAAGGCGCAGTAACCATCTGGAAGAGAAAAAATATCCCTATGCGTTCAGGTATAGTCAATATGGCTGAACTGGTTCCGGCCTTCGGCATAAGGAGGCGTGAGTTAAGGATCATTGATCAGTCAGGAGATAATGGGGTGCAACTACAGGTTCAAGGCGTACGTTTCTATTTTATACCAAGAGAAAAACTTGCCCTTTACGATCTGATTTCTGAGGGAAAGGTTGCCGCATACATATATTCTAACAGCATCGAGGTAATCAATGAAGAAGATGGACCATTAATCGGCCGGGTAATTATTGATAGCAGAAGGCGCACGATCAGGGGGATAGGGCAAAAGCCGGCCAAGTCAGATACTAAGTCTCAATACCGGTTAGCTGATTTCATGCCAGAACTTGATTCCAGGGGGGTTAAGACAAAGGTTTTGAAGTATGATCCTGTCAAAGGTTCGAGCCAGATGTTTATTTTTCGTTATTCAGGTATTCAATTTGCCCTCAGGGTGGGAGTAAGATCAAGACTGCTGGAGGAATTTAAGGCCGGAGTCAGACTGATTTCGGATGATCAGGGTATAAGTATCAGGAACCTCGAGCATAATCGTTTACTGATTGATATCCGCATCAAAAAGCGGACTATACAAGTCTCGACTCATATAGTTAACGAAAAAGGAGAAAGGGAGACAAGAACGAAAAGGTGCAAAAAGACCTTGGATAAAGTAATTTCTTTAAACGGTTTGATTTTTAGGCCTGTGATTCCAGACAGAACGATAACCTTAAGATTTGCAAAGAAAAATCCTGAGCGGTCGAATACTTATGGATGCTCTTTTATGTGCTTCGGCTGTAGTTTTGCCTTCTATCTTCCGGAAAATAGTGTGCTATATGAAGACATAAAAACCGGTAGGTTAAAAGTGAAAGTTACCGCTGACCGATTTGCGCTTGTTTGCGGCGATAGGGTCATCGGCACTGTTTATGTAGATAGGGCGCGTAAAAGACTGAGCAGAAACGGAACCTTCCTTGATTTTGAGTCAGGTTCGGCTTTTTCCCTTTCTAAGCTGATACCCGAAGTAAATCACCGGGTGATAACAGTAAAATGCAGGCTGAAGAACGGCGAATTATTCCGAAGGTTTTCTTTCAGGCATCAAGGTTTTCTCTTTTGGTTTAATATCAAAAGTGGCACCGTATTATATAGTGAGATCTTAAATGGTAACCTTATTATCATTAAACGACAGACAGGTATCACACTTTGTTTAAAGGAGGGCAATGGATTTCATGAAACCGTACATTTGGTCCCTGATAAGAAAATCGTCTACAACACAAGGGGGCGTATAGACGGAATCGGAAAGAGGGTGCCGGAAATTCATCTGGCCAGGCTGATACCGCAACTTGAGATGAAGCCGCACCGCGAGCGCCCCGGCGCCTCATCGCCTATTAATCTGGATGATCAGGATAATAGTTCCCGGGGGGGGAGTTTCTATTCTTCTATTCTTGGGGATAGCGATGCTGCTCAGGAAAAGTATAAGCAGGAATTCGTTGAGAGCATCAATAGGATATTAAGGGTAATTTATGACCTGCTGAACGCCAAGAATAAGGCCGATGCCAAGATGTTTGTTGATACCTTAAGCGATAACATGGAGGAGCTTCTTTCTAACAATATCTTTATTAGCTTGGTAAGCGACGTTGAACTGGAGGCAATATCCGGATCTAATCAGGATTTGGCAGAGGTGGCTAAGCTTCTTCAGCGGCATGGAGCAAGAAGGGCGATCTCAGAGCTATACAGGTGTGCCTCAATAAGCGGGTTGCTGCATTTTGTTGCAGAGAATAAAGCATCGCTGCTGCTGCCCGGAAAGACCGTCTTAGAAGCGGTGTATGCCAGGGTAGATTTGGATTGGATAGTGTCTGAGACTATTCAAAGAGAGCGTGAGAAGGCTAAGCTAAAAGAGAGCAGCCTAGCCAAAAAAGCTAAAGACGTTATCAGGGTGATCGACCTTCCGAGGGTAAGGGTTAGAAAAGACAAGCCTGCCCGTAACTGCCTGAGATTCAACCGGCAAAAGTTCTATTTTTCGATAGACATAGATAAAGAGAGCATTTATTACGAAGATTATATTTTAGGAAATCTTGTAGTATTATTGTTCCCTACCTTTTTCACAGTCGCTAATCTTAGGACCGCAGAGGTGTTAGGAAAGGTTAAGGTAAGCGCAAAAGGACAAAGTATAGCAAGTGAATACCTCAAGGTTAAGACGCAAAGGATCGGACGTTTCTTTGGAGCTGCCTCGTTTATCCCCGCCCTGAAGACAGTCGAAAAGACCGTGGCATTCTCTAGTAAGCATAAGGGGACGAAATATGCCTGGTTTTCGGTTGCAGGTGTGATGTTTTATTTAACGCGTTGTCAGGCTAAAAAATACCTTATCCAGATCGATCAGGGCAGGATGATAGTAAGGCGTTATCATGACCGTATGACTATATATGTAGATCAAGAGGTAATAGGTATGATCCAGGTGGACCATAAGAAGGGGGTGATCATATCCGGAGAGAATGAGATAAAGTTTAAGAAGCGGAAAATGATGAATATCCTGGAAGTATTGCCGCAGCTATCAGACGAAGAAAAAGGAGTTACTAAGCTAAGGTATATTCAAGATGGTGGTTTTCAAGAGTTTGTGATCTATTTGGATGGATTAGCATTCAGGTTCGATATTTATCCGCGCAGCCTACTTTATGATAGTAGTGAAGCAGGCAGGCTAAAAGTTATAAAAGGCGTCAGTGGCTTCAGGATTCAGGATGCAGATCAACTGATCGCAGAAGTCTCTATTGATAGGGAGAAAGGATTCATCCGCGGCCGCTATATTTGGAGAGATTATAAGGAAGATGGGGTCTCTTGCGTTGAGAGGTCTAAGCAGATCTCGCTTCCGAAAGGCAGGCCAGGCAGGTACGTTATAGTCACATTGAGTAAAATTATTCCGCATTTTGCTTCCAGGAAGATCAGATTAGTTAATGAAGATGAAAGTGTCAGAAGGGTACAATTCAGCCTCGGCAGTTATGAATTTTATTTTACGCCTCAAGAGAAACACAGGCTTTATGACGATATTAATGATGGTAATATCTGTGCGATCACCTATGGCAATAGGGTAGATATCGTTGATGAAAGAGCACCAAGGTTGATCGGGCGGGTCAATATAAATCCGATAAAGAGGACACTAGTAAGCAAAGATAAGAGAATTAAAAAAGCAAGTGTGAGATTAGGCTATAGGTTAGCTGATTTTATTCCTGAGTTGGATGAGATCGGCACTACAGAAAGTATGCTCAAGTATGACGTCAAGGGGGCAGCCACTCAGAAATTTGCGTTCGGGCATTTGGGTTACGATTTTGCTCTATCAGTCGGTCCACAGTCAAGGTTATTTGGCGAGTTTAAGCAGGGTGTCAGGGTTATAAAGGATTCAGAAGGGATAAGGATAACCAGGAGCGGCAGCAATATTGTGTTGATAAAAATACTTATGATTAAAGGGGGGGTCGAGGTCTGCTCTTATAAGACAGTTGGTAAGGGGGCAGCTAGCAAACAGATAGAGACAAAATTACCGGTGAAGATGAAAAAGGGGAAAGATCTTTCACTGAATGGCGTAATAGTTGACGCAAAAGAGATACGCAGGACCAAGGTGGTTAAATTCAGAAGCTATAGAAATCATGGATTACCCCGCAAGGTGTGCGCCTTCGGATGTTTCAGGTATCATTTCATTTTTAACGCTCCAACCGATAACTTATATTATCGCGATATCAGGAGAGGCGACCTTGTGGTTGATATATTCGAGGACAGATTCGAATTGAGACTGCAGGATAGGGGAGAGGTGATCGGCACGGTAAAATATGATGCAGAGGACGGCAGCTTCAGCAATAATGGTACGGTCATCAGGAAGCCCACGCACACCACTGTCTCTCTCGCTAAGTTGGTTCCTGCGATAGCAAATAAGGTTAAGATAATACGTTGCAGGTTAAGGCCCAGCGAGCTGCAAAGAGCGATAGGTCTTGCCCATAAAAGGTTTAATTTCTGGTTTAATGTCAAGAAGGGGACGATCTACTATGATGACATTAGGTCAGGAAACCTGCAGATCGTTAAGCTGCCAAGGAAACTAGAGGTCAGGTTAAAGGACAGCGGTAGGGTAATCGGGACAGTACATCTTGACCTGGAGCGGATGATCGCGCACAACTCAAGAGGACGAGCTGATGTAAATACTGAACTAAAATATAGCAAAATCCATCTGGCAAGGTTAATTCCTGAACTTGAGATGAAACGCAACGGCCGTCGTAACGGCGGCTTCAGCGCCTCTTCGGCAGTCGATTCGGATGACAGCGAGCTTAAGGTTGAGGAGATCGAACAGATGTATGGCCAGGATAGCATTGCTTCAGGGCTAGGGGCTAGAACTGCTGAAAAAATAAAAGAGATCCTGGGAGTGATGTGGCAATTAATTGAAGCAGATAGTATCGAACAACAGAATCTCATTTTAGCAGAGCTTGAAAGCCTTATAGTTGAACTACTAGATATAGAGCAATTTACCTCTTTCATTGGCGGGGAAAAAGTTAAAATCATCAGCGGCTATCACGAAGAGGCTTCAAAGATTAAATTGATCGAGAAGGAAAAATCTCTGGAACACAGGGTTAATGTATTCCTAAGGCTAAAGTCTATATCACTTCTGTTAGAGGAGCTTGAAAAATATTCCCTGGAATATTCTCTCGATATTGCGGATGTAGAGTATGCTGCTGTTTACGATCGCAGATCACAGGCTTTTATTACCGAGGAACTTATGAGTAGGGCGAAAACGAAGAGTGGCGCTGTAAAGCCTGGCTCTAAAAGAATACAATCATTCGTGGTTTCTGATTATCTGACTAAAAAATACGGCCGACCGGTATATGGATTTACTTTTAAGGGGTTATTATTCTATGTGGCTCCACCCAGCAATGCATATTATAAGGAGTCACTTGAAGATGGCAGCATGGTAGCAGTTTTAAGTCGCGACCATTTCATAATAACTGATAGTAATTATAATATGATTTCTGATAAAGTGTATGTTGAAGTAGATGGCAGCCGGATTAGCAGTAGATTTGGGCAAGCAAGTGGCGCAAGAAAAGGAGGGGCATATTCTTTAACGAGGTTTATTCCAGATTTATTAACTAGAGATACCAGCGTTATGTATATCAGTACCTTGAATAGCTCACAGGAATTTAAAGTCAGTGTTCAAGGAATAACATTTGGGATGTGGGTCAATGAGCACGGCCCGCTATTTGATGAGATAAAAGGCAATAAAGTAATGGTAAGGAGTTACCCTGCTAAGATCGAATTATGGTGCGGAGCTTCAGTATACGGGGAGATATTTTTTAATCGTAAAAAAGGAGTTGTTTGGTCATCCCAAGGCGTCAAGCGGCGGATTAAAGGGGAGAAGCCGTATTTTAATATCCCTGATCTGTTGCCGACCCTAAAAACAAAGATTTATACGTTATTTTATAGCGACGATAAGGTGAGGCGTTTTATAATACCATTCGCGGGTAAGCAGTTCAGGTTCGGCATAGGGCCTGAAAGCCCCTTTTATTATGCAGCCTGCTGTTCAAGGCTTAGAGTAGAAAAGCTGGAGAAGAGCTTAGTGATATATGCAGGGGACAACATTGTCGGAAAAATCGAGCTTAGTGATAAGGAGAATGTCTTTGAGGTCAGTTACCGGGAGGCGATATTTACCAAGACCGGGCTAGTTTCGGTTTCAGAAGAAGAGTCTCAAGCAGAAGTTGTATGGATAGCTAGTAAGGAAAAAATTGTTACTCAGGTGGTAAACGCTAATAAACTCATACCGATCTTCGAAGTTAAGCTGAAAAGGCTATTCAGGGATAAGGGGCGCAGCAAGGCAGTCAATATTGACTTCAATGGTTTTAACTTTTTCTTTACTCCAAGCGAAGATTCATTACTTTATCCCCAATTAAGAGACGAAGAAATTGTAGCTTTAGTTTATCCGGGAAAGATAGAGATTTTCGATTCTATCAACAAATACGTCATCGAGAGGATAAGGATAGATCGCAAGAAGGCAAGAATGTGGAGTTCTGCTAATACCGTTGAGGGAATAGATTCCCGCAAGAAGAAGAATTACCGGTTAGCAGATTTTGTCCCTCAATTAGACGAGAAGACAAATAAGGAAACTTTACTGCGATATGACCAGAAAAAAGGAGGGCATCAGGTATATGTGATTCACTATCTGGGTGTTCGTTTTGAATTAGGGGTGGGAGAGAACTTTACTTATATAGATAATTTTAAAGAAGGTGTTCTAGTAATCAAGAAAGGAAATCGTATAGAGTTCAGAACCAAGGAGAAGAATCGTCCGCTATTTGCCGTTTGTATCGATGATGACAAAAAGAGGGTATGGTTCATCCTTTGGAAGGGCCTGGGGAATCCATGGGATGACCCTTCTGGAAACGGAGATCCGGTTAAGGTAGGAAGTGATAAGCGTATTTCTATTAATTCATTAATGGAAAAAGGGGGAACCAGGAGCAGAGAGATAATTCTCTATCCAGGAAAATTAAGTCCTGAGAGAACCTCCTTGAGAGCGACCGTCTTCGGGTGCTTCGGCTATGCCTTCCACCTGACAATAAACGAGAACAATTTATATTTTGAAGAAGCCTCCAGGGGCAATTTGATAGTCGAAGTTGAAGAGCGAAAGTTCACCTTGAGGTTGAAGGATTCCGGTGCAATCATCGGAAGGGTATTTTATGATCACGAGGATGGAACCCTTTATAGTCAAAGTTCAAAGCCAGTTAGATTCCCCAGGCGTTCCTTGATCTCCCTCTCTAGTTTTATCCCCGAAATATTGAGCAAGGTAAGAATAATAAGATGCAGCTTAGGCGAGTCCCTGCAAAGAAAGGTACATTTCAACCATCTCGGTGTAACATTTTGGTTTAAGGTTAGGAAAGGAACTATTTATTATCGAGATATCAAAAGAGGTAATCTTGCGGTGATCAAGAGGCCTGAGCGTTTGGAGATAAGATTAAATGATAGCTCTAGGCTTATCGGCGCTGTTGGGTTAAGTGCAGCAGGCATCTTATATAGCAGTAACCATCGATTAGGTATTCGGGGGAGGAAAAGGAAAGCCAAGGTTCACTTAGCACCATTCATCCCCGAACTAGAGATGAAACGAAGCGCGCTATTAGGTAATGGTATAGGTAACGGCAGAAACGGCAACGGCGCGCACAGTCCGGTAGACTCAGGTGTAGGCACCAGCTTCTCTACGGTGCCGTTTAGGGGGCTGGTCTTGCGTCTTGAACTTATGGCCTGGAGGATGCTGCACAAAACAAGCCGAATTAAGTTTATATCTGAAATAAAGAAGTTGATCATCCGTCTTTATCGTATCCGCAAGGGTTTTGAGTTTGATAAGCAGGATAAATTCAAATATACCGCTAAGTTTGTAAGGGTCTTAGGAGAGATATTGAAGTCCGCGTTGGCAAGCGGCTGCCGGGTCGCCTGTTTCGGGGTGCTTACCAGCGCAGGTAAGACTACTTGGGAGAAGAGATTAGAAGCGGTGTATCCGGGGATGATCGTTGCCTTTGCCCTGGACAGGTATTTTAAGACCGGTAAGGAGAGGACTAATACGGAGGGGGTATGTGATTTTGATTCCATAGATGCCTATGATCTAAAGGCTATTGAGCGCGACCTGACAAATCTTATTACACATAACTGCGGATATATAAACGGAGAATACGATTATGCCAGGAGTCTGCCGGCAAACCGAGTGCATGAGCGCGAGTCGATCAGCCTGAAGCAGGGGCAGATATTGATCATAGAGGGGATTTATGCCTTACACCCGAAGATCCTGAATATCGTCGTAAGTGCAATGCTCAGGCGTGGGGAACCGGTCAATCTCTTAAGGGTCTGCTTTAAGGCGAGCCCGCTGCTGAGGATAGTAAGAAGGGTGATCAGAGATGTGGAAGAAAGGGGTACGCCGCCCCTTGAAAATATAATCTGTTGGTTCAGGATAGGCGGGATCAGGGATACAGAAGACAGGATCATCTTAGATACAGAGCTCTATGCACAATATAAGATCGATACCGAGACAGCGTGGGAGTTAAACACGCTGGCTCCGGAATTTCAAAGCTTATTAGCCGGACCAAGAAGGGAGTTAGCGGATTTCTTAGCAAGGGGAGAGGCCGGACGCATGGAATTTGAGGCCAAGCACGGGAGATCGATTCCTTTAGAGAGCCTGATAGGGATCGTCAATTGCCTGTCCCGCTTGGCCAATATCCGAAGGCCATTCACCACAAACCGTGATACTAAAATAATCTATGACCTGATGAATCCAAGCAGGCAAAGCAATCACAGTAACAGCTGTGCCGGTTCTCCGATCGATACCTTACTCTGTGTAGGCGATCTGAGGATTCCTTCCGGCATTGAGGCGATTTATCCCGTCACAGAAACTCGTAGGTTCGTTTGTGTAGATGAAGGCTTCAAGGACGAGTCCCTTGCCACAGGGATGAAAGAGCTTCAAGACGATGCAGAAGGAAAGGGGGTGATCATTGACTATTTCGCAGCCGACCCGTCAAAGCCTGAGAGCTGGCCAAAGGAGCTGAAGGAGCTTTGTTATGAGGGTAAGATCGACGGCTATTGGGAAAAGGGCGGCAGAGGCGGAGGGACCCTCGTGCCCTTCAGGTTCCTAAATGCCCACCTTAAGCCGGGCAGCGTGATCATCATCGATTACGATATTTCCCTGGACGATAGAATAGCGGAATATTTCTCCAGGGGTGAGGCAGAAAGTCTACCTGAGGGGATGCATTTACTTGTAGAGAAGACACCCACCGTAAGACACGATGATGTTGCAGAGATCTATGATATCGCTGACGGATTACTGAAGGAGGGCGATGCACTGAAGGCGAAAAAGATATTCCTGCAGATAATCAGGTCAGCCGAACATTTTCCATCTTACCTGCAATTAGGGACCTGCTGCGGGAGCATGGGGGATTACGAAGAATCTCTTTATTATTACCAGAGGGTGATTGAAATAGCTGAGCGTAACGATTTAAGCGCTTTAAGTCAGGCTTATTATAATATGGGTATTTCCCACTGGAACCTAAAAGAGATCTTCTCCAGGAAATCAGCTGAGGCTACAGAGCGTGAGGCTGATCAGGATGTCCAGGAGCAGTTAAGGGGGAAGGCCCAAGAGCACCTTGGGGAGGCGATAAGGCGTTTTGATCTATCAGTTAAAACCTACAAGGCAATGATCGATGAGGTGCTTAGGAAACCTAGACAGGGATACAGGAAGGGGATCAGGGCCAGTGAATATTCCACTGATTTCATTTATTATGCTTATGCCTTGATATCTTTTGCCAGGGTACTCTTTGAAGAGGCAGTGGACAGGAAGGAGCTCTGCTCTGAAAGAGCGGTAGAGCATCTTAATCAGGCCCGGGATATCGCCTCTACCTATATTGGTTCCAGAAACGCAGGTGACAAGAACAAGATCCTTACTGACGCCGGGCGCTTCCTGGGCCTTACTGCTCTACAGGCGCGGGATCCCAAGAAAGCACTCCGGTTATTCAAGGATGATTCCGATTATGCTAATGAAGCTATCTGCCTTGGCATCTCATATGCGCATCGGGGTAACTATTCCAGGGCTATAGAGCTTCTGGAGGAGAATATAGAAGGATCAGAAGATGACAAATATAAACTTGAAGGAAGGTGCGCGTTGTCCTTTGCCCTGGCTATGTCTGCCAGGTATAGCCAGGCGCTGGATCTATTAGTAAATGAAATCCAGTCTCTTAAGGAGAAATTCAGGCATCCTGATGCCCGTAGGGTGATATTGCTGAATCTGCATCTTATTAAATCCTTTGTAATTGCCTTGGAATCAGATGAGGCTGATGAGAATATCCCTGGAGCGGCAAAGGGGATTTTGCAGGATACCTTTGAGAGTACGTTATGCTTTATCGGTATCCTTAAGCCTAAGACTGAAGAAACAAGCATAGAAGACCTCTTGGAGATTGTTAAGAGCGAAGTAACAGAGGAGAAGCTGGGTAAGGATAAGTCTTTTGCTGTATTAATGACTTCTGATGTACTCTTATGGCTGGGTAGATTTTACCACGCTACGCAGGATGATGAAGCTTCGTTAAATTCACTGCAGGAGGCGCTGCGCCTGCTTTGGGATCGGGAGGGCCAGCTGAGGGTGGTACAGCACAGGCAGGAGGTATTATTGGAATTGGCCAGGGTCTGTAAGGATATGGGAAGGGCAGAAGATGCTGGTGCATATCTTGCTTTACTGCGTAAGGAGACAGAGGATGATGATATCTTCTTTAATTTAAAGATCGCGCTGCTTTCAGCGGAGAAGGATAACTTCAGGAGCGCCGGGCAGGTAGTCGCGAGAGCTTCCAGGAAGGAGGAAGAAGGGTTGGTACCGCTGCTTGCGAATCTTGTTCTGGAGGAAATCATGGGGATTACAGATAATCTATTTGCTGAACTCGCAAAGCGTAAGCGCCAGTCTGGTAAGAACGGCAGGAAGAAGGTTGCTAAGAGAGATTACCTGCCCTTGACTTTGATGATCTGCGTGATTTCAGCCAGGATCCAGGGCGGATTAGACGATGAAGATTTTCTCGGCCAGGCGGCAGATCTTACCGCAAAGGTCAGCCAGGGCAATCTCTTAAAGGGCGCGCCGGAAGAGTTCCGGGATGCCTTTGAGGAATTAGATGGACTAGTAAGGGGTATACGGGAGACAAGAAGGCAGGCGCAGGCAGAGAAAGAATCTGAGGAGCGTAGAAGAAAAGCTGAATTAGCAGAAGAAATGCTTGGCAATCTCAGGTTAAGATTTACGGCTCGATTAGGTGCATTGAGGAGGTTCTTATCTGAGGAGGATATCGACCAGCTGACCAACCAGACAGCTGAAGAGGGGCTGAGCAGGCAGGATTTGTCAGGCAGGGCTGCAGAAATATTCCGTCAGCATCTGATCGGCGCGCTTGGAGACATGTATCCTGAGAATGACTCAGGGTTGACTATGGCGGTCGAAGACGATCGCCAGGTCACCGCGCTATTTGTAGAGGTATTCAACCGTTATATAAAAGAGGTTTATCCGATCATCTCTAAAGAGGATATCCCGGGGACCGATGAGCTGGAAGGGCATTTAGGCCAGGCCGGATTAGACGATCTGAATAGATCCTTTACGCATCTTGCTGACCTGAGCCTTAATAATCTGTGCAATCGAATAGGTGAGCAGTTTAATATAAGGCCAGCATTAGTAAGGACATTGATAGTTCAGGGCCATGGGATAGATAAACTTGCATTAGCCCAGCGCTTAAGACAGCTACAGGAGAAAGAGAGTGAGAAGGATAGTTTAGTAAGGGGTTCCCTTAGGAGAGCGCTTGAGCGATTAGAAGCGATAGACACCGCCTTAGGCATCAGGAGCGTATATATCGATAAAGCATTGGAGCAGGCCTCAAGGAGATTGCCAGATTTGCGGGAGCATTTAAGCGCAGCTGTAGAGCTGAATCCAGAGTTAGGGGATACTGTTGAGTTAGCTTTATCGCTGGATGAAGGCATATTAGAGGCATATTTTGCAGTGAACAGGCTGGAAAGAGATATCAGGGCGCTAGGCCAGAAGCTTGCTGGCTGGGCACACTTTAAAAAGGCAGCTTATCTGGATGTAGGCGCGAAGCTTGCTGGCTGGGAAGACCTTGAACAGGCAGCTTCTCTTGCAGAGGCGATTGCTGACGGGCTTTCCAGCCTGGAGAATGACTTGCCTACAGTGACTTCGGTTGAAGCAATTCTAGAAAAGTGGGAGCAGGTGGAGGGACAGATAATAGAGTATGCTGATATCATTGATCAAGCCGTTGTGGATTCATATGACCGGATCACCAAGTTAATGGATAAGGAATCACTTTCTGCGCTATCTTTAAGATGGTTTTTACGCGATGAGGCAGCAGAGATCAGGAGGTTATGCGCAGAGCCTGAGGAGGAGGAAGCGAAGCAGCCTAAGAAAAAAGCAAAGAAGAAAGGTCGCAGAAGTTCCGATTCTCCGTTGAAGCGGGTCGCTACTGCTAAAGTCCAGGTTCAGGATAGAGAGAGCGCCTTGAGGCAGGATAGTAAGGAGAGCGCAAGCCCGGTCAGATCAACGGCGGACTCCAGCAGCGAGCATCTGCTTGCTCACCGCGCGCAGCTGATCTATGGCAAGCCAAAGACCGGGCCGCCGAACGCAGGCTCTGCGAAGGACCTTTTTACCGGCAGCAGCCCGATCGAACTGATCCGGCCGTTAGCGCAGAAGTTCGGGCTGGTAATCGCCTTGGTGGTGATGGTCGCCGCGATCGCAGCCGAAACTATCCGCGACAGCCGCCTGGGTAACGCCATATCCAGACATCCCAAGCTGGATATCCTCTTAGAATGTTTTACTTATTCCGGCCTTGTTTTCTTCGCCGCCTTTAGCTTTAACGCCCTCTATGAACGCCTCTTAACCGATGTACTGCCTCCCCTGGCAACAATATTTGCGTTTGCCCTATTCATCCTGGCACCGGTTGAAAAAGCGATCTCAGGGATCAAGGAGTTCCTGCTTCCCCTGGCAGGGATGGGAGCTTCCTTTGCCTCCCTCTTCATCTATTACGTCGACAATAATCTCCCTTCATCTGTGATATTTTCAAGCTTTGCCGGTTTTCTTACTCTGGCTACTTTTGTTGTCGAATACATCTACTCTGACCGCACAAATCCCCGCGGCTCAGCCTCTTCATCTGTAAGCAATCTAAGTGCAGCCAGGGTAAGGCGGCTATTAAAGAGGGTGGAGAAGGCAGGGTTTCACAGGTTATTAGCTGAAGCCTTTCCGCACGAAAAGAACCTTCAGGTCTGCCGAGAAGGAGCGATCGTATTAGCTAAGATACTCCATGAGTCTTTCGGCCTGGATATGAATAGGAGTAAGCCTGAACACCTGGAGGTCATCATGTCTACCCATTACGAAAGCGCGGTCCTGAAGCAGACCTTCACTCAATGGAGCATAAAGGTAGTTTTGGGTGACAGATCTTACCTTGCTGATGGGGTAGTTGGCCAGTTCTATGACCTGTCTGCATATCGCGGAAGGATCTATTTCGGAGATTACAGAAGAGCATTAAAGGTGTTGAGGTTGGAGCCGATGACCTGGCAATGGATCAAAGAGCAGGCGCAGGAGGAGGACGTTATCCCCTGGGGGGCTGCTGAGAGATTCCTTGAGGTCATGAGTAAGCTAAGAGGCGGGCGTAGGATCATTCAGGAAGACTGGGAGTTCTTTGTGGTATTCAATCTTTGTAAATGCGCCATAGACCTACGTGACAGGGATAAGATGCAGCGCGGCCAGAAGGGCCGCCGGCCGGCTTACTATCCGGTATGCCAGCTAACCAGGGATGCGGTTGATGGCATTCGCAGGAGATTGATCTCTGATTTAAGGATCAGCGGTTCGTCACCTATATTTAATCTTTCCCCCCGCGGCCTGCTTGATGGGCGCTCTCATGCCAGAAAGCCGCTGATTGCACGCAGGGCGATAGTGGCGATCAGAAGGGCCCAGCTTAACGATTTACCTATAGAAGGCAAATTAGATTGCTATATGACCGCGCATAGAGTTTCCAGAAAAGATCCTTATATTATGAATAAAATAGCCATATTGAACTATTGGTTGGCTCATTATTCAGAGGCTGCAGATTGGGCCTTACTTGCCTTAGAGGCATGTGAGGCTTACCAGTACACTTATCCGGAATACTACCAGAGGAATGCTATCATTGCTCATTCTGTTCTTTGCAATCTTTATTTTGAAGTTGACGAATTAAAAATGGCTGAAGAAGAAGCGCAGGATATC
This sequence comes from Candidatus Omnitrophota bacterium, assembly GCA_042577285.1. Lineage (GTDB taxonomy): Bacteria > Omnitrophota > Gorgyraeia > Gygaellales > Profunditerraquicolaceae > JBHPDM01. The sequence goes on from JBHPDM010000017.1 coordinate 23,062, forward strand.
ATTATGCTGGACCCAGATTCTTCCATATTGCGCAAATGCTACTCGGACCTTCTGATCCATCTGGGCAAGATGGAGGAGGCGTTTGAGCAGGCAGAGAAAGCTATTGGATTGGATCCGGGAAATTATCATAATTACGAGTGTGCTTTTAGAGCACTGTATGCGCTTTTCAGGTTCAGGAGGGCAAAAGATTACGCCCGGAAAATTGCGGAGCTCGCTCCGGAGAGCTCCCTGGGATATTACCGGTTGTATCAGGCATATTATGCCTTAGGACAATATGCTGATGCAGGGGCAGCGATCCGGAAAGGCCTTAAAGTAGAGCCTAATAATCCTTTTTTCCATAGCCTGTTGCATGTCTGCCTATTCGAAGAAGATAAGATGCTTCAGGCTGAAGCAGTATTAACTGAAGCTATAAGACTTTTCCCGCAAGAGACTTCTTTATACTTACATCTGGTACACTTTTTACTCGTTAAAGGTGATATTGAGGCCGCAGAAGAAGCCGCTAACAGGTGTAAAAGTATTAGCGAAGAAAGGGAACTGGATGATGGAAATCGGCATACCGTATATCAAGTCCTGGGGCAGGTATTACTGGCAAAAGCCAGCAGGTCCGTTGCCTTGGATGATGGAGCCGCCTCCAGGAATTTCATTTTATCTTTGATCAGAAAGAATAGCCCGGAAAAGACACATTATCCGCCTCAAGTATTTGATTGGCTTAATACTTTAGCGAGTGGACAAGAAAAGGAATATCCGCTCCCTGCTCAATTGGATTATGGCTGCCTGGGGCATATCCTGAAACAGCATAGATTAGAAAATGGCGACCAGAATTCCCAGAATTCCCAGGGTTCATATAGGACATTCTTTCCGGCAGAATACACAGAGGACGACATTTTAAGTGTTATGGACAGCGCGGTTGAGTTCGTAAGGGAATACGGTTCTATAAGGGCTCTGCCGCAGGGACAAAAATTATCATTTTGGCCGGCCGATACCTTTGTTGCCTATGTCCGGGGTAAGGATGATAAAGGATTGATGCGTATCATCCTGGTTGTTAAAAAGAGCGGAGTAGTTCTTACCGGTTTTCCGACTCTCGGCGAAGGTGTAACATTTGTAAGAGGAAAAATGCCCAACCATATCGGAGCTTTTTCTGTATCGCCTAATGTTTCTCAAGTATGGAATAAGGATACCGGCATGTCGATCAGGGCATTAGTCAGAGACTTTGTAAAAATCATCGAATCTCCGGCGATTGCCGGCTTAAGTTATTTTCAAAAAGAGCAGCTTTTCTGGGCACTAGTATATTGTGGCAAGTTTTCCAAAGAGGTTGGGGAATATATCTATTTTGGCCTAGTGCCTTCTGAAGAATGGAGGCAGGCGATCTTTGATAGAAGCGGCAGATCCGTCTCAAGAGTCTATCTCAAGGTACACAAGGAGTCGCGCCGGGCAGTCGATATCCTGGATTCCCTGCCAACCGCAGCCTCAAATTCTCCGGTTGAGAATGGTTATTATCCGGTCAGCCTTTCCTTGAAGGACCTGGTAAAGATGATGGGTGATTATTTGGATCTCTCTGTAGGGTCGCTTCGGAAGTTAAATCTGCTATTAAGAAGGGGCAGCCTGGCCAGATTTGAGGAGGATAAGGTCGTCTATAATCCGTTACTGCTAGATCTCTTACATAAGATGAATATCCAGCTGCCGTTGGCCTACATCCTGGCGCAAGGTTATGCTTTTACCGCGGCAGGCCACGCATTGAATAAAATACCCAGGAAGACGCAGAAGATAGACAGAGCATTTGAAGAGATCTTGGGCCTAAAAGAGAGATTCCTGAGAGGGCTGGTTTATAATTATCTGCCTTGGTATCGTTGTGGCAGCAAGCTGAGCGAGGATGATTTTGAGCACTTCGTTAAGAGATTCGGCAAAGAGCGGCTGATGCAATACCTGATCTGTTTGTTCTTTGCCCAAAATTGCGAAGTACCAAATTCGCCGGTTACTGATTTTCTGATGTTAGCCCAGGGATATAAAGAGGAGATCAGGAAATTGCAGGATATTATCAGAAAGTTGTTCGAAGAAGATGGACAATTAGAGCTATTCAATGACTTTGATAAGTTGTTAGATGAAGCGATCGGATTCAGGCAGCAGGCGAGAGAGGTCGCTGATTTCAATAAGCGGCTTGAAGTGATGGAGGAGTATTACCTGGAGAGGCTTGCCGATCTTGGGATGGAAGTTGTTAAGGAGCGGGATAACCAGGAGGTTATAGGCAGTATAGTACGTGAAGTCTCTAAGAGTTGGCAGGACAAGGATAAGCCTAATCTTGCGCCTCACGAATACCCATGGCAGGACCTCTTTAGGAAGGACGCCCTTTGGCCGGTAGAGCCCGGCAGCCGGCAGCACAAGGAGGCCCTTTCAGCAGCAGTAAGTTATACCTCGTTAGAGTATTGCTGCATCTGGCAGTTATTCTATGCATTTATCGCTAACATGATGGATCCGCTCCTACGAGAAGACTGTCAGGGGCATATTGAAAGGAGGAGGAGGCCGAGTAGAAGGAGGACGCTGAGAAACCTCGAGAGGTGGGTAAATTATACCAGCTTTTATTTCGGAGTCTTCCCCGGTAACCTTTGTCTGGATAAATGGGGATGGAGCAGGTACCGGAATGATTATGAACGCTTAGGAGTTGAGCAGTCGTTTATCGAGCTGGATAAAGCGATAGACCCTTGGAGTGAATATTTAGATTCAGCCAGGTTCCGCAGGGAGGGTCTTACACCGAGACTGAGGAATGGGGTTTATCCGGTGATGAAAGGGTGGGAGAGGATCTGTGCGGACGGAAGGGCAAGGGGTAAATGCGTTGACCTTGCCAACCTCTATGCCGCGCTGGTGTTGCTTTTTGATATCGTGCCGTTGGAGAGCGTCTATGTGATAGGAAATATGACCCATCTGTTTGTCTATCTTGATGTGGACGAGGGGTATGTCTTTAATAATAAGTTGTTCATTGACCAGAGAAGCCTGCTCTCCGGTAGGGCATTAGTCGAGAATGCGATCCGCTCGATCTGCGCTACACCGATCAACCTGATCGTGCACGCTGATGGTTATTATGACGGGCGGGGGAATATCTCTACCCTGCCGCAGGGCCAGATAGATGATGTATTTGCGAAGATGGAGGAGCTTTTCAGGATGCCGCTGAAGAGATTCAGCCGGGCAGAGCTTGAAAATGCCAACTGGGATTATACTATCCCGGATATTGCTATCCTGGGCCAGGATGGCTTCAGGGAAGAGGTCTTTGCACTCGCCAGGCAGATGCCGGATTCGCCGTTCGCCTATGCAACATACGCTTACAGGTCACTATTTAATGTCAGATACCCTGAGGCCTATTGTATAGCCGCCAAGAGAAACTGGTTTGTGAGAGAGAGGGCGAAGGGATTGAAGAGTCTTCATGATGCAGTCGCTTTTGTAAGAGGGATAGATGGGGATGAGTCGATCTTCAGAAGCACAGAGAGGATCGCTATGCCTGATGAGACGATCAAGTTTAAGACCGGCTCGCACCGGGATAAGGCGCTGCTTCTCTTGACGCTGATCCATTTTGCGCGGGCTATCCCTGAAGATGATAAGCAGGGGATGCACTTACTTTTTACTGAACATGACAGTTTTGTCCATTTCTGCGGTGAATTCATCAGCATTCGTACCTTCGCCTCTCGAAGCGAGCTCCCGCAACAGATTTTAATGATAATGGATAGCGAAGGCAGCTACAAAGCGCCTCACATCGGCCATGGCGCATCTTCTTCAATTGAGCTTTTAGCCGAAGCTTCTAAGCAGAGCCTGGGGTACAAGCTTATGTTAGAAGGAAAACAACAATTAAGCCTTCAACTTGATAGGCGGCTGGTGGAGTTTATGAATATACTCAACCGCAGCGCATTCGGGCCTAGCACTGCCGAGGCACACATGTTAGTTCTTTGGGAAAAATTTGAGGGGAAGCCGTTTAGGGGAGAGCTTGATCAGTATGACGAATGGGCTAAGGCGATGTCCCCTGATGAAAGGGCATGGGAAGTCACCGATGAGTACAGATATATATCCAGGAGGGAGGCAGTATTCCTACATGGCGCCTATTCTTATCAGTTGGCAAGGATGCTTAATTCTCTGGCGGATAGCAAGAAGACGATCGAGGAATTTACGGACGAAAACCCGGTCGATGCTTTAGATCTGGGCGACGGAAGATACTGGGTCAAGCAGGGCGCCCATCGGACATTTCTTTCATTCCTTTCTAGAAGAAAAGTAAAAGCAAGGATTGTAAAAATTAAGCCAGATCAAAGAAAATTCCTTGATTTCATCAGGGATGAAATCAAGGAGGCCTCATCATTAGATTTTATCAATGAGAGGTACGCTGGTTTAGTTTCAAGAAGGGTACTGAGTAAGCTACAGTTATTAAAATCTGGGTGTCTTGACTTAGACAAGGTTTTAAACTTATGGATACATGACCATGCAATGTTGGCCTGGTTGGGCGAAAAGAGTTTAGAGATTCTCGACGTCCAGGGTGATTTTGAATCTGGTAGAGCAGCGTTTAAGGTTAATTTTCTTCCTCCTTGCGAATGGAAGGGCGAGCAAGAGGTTGCGATGAGTCTGGTTGTCGGTTCTGGGCATTACCATCCCAAGATACGGTTTTTAATAGTGCAGGATTTCTACGTGGCGCTGAAAGCGCTGTGGGAGAATATCGCGGTCGGAGAAAATTTCAGCTTCCCTGATTACAGAGGATTGCTTTTGACTTTCCCCGGATATTCGCGCATCGACCATCATCAACACATAAGGTCACTGCTCGCTTCTTTAGAGCGCGGCGGGTGGGTGGAATCTGTGTATCCTGATTTCAGGCGCGTGCGCAGCCCGCTTGAGGAGGAGACCAGATTTGTGCTGGAGGGCAGCTCTTCATCTTCATCGATCGAACCTGTTTTCCGGCTTAAGACATCAGATAAGTATATCGGTTATGACATCGAAGTCGACGGCAGAATGCGGGTCAGGCTCCGCATCTCCTGGTGGCTTTATTGGCTGATGCACGTTGTTGACAAGTGCATGTATGGACCTAGCACTATAGATGGGCATCTACTATTAGCCAAAGAGATGTATCTGGGGATGCCTCCGCGTGAGAATATCGGAGCCTATGTACGATTAGCAAGAGAATTGAACCCCGGGGAGAGATGGTGGTGGAAAAGTAAAGGATATAGATATATAGGGCGCGATGAAACGCTACTGCTCCATCCGCCCGTTACCTATCAGCTATTAAATATGTTAAGACTGCTCGATCAGGGGGGCCAGACAATAGAGCGTTTTGCTGATGCCCATCCGGTAGATGCCCTGGATCTTGGAAACGGGACTTTCTGGGTATTCCAGGGAGCGCATCGTACATTCCTCTCTTTTGTAGGAGAGAAGCCGGTAAAAGCAAGGATCTTTAAAGTCAAACCTGAATATCTTAGCTTTCTAGGCTATCTGAGAACAGACACCTATGCCCGCATAGATCAATACCGCGAAGAGCAGTATAGGGGCATAATAAACCAGCGGTTTTTGAATGAACTTGCTTCTGCCGTAAAGGGAAGGATGGACACAGGCAATGTAACCAGGCTGTTATTTGCTAACCTGAAGATACTTGCTATATTAAGCGGAACCCCTGACCAGGAGATCATTACTTGTAGGGATGATAACGGCCTGGTCGATATCAAAGTCAACGCTAACGATCTTGGTGATTTTAGCATGCTTTCAAATATTATTCTGCTATTTGTCCAGCCCGCTGGCCTGCGCAACATGTTGTCCTATAAAGCGTTCTACAGGGTGCTTAAGGCGCTTGTAGACAATTTTGCAGTAGGCGAAGAGTTTAATATCGAAGATTTCAAGGGGGTACTCCCGGAGGAAGTAAAGCATTCTCCGTGGCTCTCCTTCAGAAATTCACTAGCCTACCTGAAGCAGGGAGGATGGATCACCATCAGCAGGTCCGCAGATACCACCGGATTAAAGAGGATCCATAATCCATTAGAGGATGAACCCAGATTTAACCTGGTTAAGACAAGCGCTTCTTCAGTGGTCGAACCAGTCATCCAGTACAGAAGCTCAGATCAAGATGTCGGCTTTGATATTGTAGTCAACAGTAGGAGGCTGGCCAGTATCCGTATCTCCTGGTGGCTTAATTGGTTGATACATGTTTTTAACAAATGCGCGCGTATATCCAGCACTATAGATGGCCATCTCTTATTGGCTAAGAAGACTTTTCTAGGGGAAAAATTGCAGGATATCGTTGCCTGCGTACACGAGGCAGAGAAAATGCCTGCTCATGAGAAATGGTGGCGGACTACTGATGAATATAGATATTTATCTGCAGATCAGACCTTGTTCCTCCATCCCCCCATGATCTCTCAGCTTATAGGTATGACCAGGACCTTAGAAGAGAGCCATCAGGCTATCGGGCCCTTTGTCGATCGTCGCCCTGTGGATGCCCTTGAGTTAGGAGATGGTCTATTTTGGGTATTCCAAGGGGCTCACCGGGCCTTTCTATCTCTGAGCCAGAATACACGGGTGAGGGCCCGGATAACCAAGATCAATCCTGATCATCTTGAGTTTCTCGAACACCTGAGAAGAGAGACTAAAACTTGGCTTTCCTCATTTTGCAAAGAAAAATACAGCAATACGCTAGCAGGGAGGATCTTGGGCAGGTTTATCTCGACTCTCGATGGTCGGATGGATATAGGCAATATCACAAAATTACTCTTCATTGAAATAAAGATCATAGAGATTGTGAGTAGATTTCCCGGTCAGGAGATCGTGAGTTTCAAGGCAAGCAAGGGAGCATTCGATATTCGAGTAGATGCCTCCGACCCGGATAATTTTAAAGTATTAGCAAACGTTCTTGCGATCTTCGTCCAGGCCAATAGTGTCAGGGATATTGTTGAGTACAGGGATTTCTACTGGTTTTTCAGATTGATCGTCGATAACTTTTCCGTGGGTCAGGAATTTGATACCGGAGATCTTTTATTGATACTTTCCAAAAGAATGGATAGGATCTCTTGGGATGCTATCGAGCATGCATTGTACTGGTTAGAAAAAGGAGGGTGGCTCAAGGTCAACAGATCCTCTATGCTGCCTAGATATAAGCGCATCCACAATCCGGTAGAGGACCACCCCAGGTTTAATCTATTCAGCGCAAGCGCCTCATCTTCTCTGGTGACCCCTGAGTCATTTAGCAGGTCTAAGGATGGAGGAAGGGTTGATCCAGCAGAATTAGTCGAGCGCCGGAGAGTGGAATACAGGGCAGGCCTG
>JBHPDM010000018.1:0-26678 GCA_042577285.1 Candidatus Omnitrophota bacterium
CGGTAGGAATTAAGCAATTTATTTATCAGCGGGTATCCCGACTTTCTATATAAGGCAAAAGGGGCCGCAGGTTAAGCTTGTTTTTAGTCCAGCGGTAAGAATCGAGAAATATGGTGACCAGCAAGCTGATATCCGTAATAACCTGCAGCGGGTTATAAGTATATTTGAGGCGCAGATCAGCAAATACCCGGAAGAATATTTTTGGACTTATAAGATATGGAAATATTCGGACCAAAGTTCGATCCTTATCCTGGATGACGGTAAGGCCATCTCAGGCAGGCGCAGGCGCTTAGCCGGCTGGCGCAGGATTCCTATAAGGATAAGGGGATAGTGGCCAAGGTCCAGACTATCCGGGTAAAGTTTAAGCGGAAGCTCTCCGCAAAGGGCCTGTCGCTCTCAAGCTGCCTGGCAGACAGGTATCATTGTCAGGGATGCCTCTGGTGCCTGAGGAGGTTCCTTGAGCCGGACACCTACAAAGACTTGATCAGTATAAAAGCCGACATGATCATCTCCTGCGGCTCATCAATTGCGCCGCTTAATTTTATCCTCGCGCGGGAGAATCTGGCTAAATCTATCGTGGCCCTGCGGCCTTCTATTTTGAGTACCAAGAGATTTGATTTAGTGGTGATGCCTAAACACGATCACCCGCCAAAGAGAAGAAATATTGCGGTTACCGAGGGAGCTTTGAACCTGGTAAATGACAGGTACCTTGAAGAATCAAAGGCGCAGGCTGCAAATCGCGTAAAACTTACCGCTGGATCAGCTCAAGGAAAAAAAAGTTTGCCTGTAATCGGTTTATTGCTTGGCGGCGATGCGAAGAGGTTTGAATTTAATAATGATCTGGTTATAGCGGTTGGGGCTCAGATCAAGAAGGCCTGCGAAGGATTGAATGCATCGCTGATGATCACGACCTCCCGGCGCACTCCCCCCGAAGCGGAGCAGTTGATCAAGGAAGAATTCAAAGGCTATCCAAGATGTAAATTACTGGTTGTCGCTAATGAAAACAATTTCCCCGCGGCAGTGGGAGGGATATTAGCATTCAGTGATATCCTGGTTGTTTCTCCGGAAAGTATATCAATGATCTCAGAGGCGGCAGCGAGCGCGAAATACACTTTTGTCTTTGATCCCGGAGGCATAGACGTGCGGCACGCTGAATTCCTGCGTAATTTCGCGGACAAGGGATACATCTATATAACCAGGCCGGATAAGCTCAGTGAAGCGATCTGCGGTATCTGGAAGAAGAGCCCGAAGGTTGCCTCCCCCGATGACAACAGTATCGTCAGGGAGGCCATAGGAAGGATCGTATGAATATCCTGCAGGTTTTACCCGAACTTAACGTTGGGGGCGTAGAGACAGGGACGCTTGACTTGGCGAAGTACCTGATAAAGGCAGGAGATAAGGCGGTGGTAGTCTCTGCCGGAGGGACGCTGGTCAAGGAGCTGGAGTCATTCGGCGCACTTCACTATCAGCTTCCGGTGCATAGGAAATCTATCGCCAGCATGATCAAGACGGTCCCGCACCTGGCGGAAGTGATTAGAAAAGAAAAAATCGATATCGTACATGCGCGCTCAAGGGTGCCTGCCTGGATCGCTTATTTTGCCTGCAGAAGGTCAGGCGCTGTATTGATCACAACCTGTCACGGGTACTACAGCAGGCATTTTTTTAGTAGAGTGATGGGATGGGGCAAGAGGGTGATCGTTCTGAGCAACGTGATCGGCCGGCACATGATCGATGACTTCGGGGTTTCCCGGGAGCGGATCAGGCTAGTCTCAAGGAGCGTGGATTTAAGCAGGTTCAGATTTATATCCCCCGATAAGAAAGATTCTAAGGAGTTCAACGTCGGGATCGTCGGCAGGATCACCCCGATCAAGGGGCACCAGTATTTTATCAAGGCGATGGCGATGGTCTTAAGGAGTATTCCGCGCCTGAAGGTCTGGATCGTAGGGGATGCGCCGCGTTCAAAGGAATCATATAAGGAACAAGTGCAGGTCCTGGTGCGCAGGCTCGGGCTTGGGCATTATACGGAATTTTTAGGGAACCAAAGGGATATTCCGGCGATCATGGCCCACCTTGATCTTTTAGTCCTGGCTACTGTTACCCATGAAGCATTCGGGAGGGTGATCGTGGAGGCTCAGGCCTGCGGCGTGCCGGTCGTAGCGACAAGGGTAGGAGGCGTGGTTGACATCATCGAAGACGGGAAGAACGGGATCCTCGTCCCGCCGGGTGATGCGGCCGCAATAGCAGAGGCGGCGATGAATATCTTCAAGGATAAAGCGCGGGCCAAAAGATTAGCAAACAACGCCTATAAGAAGGTCCAGGAGAAATTTAGCGTAGAGCTGATGGTAAGCAATACCATACAAGTCTACAATGATGCCTTAAGTAGTTTTAAGATCCTGGTGATCAAACTCGGCTCCCTGGGGGATCTGATACTTTCTACCGCAGCTTTGCGCTCGATAAAAGAAAGGTTCGGTAAAGATTATAAGATCACTCTTCTAGTAAGCCAGGAGTGTAAGGATGCAGTGAGCGGTTGCCCGTACATTGATCAGTTGCTGGTCTGTGATTTCAAGAGGAAGGATAAAGGGGTAAGGGGATTGTGGAAGCTTGGTTCGCGAATCCGAAGCGAAGGCTTTGACCTGGTGATCGACCTGCAGAATAACCGCAAGAGCCATATCCTGGCCTCTCTTTCTGTAGCGCCTAAGCGTTACGGCTACCGCAACAAAAAGCTCGGATTCCTGCTTAATCACGGGATAGAGGATGATATGCCCCGGGCCGGCCCGCTGGCTCATCAATTCAGGATTCTTGAGCCTTTAGGTATCGGATTAAATGATTCTGCCTTGGAGCTCTGGCCTTCGGAGAACGATGCAGAGTATGTCGATGGATTACTGACCCGTGAGTGGGTAGCAAAGGGCCAGAGGTTCATCGGGATCAATATCGGCGCCAGTAGTAAGTGGGCGACTAAGGATTGGCCGCTGAAGCATTTAGTAAAGTTATGCAAGGAGCTATCGCGCAGGGACCTGCGTGTTGTGATCACCGGGACCGCGGATGATTCAAGAGTTGCCGAGGAGCTGGCCAATAGCGTCAAAAGCGCTAAGCTGATCAACGCCTGTGCAAAGACTTCGATCAACCAGCTGGCAAGCCTGATCAAAAGGTGCAGCGTCTATATCAGTCCGGATTCAGCGCCAATGCATATCGCCGCCAGCCAGAATACTCCGTTTGTCGCGCTCTTCGGACCGACTGATCCGGCGCGCCACATCGTGCCGGCTGAAAGAAGCATTGTGATCAGGAAAGATCTAGCGTGCAGCCCATGTTATAAGTCAAAGTGCAAAACAGTTGAGTGCATGGAATCGATCTCGGTAGAAGAGGTGCTGGAGGCTGTGGATAAATTGATTAAATGAATATACTCTATCTGACAAATCATCTGAATGTCGGCGGGATCACAAGCTATGTGTTGACTTTAGCCCAAGGAATCAAGTCCGATGGGCATGCCGTATATGCGGCAACAAGTACCGGCGATCGCCTGCAAGAACTTCAAAGAGAGGGGATCAAGTATATCCGGGTACCGCTTAGGACAAAGTCGGAAGCAAGCCCAAAGGTTATTTTTAGCTTCTTTAAATTACTTTCTGCGGTCAGCAAATATGACATTGATATCATCCATTCGCACAGCCGCACCACACAGGTAGCGGGAGCTCTCCTGGCAAGGTTTAGCCAAGCGGCGCATATTTCTACCTGTCACGGATTTTTCAAGAAGAGGCTCTCGCGCAGGATCTGCGGCTGCTGGGGGAGCCGGGTGATCGCGATCAGTAAAGAGGTAAAGAAGCATCTGATTGATGATTTCGGAGTGAAGGAAGAGATCATCCGGGTGATCCACAACGGTATTGATACGGATAGATTCACTGCGATAAAAGAAACAGGCTTAAAGAAAAAATTCGGGCTAAAAGACGGGCCGGTAGTAGGGATCATCGCCAGGCTATCCGAGGTAAAGGGGCATATTTATCTTATCGAGGCGATGAAGGAGGTGACCGCCCGGATCCCCGAAGCGCAGCTGGTGATCGCCGGTGAAGGCAGGATGCAGAAGGAACTCGAAGATCTGACTGCCAGGCTTAATTTAGGGCAGAGCGTATATTTTATCCCAACAGTTGCCGACACCAGGGAGCTTTTATCGGTAATGGATATATTTGTGATGCCTTCTTTAAAGGAGGGGCTTGGTTTAGGGTTGATGGAGGCGATGGCCTGCGGCCTGCCGGTAATCGGCTCTAATGTGGGAGGGATAAAGAGCCTGATTCAAGACAGAGAAAACGGCTTATTGGTCGAACCAAAGGAGGCACCGCAACTAAGTTTTGCGATCCTAGAGTTATTGGGTAATAAAGAAAAAGGGATTTCTTACGGGGAGAAAGCGCGCCAGCTGATCATCCGGGAATTTTCTAAAGATCAGATGGTCCGAAAGACTATTGAGGTGTATAAAGAATGCCTAAGAGAAGGAAGTTAGTATTAAAGATCATTTTGACCGCAGTATTAGTGTCGGTTTTATCGGCGGCGCTGTTGATACGCCGGCAGCTGGTGGTGCCTGTCTTGATGTATCATTCGGTAAGCCCTGACGCTCGCCCGGAAAACCGCCTGGCGGTATCAGCGGATGTCTTTGCGCAGCAGATGCGTTTTTTAAAGGAGAAGAATTACAACGTGATCCCTCTAAGGGAGCTGGCGCTTATGATCAAGGAGAAGAAGCGCATCCGGCCTAAAACGGTCGCGATCACATTTGACGACGGCCATAGAGATGTCTATCTCTACGCATTCCCGCAGCTACTAAAGTATCAGCTTCCTGCGACGATGTTTGTGATCCTTAATGAAGTGGGCAGGGATCAGGGAGACCGTTTCAGCTGGGATGATATCATCGAGATGCGCGAGAGCGGATTGGTGGATTTTGGAAGCCACTGCCTGGGCCCTGAACCACTGGTAAACCTGGAGTCGGATGAAGAGATCGTCAGGGAGATCTTCGGTTCCAAGAAGCTTCTCGAGAAGATGATTGCCCGGCCGGTAGAACTGTTCAGCTATCCGGAGGGGCTCTTTAACGATAAGATAAAACTTTTCGTAGAGCAGGCCGGATATCTGGGTGCAGTAGCCACTTCGCCGGGTAAGAACTTTGCCAATGACGATGCCTTCGCTATAAAACGCTTAAGGATCTCGCCTACATCCGATAACCTATTTGTCTTCTGGATAAAACTCTCAGGTATCTACACATTCATAAAAGAACGCCGCGATGACTGATAAACGCATACTCATTTTTAACGTAAACTGGCTGGGGGATGTACTATTTTCGACCGCAGTGATCAGGAATCTGCGCTACAACTATCCCGACGCCTTTATCGCCTGCATCGTACCCACCCGCTGCTATCAGATCCTTAAAGGGAATCCCAACCTTGATGAAGTGATTATCTTTGACGATGAAAGCAGGCAAGGAAGTATCTTTGCAAAGATCAAATTTATAAAATCCTTAAGAGAGAAGAGATTCGATACGGCATATCTTTTGCATCGCTCTTTTACCCGCGCTCTGATCTGTATGCTCGCCGGGATCACGCAGAGGATTGGTTATTACACGCGCAAGCGCGCCCTGCTTTTGACTAAAAAAATTCCGCCCTTGGATCCGGCAGGCCTGCACCGCATAGATTATTACCTCAACGTGATCGAGAAGGCGGGATTGAAGGTAAAGGACAGGTTTACTGAATTTTTTTTCAAAGATGAGGATGAGGGGTCTGTTCAGGATTTTCTGAACAGAGAAAATTTGAAGCAGGAGGATTTCTTGGTCGGGATCAACCCGGGCGGAAACTGGCTCCTCAAACGCTGGCCTAAAGATTACTGGGCCAGATTATCCGATCAGCTGATCGGGGATCTCAAGGCTAAGGTGGTCATCTGCGGCGGCGTGAAGGATTCAGGTTTAGCGCGCGAGATCGCGAAGGGCATGAAGGAGAGGCCGATTATTGCCTGCGGAGCTTTTAGCCTTAAACAATTCGGCGCCTTCTGTAAAAAAATGGATCTTTTTATCAGCGCTGACACAGGGCCTCTGCATATTGCAAACGCCGTGGGCACAAAGAAGATTATTGCGTTATACGGGCCGACTTCCCCTGCGATAACCGGGCCGTATCCCAAGATGAATGCAGTCGTCCTGCAGAAGTGCCCGGATTGTAAGATTCCCTGTTATGCCGCCAATTGCCGTGATAACCGCTGCATGAAGCAGATCACTCCGGATGATGTGATCAGAGAGGTCAAAAAGATCAGAGATGAAAGAAGCTCCTAAGATACTATTCATTACCTTAAGCAATATCGGTGACGTGATCATGACCCTGCCGGTGCTGGATGCGATAAAAGAGGAGTATCCGGATGGCCGCATCACCTGCATTGTCGGGCCGCGGCCAAAGGGGATCTTTGAAGGGGATGCGGCAATCGAGAAACTGATCGTCTATGATAAGCGCTGCAGTTTATCCGAAAAATTCAGGTTGTTCAAGCATCTTAGGAGTGAAAGGTTTGATGTCGTAATCGACCTGCGCAACAGTCTTTTCGGAGCATTACTTACCGCCGAACATAAGACTTCGCCAATTTCTCGGATACCGGGGAGTTTGCTACATATGAAGCAGCGGCACCTCTGCCGGGCTAAAGTAAGGAATTCCTCTGGCGGGGCAAGATCGATCAATATCGGCAAAGAGCAGCAGGATTATATCGGGCGGATCTTAAGGGAGAATAAGATCGCCGCAGAAAAAGTTGCAGTTATAGCTTGCGGAGCGCGCAGCCAGATCAAACGCTGGGGAGAGGATAGATTCGCAAAGCTATGCTCTGCATTGATCAACGACTTGAAGATGAAAGTAGTGCTGGCCGGCGATAGCGAGGATGTTTTGACCTGCGGATTTATCGCGAAAAATTGCTCAGGGCCGGTATTAGATCTAAGCGCAAAGACAAATATCAGGCAGTTGGCAGCCCTCCTAGAGAGAAGCAGGATCTTGATCACTAACGACAGCGCAGTATTACACTTGGGTAGTTATCTGGACACGCCGACGGTGGCGATCTTCGGCCCGACTAATGATCTGAAGTACGGCCCCTGGTCGAAGATAGGAGTGATCGCGAAAAAGGATATATTCTGCCGTCCCTGCGAGAAGGCGCAATGCAGGTTCGCCACACTTGACTGCATGCGCTTGATCAAGGTCGAGGATGTCTTAAGGGCGGTAAGAAATGTATTAATTACAGAGCAGAGAGCATCCCTCGGCTTCGCTCGGGACAGGCAGACCATAGACCAGAGAAAAAACTTTAATCGGATCCTTATATGGCGCACTGACAGAATAGGCGATGTCATCCTATCTACTGCGGTGATCAGGGCCCTAAGGGATGCAAATCCTAGCGCCTACATCGCGATGATCGTCAGGCCCTATGCGCGCGAGATCCTGGAGGGGAATCCTTACCTTGATGAAGTGATCGTCTATGATAAGAAGGGAAGACAAAGAGGAGTGTTTGCCTCTTTAAAGTTTGCCCAAGCCCTTAGAGGAAAGAAGTTCGATCTTGCGCTGATACTACACCCGACAAACCGGGCGCATCTTATCAGCTTCTTAGCCGGGATCCGCAGGAGGGTAGGGTACGATCGAAAGTGCGGATTTTTACTCAGCGATAAGCTAAGGCATAGCAAAGAGGACGGCGCAAAGCATGAATCAGAGTACACCCTGGATCTATTGAGGTTTTTAGGGATCGAGCCAAAGAGCAAAGAGCTTTACATGCCGTTAAAGCAGCGCTCAGAGGAGTGGGTTGCGCAGTTGCTAAAGCAGGAGGGGATCAAAGAGACAGATAAGCTATTGGCGGTTCATCCCGGAGCCAGCTGTGCCTCTAAGATCTGGCCTGCGGATAGGTTCGCTCAGGCCGCAGACGCATTAAGTGAAAGGTACGGCTTTAAAACTTTTGTCATCGCCGGGCCAAATGATGTAAGAATATCCGAAGAGGTCTCAAAGAAGATGCGTCGTCAGGTAATCAATCTGGCGGGTAAGACTTCAGTCAGTGAATTGGCCAGCCTCTTAAAGAGGTGCGCGTTATTTATCTCCAATGACTCAGGGCCGGTGCACATCGCCGCTGCACTCGGTACACCGGTGGTCTCTATCTTTGGAAGAAATAAGTTGGGTTTGAGCTTTTTGCGTTGGGGCCCATTAGGGGTAAAGAGCAGGATCCTGCATAAAGAGGTAGGATGCGTTGAGTGCCTGGCGCACAACTGTAAGAAGGATTTTCTCTGCCTTAAAGAGATCACCGTAGATGACCTTTTAAAGACTTGCGCAGAAATAATCGGTTGATTTAGGCGTAATTTGTGATACAATTACTGCTTGCGATGAAAGAACTTAGGAGAATAATAAACAGGTTTAGCAAGGCAAGGATCTTAGTCATCGGAGACCTGATCCTCGATGAGTATATCTGGGGTGATGTGGACAGGATCTCTCCTGAAGCTCCGGTGCCGGTACTCTGGGCAAAGAAACGCACCTTTTTGCCGGGAGGTGCTGCTAATGTGGCTAATAATATCCGTTCCTTGGGCGCAGAGGTTTTATTATCGGGGATTATCGGCCGCGATGACTACGGCCGGATTCTTTTGTCGGAACTTAAAAAACGAAGGACGCGCAGCGAGGGGATCTTCAGACAGAGCCAGCGGCCTACCACGCTTAAAACCAGGATCATCGCCGGTCATCAGCAGGTAGTGAGGATGGACTGGGAGCACAGGGATGCCCTCCCCAGGGAGTTGAACGCCAGGATCATCCGTTACGTCAGGAAAGAGATCGTGCATTTTGATGCGGTGATCGTCGAAGACTACGGCAAGGGCGTGGTCAATGCCCAATTGATCAAAGAGGTGATCGCCCTGGCTAAGAGATCTAAGAAGATCGTCGTGGTCGATCCCAAGGAGGAGCATTTCGGCTATTACCGCAAAGCGACCTGCATTACCCCTAACCGCAGGGAACTAGAGAATGCGGTGAGGAATTTAAAGATCAAAGATACCGCGAACAAGTTCAGGGTCAGTTCCGATGCCCTGCGCAGCGATAAGGATATAAATTTCGCAGCCCGGCAGATCCTTAAGTACCTAAATCTGGAGAGCCTCCTGGTGACTATGGGCGAAGACGGGATGCGCCTCTTTGAGAGAGGGGGAAAGATCACCAAGATCTCTACGGTGGCGCAGGAGGTATTTGATGTCTCAGGCGCCGGAGATACGGTAGTAGCAACTTTTTCTCTTGCTCTTGCCTGCGGAGCCTCAAAAGTGCAGGCGGCGCATATCGCTAACTTTGCCGCCGGTATCGTAGTCAGTAAGATCGGCACAGCGGTGATCGAGAAGAAGGAATTATTGGAGATGGTAAAATGATCAAAGCCCTGGGAGTGATCCCGGCAAGATACGGCTCGACCAGGTTTGAAGGTAAGGTCCTGGCTGATATCCTGGGTAAGCCGATGCTGCAGCATGTCTGGGAGCGGGTGAAAGAGGCGCGCCTGCTGGATGAGGTGATCATCGCCTGCGATGATCAGCGGATAATCGAGGCCGCCGAGGGTTTCGGGGCAAAAGCAGTTTTTACCTCTAAGAACCATGATTGCGGCTCCGACCGGATCGCTGAAGTGGTCAATCCGATAGAGGTTAAGGTGATCATAAATATCCAGGGGGATGAGCCTCTGGTGCATCCGACGATGATCGACAGCCTGGCCCGGACGCTCTTGGAGGATCAAAGCCTTTGCATGGCCACGCTGATAAAACGAATAGATGATCCGGCGGAGGCAGGCGACCCTAACATAGTCAAGGTAGTCAAGGACAAGGATGATTTTGCGCTTTATTTTTCCCGCGCTGCTATCCCGCATCCTGCCAGGGAGCCGAAGGAAGAGCCGGTATACTTTAAGCATATCGGAATCTACGCCTATACAAAAGATTTCCTGTTTACTTATAAGAATTTTCCTGCCGCCGATTATGAGAACGTCGAACGGCTGGAGCAGCTACGCGTGCTTAAGCAGGGTTATAGAATAAAGCTGATCGAGACAAAGTTCGAGACGATCGGCGTTGATACACCTGAAGACCTTGAGAGGGTGAGCAATTATTTAAGACAGGAAGGGTCAAATGCCCCAAGTGAAAGTCTGTAATATCAAAATCGGTAAAGGTAATCCCCTGGTGCTTATCGCCGGGCCCTGCGTGATAGAATCAGCTGCTGCGACCCTCCAGACGGCTTCAAAATTGAAAGCGATCGCCGGTAAACATAAGGTACCTTTTATTTTTAAGTCCAGTTTTGATAAGGCAAACAGATCTTCCATAGGATCCTACCGCGGCCCGAGACTGAAGAAGGGGCTTGAGGTCTTAAATCAGGTAAAGAAGAAATGCAAAGTGCCGGTCTTAAGCGACGTTCATTGTCAGAGGGAGATCGCGGAAGCGGCGAAGGTGCTTGATGTGATCCAGATACCGGCATTCCTCTGCCGGCAGACGGATCTGGTGCAGGCCGCGGCAAAGACGCAGAAGGCGGTCAATATCAAGAAGGGGCAGTTCCTGGCGCCATGGGATATCTTGTCGATCATCCGCAAGGCAGAGTCAACCGGCAATAAAAAGATCCTGATCACCGAGCGCGGGTCGAGTTTCGGATACAATAACCTGGTCTCAGACCTGAGGGCTTTGGCGATAATGCGTGAATCCGGGTATCCTGTGATCTATGACGCCACGCACAGCGTGCAGCTGCCCGGCGGCAGGGGCAAGAGTTCCGGCGGCGAGAAGCAGTTTGTCGCAGGCCTCTCCCGTGCAGCAGTAGCCTTTGGCTGCGACGGGCTGTTCCTTGAGGTACACTCCCAGCCGGATAAGGCGCTCTGTGACGGACCGAATATGATAAATTTTAGCGAGCTGGAATCGCTCCTGCGACAAGTAAAGAAGATCGAGGCGGCTTTATGAAGAAGGATACGCTCAAGCGGGCAAGAGAGGTCCTGGATATCGAAGCAAAGGCGATCCAATCCCTGAAACGCAGGATCGGATACAGTTTTAAGGAGGCGCTACGGCTCTTGACCAGGACAAGGGGGAGGGTAGTAGTCAGCGGGATGGGAAAGACCGGGATCATCGCCCAGAAGTTGTCCGCTACTTTATCGTCCACCGGAACTCCCAGCCTCTTCCTGCACACCACCGAGGCGATCCACGGTGACCTGGGGAGGGTGACGAAGAGCGATGTGGTGATCTTGATCTCCAACAGCGGCTCAAGCCAGGAGATCAAGCAGCTGATGCCTTTATTAAAGAAGATCGGCGTCAAGGTGATCGCGCTTACCGGAAATAAAAAATCTGTCTTAGCCAGGCACTGCGATATCGTTCTGGACGTTTCGGTAAAGAAGGAGGCATGTCCGTTAGGCCTGGCTCCTACGGCATCGACTACCGCTACCCTGGCGATGGCTGATGCGCTTTCAGTGTGTCTCCTGGAGGCAAAGGGTTTTAAGGAGAAGGATTTTGCGTTTTTTCATCCGGGCGGCGCGCTGGGCAGACGGCTTTTGCTTAAAGTAGAGGATATTATGCGCACCGGGCGCTCCAACCCGATCGTAAGCGAGAATATGACCGTATCCCGGGTGCTTTTGGCGATCACCCAGGCGCATGCAGGCGCGGCTTCGATAGTAAATAAGAGCGGCAGATTAGTCGGGATATTCACCGACGGAGACCTGCGCCGGCATCTGGAGTCGGACCGCAACCTGCCCAAGAGAAAGGTCAAAGAGGTGATGACCAGGAATCCTTTGGTGATCACTAAGGGTAAGCTTGCCGCCGAGGCATTGCATATCTTAGAGTTGAAGAAGATCGATGAGCTGGCGGTAGTGGATGAGAAGCGTCGGCCAATAGGACTTCTGGATGTACAAGACTTGCTTAGAGCCGGTGTTATATAGAAGTGAAAGGCTTGTTCGCGTGCTGCTCGCAAGCACTTTTGTTTTCATACGTTAGCATATTGAGTTAAGCTTTATGGAAAAATCTTTAGCCGAGAAGGCGAGTAAAGTAAAATTGCTGCTTTTGGATGTGGACGGGGTCCTCACCGACGGCAGGATCGTCTATGATTCCCAGGGCAGGGATATGAAGTTTTTTGACGTGCATGACGGCCTGGGGGTCTATCTTTTAAAGAGGTCTGGGATCTCAACGATACTGATCACCGCCAAAGGCTCCAAGGCGATCAGGCCGCGGGCTAAAGATATGCAGGTCGATGCGGTCTATGAGGGAATCTTGCGCAAGGGCGATGTGCTTGAGAAGATCTTAAAGAAATACAAGGTCGATGCAACTGATGTATGCTTCATGGCCGATGACCTTGTGGATCTCTCCCTGATGAAGAAGGTTGGATTTCCGGTCGCGGTTTTCAATGCCGTCCCCGAGATCAAACAGACAGCTTACTATATAACCCTGCGCCACGGCGGGCGCGGCGCAGTGCGCGAGGTCGCCGAACTTATCCTTAAGTCGCAGGGGAAGTGGAGTGATGCGATCAAGCCTTACGATGTTTAAAAGGCCCTGTCTGGCAGCGCTGATCTTGTTTTTATCATCTCCTTTTATCTATGCCCAGGATGAACCCGGCGCCCAGGTTCAGGCGGCCGAAAGCGGATCATCAGAGCAGCAGATCGATGAGTTCTCCTTGACCGGGCACGGAGAAAAGGGCGAGCGGACTTGGGATATCTCGGGCAAGACCGCAGATATCTTTGATGATGTGGTCAAACTAAAGCAGGTAGAGGGGAACCTTTACGGGGAGGAGGAAGATATCAAGCTCCTTGCTGACAGAGGCAATTTCAATAAGAAGAGCGGCCTGGTGCATGTCGAAGATAATGTGGTGATCACCACCTCAAGCGGCGCAAGACTGGCTACGGATGCGCTGGACTGGGATAGGCGCAACAAGATCATCAGCACCGAGGATAAGGTAGATATCAGAAAAGATAATATGGTCACCTATGCCACCGGAGCGTTCGGCCAGCCGGATCTAAATAATATCAAATTAAAGAAAGACGTGCAGGTAAACATCAATCCGGTCGAGGCAAAGGATCCCGCGGCCATGGAAGCGGAGCGCACGGTGATCACCTGTGACGGGCCGCTGGAAATAGATTATCTGAAGAGTAAGGCCACCTTTAACGATAACGTCAAGGTAGACCGTAAGGATATGGATATTTACGGTGATATCATGGACGTCTATTTCTCCAAGAATGAAGAGGAAAAAAGCTCCCCAAAAGAAGGCGCCTCGATCATGGGCAATGATATCGACAAGGTGGATGCGCGCGGCAACGTCAAGATTGTGCGCGGTGAGAATGTTTCCTACAGCCAGAGGGCAGTTTATTCGTCAGATGACAAGAAGATCATGCTATCCGGCAGACCAAGGCTTGTGATCTATTCAAAGGAGGATCTTAGTGCGGCTTTTGGAGATTAAGGGCCTCTCCAAGTCCTATGACGGCAGAGAGGTAGTCAAGGGTATCGACATGGTAGTCAAGCGCGGTGAGATCGTAGGGCTCTTGGGCCCTAACGGCGCAGGAAAAACTACTACCTTTTACATGGTCGTGGGGATAATCCCGCCTAACCGCGGAGAGATCACCTTTGACAACCACCGGATAACCTCACTGCCCATCCATGAACGTTCGCGCTTCGGCATCGGATATCTTTCGCAGGAGGCTTCGATCTTCCGTAAGCTGTCGGTAGGGGAGAATATCATGGCGATCTTAGAGACCCTGCCGATAAACAGGATCGAAAGAAAGCGCAGGCTTGAGAGTTTACTTGAAGAGTTAAATATATCACACTTGTCAAAACATAAAGCCTACACCCTCTCCGGCGGAGAGAGGAGGCGCCTAGAGATCACCCGCGCCCTGGTCACAAAACCATCTTTTATACTCCTGGATGAGCCATTTTCGGGGATCGACCCGATCGTGGTAAACGAGGCCCAGGAGATCATTAAGGAGTTGAGGGAGCGCGGCCTGGGGATCCTTTTGACCGACCACAACGTAAGAGAGACGCTTTCGATAACTGACAGAGCGTATCTGATCGCCGACGGGAAGATCCTGATCTCAGGGACAGCCGATGAGCTGATTAAGGATCCCAGGGCAAGGGAGATCTACCTGGGTGAGAAATTCTCGATGTAAGTATCCCGGCTCATAAGCCGCGGCAAAATTCTCTTCGATAATTTTGCCGCATCCGCCGGGATTAATTCGCACCTATAACTTACTCACACTTATGTGCACGTAAGTTATGTGCTCATTAATAGAAAGGCTCATTAAAGATGAAAACCGAAGTTAAAAAGACAGAGAGTAATAAGAGGGAGATCAACGTCGAGGTAGACGGGGATCTGGTGAAGAATAAATTCGAGGATGTCTTTAAACGCATCAGCCAGGAGGCAAAGGTAAAGGGTTTCCGCCCCGGGCATGTGCCGCGGGATATCCTGGAGAAGAATTATTCGTCCGCGGCCCACGAACATGTAGTCAAGGAGCTGGTTCCTGAGGTCTATAATCAGGCAGTTGAAAAGGAGGGCCTTGATATTATCGATCTGCCGGAGATCTTCGACGTAAAGCTCGACAGGGATAAACTTTCCTTTAAGGCAAAGGTTGAACTCTCCCCTGAGATCCCGGTCAAGGATTATAGGGGGATCAAAGTAAAATTCAATAAGCTTGAAGTCAGCGCCGAAGAGCTCAAGCGCAGCATTGATTCGATTAAGGAGGCCAGGCATCTGCAAGAGGCGGATGATGACCTTGCCAAGAGCCTGGGTTACCCCGAGATGCAGGAATTAGAAGAGGCGCTTAAGATGCAGCTCTACCTTCAAAAGGAGAATGCGCAGCGGCACAGGATCGAGCGGGAGATCATTGACCGGATCACAAAGGGCGTAGATTTTAAGATCCCCCAGAGGATGTTAGAGCGTCAGCTGGAAGAGATGGTCAGACAGGCAAAGGTGGATCTGGCGCTTCGCGCCGTGCCAAAGGAGAAGATCGACGAGCAGGAGAAGACCTTAAAAAATGAACTAGAGCCTGAGGCAAGGAACCAGGTCAAAGTATACCTGGTCTTGTCGGCGATAGCAAAGAAGGAAGGTATCCCGCAGGACAAGGATATGCCGCGTAAGGTGATAGAACTTCTGTTGAAGTCAGCGGATTGGGATGCAGAGAAAGCTTCCAGGATAATCATTTAAGCGGGACAGTCCCCTGGGGATGAGTCCCTCATAACAGGAGGCCCAGTATGGAGAAGAAGATGCAGACATTGGTTCCGATGGTGATCGAGCAGACAGCGCGGGGTTACGAGAGGGCATACGATATCTATTCGCGCCTTTTAAAGGACAGGATCGTATTTATCGGCACGCCGATCGACGATATGATAGCCAACCTGATCATTGCCCAGATACTCTTCCTGCAGATGGAGGATACAAATAAGGATATAAGTATCTATATTAATACGCCCGGCGGCTCAGTGACCGCGGGCCTGGCGATCTACGACACGATGCAGTTCGTCAAGTGTTCTGTAGCCACTTACTGCGTGGGCCAGGCCGCCAGCATGGGGGCGCTATTACTTTGCGCCGGCAGCAAGGGGAAGCGCTTTGCGCTTCCTAATTCGCGGATCATGATCCACCAGCCCTGGGGAGGGATCCAGGGGCAGGCAAGCGATATATCGATCCACGCCAAGGAGATCCTGAAGCTTCGCGATAAGATCAATAATATCCTAAGCAAGCATACGGGTAAGTCGATCGATAAGATCAATAAGGACAGCGACCGTGATTATTTCATGTCCTCTGACGAGTCCAAGGAGTACGGCCTGATCGACGAAGTGATCGTACACAGTAAGAAGAAGTAAGCCGTAAAATAAAGAGGAAGGATATGGAGAATAACCGTTTATTGACTCCGGGGCCGACGCCCTTACCCCGCGAGGTATTAGAAGCACAGGCAAGACAGATCATCCACCACCGCACGCCGCAGTTTAGAGAGGTGCTTAAAGAAGTAGAGGAGGGATTAAAGTATCTCTACCAGACCAAGAACGATGTTTTAATCCTTACTTCCTCGGGCACGGGTGCGATGGAGGCTGCAGTCTGCAATCTTTTATCCCCGCAGGATACCGCGATCTGCGTCGAGGGCGGGAAGTTCGGAGAGAGATGGACCGAACTTTGCGCAAGTTACGGCGTAAGGCCTGAGGTAATCAAGGTAGCGTGGGGCGAGGCGGTCGATCCGGCTGAAATCGAGAAGCGGTTAAAAGCCAATCCGAAGATCAAGGCGGTTTTTACCACGCACTGCGAGACCTCTACCGGAGTAACCGCCGATATAGAGAAGATCGGGCAAGTCGTAGGCAAGAGCGAGGCGGTATTGGTGGTTGACGCGATCAGCGGCTTAGGCGCCATCCCCCTGCTTAGCGATGCCTGGGGTTGTGATGTAGTGGTCTGCGGTTCGCAGAAGGGGTTAATGCTTCCTCCGGGGCTAGCCTTTATCAGTCTATCCGATAAAGCGCAAAAGCTAATAGAGTCATCTAAAAGCCCGAAGTACTATTTTGACCTTAAGAAAGCCAAGAAGTCATGCGAAAAATCAGATACTCCTTATACTCCCGCAATATCATTGATCATCGCGCTGCAGGAGAGCCTAAAGCTCTTGCGCGGCGAAGGACTGGAGAAGCTGTTTTCCCGCTTTACCAGGATGGCAAAGGCCGCAAGAGCAGCGATCGATGCCTTGGGGCTTGAATTACTTGCGCCCGATGCAGCTTCTGATGCGGTGACCGCAGTAAAGGTTCCGCAGGGTTTAGACGGAGCAAAATTAGTCAAGACTATGCGCGATGAAAAAGGGGTGAGCATCGCCGGAGGCCAGGGAGAGCTTAAGGGGAACATTTTCCGCATTGCGCACATGGGCTATATCAAGGAGGATGACCTGATCTATGGCATCTCGATGCTTGAAGATACACTGCAAGAGATGGGTTATAAATTTGATCATGGCGCCGGCGTAAAGGCAGCGAAAGCAATCTTAAAATAAAATACTTTTAGGGAGGGATATTTGATGTTCAAGGTGCTTGTCAGTGACAAATTAGCTGAAGACGGGCTGAATGTCTTTAAGGGCTCCAAGGAGTTTAAGGTGGATGTGATCACCGGCCAGAAGCCGGAGGAGCTCAAGAAGAACATCAAGGGGTATGACGCGGTGATCGTAAGAAGCGCAACAAAGCTGACTAAAGAGATCATCGAAGCAGCGGATAAGCTAAAAGTTATCGGCCGCGCCGGAGTGGGACTGGATAATATCGATCTTGATGCTGCAACCAAGAAGGGCGTGATCGTGATGAATACTCCCGGCGGCAACACTATGTCTACTGCCGAGCATACGCTCAGCCTCATCCTTGCCCTCTCCCGCAATATTCCGCAGGCAAACGCATCGCTCAAACAGGGCCAGTGGAAGCGTTCCAAGTTTATGGGTGTCGAGGTCTATAGAAAGACGCTGGGGATAATCGGCCTGGGCAGGATCGGCAAGGAAGTCGCAAAGCGCTCACTCTCCTTCGGGATGAAGGTCTTAGCATATGATCCCTTTTTATCTGCTGAGGTGGCAAAGAGTATCGGCATCGAGACCGTAGCGCTTAAGGACCTCTTTAAGAGGTCTGATTATATCACAGTGCATACGCCGCTTACTAACGAAACCAGGCATTTAGTTTCGGCTGAGACTATCGCGCTGATGAAGAAGGACGCCCGGATCATTAACTGCGCGCGCGGCGGAATCGTCGATGAGCAGGCACTGGCAAAGGCGGTAAAAGAGGAAAGAATAGCCGGTGCTGCGATCGACGTCTATGAAAAAGAACCTTTGCCGCCTGAGAGTGAACTCTTGAGTTGCGATAATATCATCACTACTCCGCATCTTGGCGCTTCTACTGAAGAGGCTCAGGTCAATGTAGCGATCGAGGTGGCCCAGGCAGTGCGGGATGCGCTTTTAGGCAAGGGAATTCGCAATGCCGCCAACTACCCGTCGCTTGAGACAGAGGTCTATAAGATACTGGAGCCTTATATCGAGCTATCCGAGAAGCTGGGGTTGTTTCTTGCCCAGTTGGTAGATGGCAGATACCAGGAGCTTAATATTTATTACAGCGGAGAGATCATCCAGCATGACTGGGGCCCGCTGACGATGGCGCTGGTTAAGGGAGTGCTCTCTCCGGCATTAAAGGATACGGTCAATTTCGTCAACGCCACCAGTATCGCAAAAGAACGGGGAATAAAGATCAAGGAGATCAAAAGCTCATCGGAGGAGGAGTTTATAACCTGCGTTAAGTTGGAACTGAAGTCCGATAAGGAGAAACGCAGCGTCACAGGAACGCTTGCCGCTAATAGAAAGCCCAGGATCGTCAAGATCGACGGTTATTACGTTGAGGCATCTCCGGTCGGAGATATGCTGGTGATCAAGAACTGGGATAAAGCCGGTGTTATCGGAGGCCTGGGGTCGCTTTTAAGCAAGCAGAAGATCAACATCGCGGCGATGAGCTTCGGCCGTGAGAAGCCCGGAGGAAAAGCGATCTCGGTATTGAACGTAGATGCTGCGGTCTCAAGCAAGTTAGCGGCAGAGATCAAGGGGCTTAAACACGTACTGGCGGTTAAAGTGATAAGATTATGAAGATAAGGTCGATCCTGCTTGCAACAGCCCTGTTATTAGGTATTGTTTTTCATTTATATGCCGGTGAGCTAACTATAGCTTTTACAGGCGATACCCACGCGATGCTTTATCCCTGCAGCTGTCCCAAGGAGCCTGACGGAGGAATAGCCCGCCGGGCTACGCTGATCAGGCAATTAAGGAAGAAGCATAAGAATCTTCTGCTTCTGGATGCCGGCGCTTTCTTTGCCGGCGGACTGCAGGATGAATATACGCTAA
The DNA here is from genome assembly GCA_042577285.1 of Candidatus Omnitrophota bacterium. Lineage (GTDB taxonomy): Bacteria > Omnitrophota > Gorgyraeia > Gygaellales > Profunditerraquicolaceae > JBHPDM01. The sequence continues at coordinate 18,799 of JBHPDM010000018.1, forward strand.
ATACAGACCTCGATAAAGAGCGAACTTCGGTTAATCTTGCTGCAATGGGCCAGATGAGTTATGATGCGGCCGGGATCTCGGAAGATGAATTTAATTTCGGAAGCGAGTTTCTGAGCCAGAAGGCAGCTGATGCCGGATTTCCTTTTCTTGCCTGCAACATCGAATCCGAAAAGTTTTCGCGTTTCATCGTAAAGGATATCGGCGGCATAAAAGTAGGGATTACTGCTGTTTCTCCACTTTCGGCCGGACAAAAGGCAGGAGGGCTTAAGCTGACTGAGCCTAAGGCAGCGGTAAAAGAGGTTGTTGCTGCAATGCATCAAGAGGGCGCTGGATTTATCATACTGCTGAGCAACCTCAGTCCGGGTGAGCATGAGACGCTGATCAAGGAGGTTCCGGGGATCGATCTACTGATCACCGGCCGCAGCCACACTAAGGGCGATTATTTTGATAGGGTCGGTGATACGATGATCATGAAGCCGGACTGGCAGGGCAGAAAGCTGGGCGTTGCACAGCTGAAATTAGAGCCTGGCAGGGTAGTGGGTCATGAAGTAAATGAAGTGCGCCTCTCTGATAAGATAAAGGATGACCAGAAGATCCTCTCCATATTGCCAGAGTGCTTCTCTGAAAAGGACTGCCGTAAGAAAGGCTTTGCGGGAAGATGTGAAGAGCGAGCGACCAAGGATTCCCGTTGCGCCTTTACCAGGCAGGCGCAGGTTGCGTTTAAGATCATCACCTCCAAGGATTGCCGCGCCTGCAACACTGACCAGATAGTAGATCTGATGAAGCAGCACTTTGCAAATCTTAATATCTCGTATATATATTATCCAGGCGCAAAGGCGGAGAAACTGCTCGCTGAGCTTAATGTCGATACGCTTCCTATATATCTTCTGGAGAAGTCCGCAGATCAAGAGCCTGGATACAAACACTTAACGGATAAGCTAGAGTTAAAGGGCGACTATTATTTGTTAAAGCCTCAGTTCGCAGGTATTTCTTATTTTACCCAACGGGAAGAAACTAAAGGAAGTTTAGATCTCTTCATCAGTCTTTATGACAAGAATTCCCAAAGCGTGCTTATGCGCTCCAGGGAGTTTGAACCCCGAATACACTTTCTGGCAGTGGAACTTCCCAGCGGGGAGTTTGACGCTGCCGCAGGAAAGCGCGAGGTCGAGGAATATATGCGCAGCCTTTGCGTCAAAGATCACCACCCGGGGCTCTTTTGGAGTTACATCCTCTGCCGGGCAGAGAATGCGGACAGCTCCTGGTGGCAGGAGTGCCTTGAGGGAGCGGATACCGCTTTGATCGAGAGTTGCGCTAAATCAGAGAGAGCGGCCGTATTATTAAGGGATAATATCAGATTAAACCGGGAACTTAAGGTGATGTTCGGGCCTACTTATTTATTAGATAACCGGGAGATCTTCAGCTCTCAGGGCGCTGTGGACAAAGAGGACCTGAGAAGGATAATCAATAAAAGATAAAAAGGAGCTGGATGATGAGTAAAGCAAAGATCCATATAATCGATGTTACAAACCGCGACGGTGTACAGACTTCGCGGATCTGCCTTTCTAAATTTCAGAAGACGATGCTGAACATTTATCTGAATCAGATGGGGGTCTTCCAATCGGAGTTCGGCTTCCCGGTCACCCGCCATGAGACAAATTACCTGAACGCAAACCTGGAGCTGGCTGAAAGAAAAGTGCTGAAGCCGATAAGGTTAGGCGGCTGGGTAAGGGCGATCAAGGAAGATGTCAAGACGGCATTTAAGCTGGTGCCGCAATTAATGCACCTGAATGTCTCTATCTCTACCTCTGACCAGATGATCCAGCATAAGTTTAAGGGGAAACTAGATTATAACGGCGTGATCCGGGAGATGATCAATGCGGTAAAGGAGGCGAAGAAACTGGGGGCAAAGTCAGTCGGGGTTAATGCTGAAGATGCCTCGCGTTCACGCATGGAGTACCTGACTGAATTCGCGCAGGCTGCAAAAGCAGCCGGGGCAGACAGGATCCGCTACTGCGATACCCTGGGGTTTGACTCGCCCTTTACGATCTATGAGCGCGTGGGGGCGATCGCCCAGTCGGTAGAGATGCCGATCGAGATCCATTGCCATAATGATCTAGGCCTGGTGGTGGCTAATTCCTTAGCCGGTGCCAAGGCGGCATGTGATTGCGGACAGGATGCCTACATCAATACCTGTGTTAACGGTATGGGCGAGCGGGCAGGAAACGCGGACCTGGTCTCGGTGATCCTGGCGATAAGATACGCAAACGGGATGAAGGATTATAAACTTGACGAAAAGATAAATCTTAAGACCACCTGGAAGATCTGCAAATACGCATCTTATGCCTTCGGCGTACCGATACCGATAAATCAGCCCGGAGTGGGAGCTAACGCATTCGCCCATGAATCCGGGATCCATGCCGACGGAGCTTTGAAGGACAGGCGCAATTATGAGCTTTACGATTTTGAGGAGCTGGGAAGAGGCGAGACAGAGATCATCGATACGGGAAGGAAGATAACCGCCGGGGAGTATTCCGGGATCAAGGGTTTCCGCAATGTCTACCAGAAGCTGGAGGTGGCATTCCGCGACGACAAAGAGGCGGTTGAGATCCTGGAGCTGGTGCGTTATGCTAACGTGCACAATCAGCGGCCGCTGGTGGAGGAGGAACTTAAGTTTATCGCCGCTTACCCCGATATCGCGCGCAGGATCTTTAGCGTATCAGTATAACCGGAAGATATTAGATGAACAGAGTAATCGTCGGAACACAATGGGGGGATGAAGGCAAGGGTAAGATCATTGATATCTTATCTGCTGAGGCCGATTATATAGTCCGCTATCAGGGAGGCAGTAACGCCGGACATACGGTAGTGGCAGGAGGTAAAAAGTTTGTCTTTCACCTGATCCCTTCGGGGATCCTGCATCCAGGTAAGATCTGCTGCATCGGCAACGGCGTAGTAGTAGACCCGGCGGGATTGACCGCGGAGCTAGAGGGGCTGCGCCGGGCAAAGATCGCCGTAGGACGCCGGCTTAAGATCTCAAGCCTGGCTCACCTGATCATGCCGTACCACCGCATCCTTGACCGCTTGAGAGAGAAGAAGCGTACCCACCGGATCGGCACTACCGGAAGGGGTATCGGGCCGTGCTATTCAGATAAGGTCAACCGCTGCGGGATCAGGATGGTGGATCTCGTCAACCCGCGCGTCTTTAAGGATAAATTAAGGGATAACCTGAAGGAAAAGAACGAGATCTTCAGGAAGGTCTATGGACACAAGGGGTATAGTTTTGACAAGATCTGCCGCGAGTATGCCGGATACGCAAAGGCCTTACGGGGCTACGTCTGTAATGCGGCGTTTCTCTTAAACGGCGCGATCAAGGAGAAGAAGGATATTCTCTTTGAAGGGGCTCAGGGGACTTTTCTTGATATTGATTTCGGGACTTATCCTTTTGTAACCTCATCAACGACCACGGCGGGGGGAGCTTCCGCCGGCACAGGGCTTTCTCCTTTGGCGATCGACCAGATCGTGGGTGTCGCTAAGGCCTACACTACCAGAGTAGGCGAAGGCCCGTTTCCTACGGAATTCAGCGGGCCCTTTGCAAAGTTCATGCGCGAGAAGGGTAATGAATTCGGCGCCACTACCGGACGGCCGCGCAGGTGCGGGTGGGTCGACAGCGTGATGATCAGGGAATCGATCATGATAAACGGCATTTCGGAGCTGGCGATCATGAAGCTGGACGTACTGGATGGCCTTAAAAGTATAAAGATCTGCGCCGCCTACAGGTATAAGGGCAGGCTTTTTAAGAATATGCCCCATGACCCTGAGGTCCTGCGAAACCTAAAACCGGTATACAAGGTGGTGCCCGGGTGGCAGGAGAGTATTAATAAAAAGCGGCGTTTTAAAGACTTACCTTCCTGCGCTAAAGATTATATCAAGAGACTGCAGGATATCCTGGGGGTGAGGATCTCGGTAGTCTCCGTAGGCTCATCGCGGGAGGAGACGATCAAAATTCTTGACTAGCTTTAGCGGTTGTGCTATAGTTAAAATTCCAAAAAAGGGGGGGAGAGAAATGAGAAAAAGAACAATTTGTGTAATTTCGGTCTTGATCATCGCGATAATGTTGAGCGGCTGTACCTTCATATTCCAGAAGGGTAGGCGCTCTGACCTGGAGAGGATAGAAGATCTATCCCGGCAGCTTGACGAGTTAAGCGTTGCCAGGCAACAGCTCCAAGAGCGGTTGTCCAGCGAAATAGGCGATAAGCAGGTAAGATTAGATATGATGGAGAAGGGCCTGGTCGTAACCGTAGTAGGAGATGTCTTATTTGACTCCGGCAAGGCCAAGATCAGGGATGAAGCTATCTCTATTTTGGATACGGTAGCAGGCGTCCTGGTTGATACGGTCCCCGGATTACGGATCGGCATAGAAGGGCATACCGATAATCAGCCGATCAGGTTTTCAGGCTGGAAGTCTAACTGGGAGCTCTCTACCGGCCGCGCTTTAAGCGTCCTGCATTACATGATCGACGAGAAAGGGGTATCTCCGGAGCGGATCTCCGCAGTCGGTTACGGCGAATACCATCAGGTTGCCTCCAATGATTCAAAGGAGGGGCGTCGTTTAAACCGCCGCGTTGAAATAGTGATCTTGCCTAAGGCTAAAAAGGTCGCCGAAGGCGAAGACTCCTGGCAGGGGCAGGGCGTGGTTAAATAAATCATTTTTTGAATATGCAAAAGAATATTGATAAAAGGATCATATACATATTAGGCGCCTTATGTTTCATCTTCTTTATCGGCTGGATCGGCTCCTGCAGTAACGCGCACCGCCATAAGGTCTCCCGCGACAGGGAGCTGGAATTAAGGCTTGAGCTTGAAGAGAGGATCAGCAAGAGCGCTCAGCTGAACTTAGAGCGGGATAACCAGCTTACTGAAGCTATAAAACAACTCGAGGAGCTGCAGACGGTCCATACAGAGATCGAGAAGGCATTAAATCGGGAGAGCGATGTCTCCTTGGAGGACCTTAAAGAGGATATTGAGAAAATTAAAGATTCCGAAGACACTATGAGATAAAGGAGCCGCAGGCAGCGAGAGGGATTGTCCAAAAAAGGGGAGTTTATCCCCTTTTTTGTTAATCCAGATAACAGGAATGCCGAAGAAAAAAAACACCCCTAAACATATCGCGATAATCATGGACGGTAACGGCCGCTGGGCGAAGATTAGAGGCTTACCGCGCACGGTCGGCCATAAGGAGGGGATCAAGCGGCTCGAGGAGATCGTCGATGCGGCAGGCGGACTTGGCCTTGAGGTGATAACTTTTTTTGCCTTCTCGACGGAAAACTGGAGCCGCCCGAAGCATGAAGTAGGTATGCTGATGCGCTCCCTGAATAGTTTCTTAAAAAAACGACTAAAAGAGCTTAATAAAAGTAACATCCGTCTTAAGATTATCGGGGGCGGCGATCCTTTGCCCGGGTACCTGCAGGATGAATTAAAGAGGGCGCAGGAGGCGACCAGGGGTAACACCGGCCTTACAGTGTGCCTGGCCTTAAATTACGGATCAAGGCAGGAGATCGCAAATGCGGCCAAAGAATTTGCCCGTGCCGTCCTGGAAGGTAAGGCGGATGTTGATGGTCTCACTCCGGAATCATTCGGCAGATACTTTTATACCAGCGGGCTTCCTGACCCGGATCTTTTGATCCGCACCAGCGGGGAGCAACGGATAAGTAATTTTCTGCTCTGGCAGATCTCCTACAGCGAACTTTATTTTCCCAAGAAACATTGGCCGGACTTCAGAAAAATGGACCTGGAAGAGGCGATCAAAGTCTATCAGAACAGGGAGCGCCGCTACGGAGGTTTATGATGATTACAAGAAGGATAGTTAGTTCTTTGATGCTGGCGGCTTTTGTCTATTTTTGCCTTTTGATCGACTGGGTCTGCGGATTGATGGTCACTGCGCTGATCATTTTTGCTCTCTATGAGTTTTTTACAATGCTTGAGATCAAGGGGATCAGCATCTATAAGTATTTCGGGATCGGCCTCGGGGCATTGATCCCTTTGTCGATCATCTGGCAGTTCGAACTGACCAGGAAGTGGGAGCTGCTCTTCATCAGCCTGGGGTTATTATTCCTGATCCTGATGCAGTTCCGGCGCCGTAAGAATTCAGGCGTGATCGTAGGGATCTCAACCACGATATTCGGCCTGCTTTATGTATCGTGGTTTTTGAGTTTTGCGATCAAGGTACGGTTTCTCGAAGGGGGGTTAGGATTGATCATTGCCCTGATCCTGATCACAAAGCTCGGGGATGTCGGGGCCTACCTTATAGGTTCGCGTTTCGGAAAGACCCCCTTGATGCCGCGGGTCAGTCCTAAGAAAACGCTTGAGGGCGCGATAGGAGGCCTTGTTTTTAGCGTATTGGGGGCGCTGGTGAGTATGCCATTCCTGAAGTTGCCTTTTGGGCATATTATATTTTTGGGCATCTTTCTGGGGATCATCGGCCAGCTGGGAGACCTTTCGGAATCATTGATGAAGCGTGACTGCCAGGTAAAGGATTCCTCGGGGACGATACCGGGGATAGGCGGGATACTGGACCTGGTGGACAGCATGCTTTTTACCTCCCCGGCATTTTATTTTTACATGAGTATTATTCTGAAACAATAAGACAAGATGAAGAGAGTCGCGATATTAGGTTCAACGGGTTCGATCGGCAGGAATGCGCTGGATGTGATCAGCCGTTACCCGGCGAGGTTCCGGGTAGCTTCTTTGAGCGCGAATGAAAATATAGGTATATTGTCCCGGCAGATAAAACGTTTTCGTCCTGATTCTGTTTGCGTGGGAAGTGAATCTGCAGCGCTGGCTCTGCGCTTAAAGATTAAGGGTTTGAGGGTAAAAGTTTTCAGCGGCAGGGCCGGCCTTAAAGAGTTGGCAGGCAGAGTGCCGGCAGATATCGTGCTCTTGGCGATCAGCGGCTCAGAGGCGCTTACTCCGTTGTTATCGGCGATTGACGCAGGCAGGGATATCGCCCTGGCCAATAAAGAAGCCTTAGTCATGGCCGGCTCCCTGATAATGGAGAGGGCGAGGCGTAGGAAAGTAAAGATCATTCCGATCGACAGCGAGCAATCGGCTATCTGGCAGTGTTTAGAGGGACAGGAGAAGAGCGCTTTAAAGAGGATCTATCTTACCGCTTCCGGCGGCCCCTTGCGCAGTAAAAGTAAAGCTGAGCTTAAGAGGGTCTCTGTGGCTAAGGTGATCAAGCATCCGAAATGGAAGATGGGTGCTAAGATCAGCGTTGATTCGGCGACCCTGGCGAACAAGGGGCTGGAAGTATTGGAGGCGATGCACCTCTTCGGCGTTGGACCGGATAAGATCAGGGTCTTGATACACCCGGAGGCGATCTGTCATTCTATGGTCGAGTTCGTAGACGGCGGGATACTGGCACAGTTGTCAGCCACTGACATGCGTATACCGATAAAATATGCATTGTCTTACCCTAAGAGACTTCCCGATAGATCGGCGGGCCTATCTTTAAGCAAGATCAAGCGGCTAAATTTTGGCGAGCCGGATTTTAAAAAATTCAGGTGTCTTGCCCTGGCCTATCAGGTTGCCGGTCAGATGGGCACGGCCCCTGCGGCATTCAACGCCGCTAATGAGGTATGCGTCGATGAATTTTTAAAAGGCAGGCTGGATTTTCTCTCTATCCCTAAGGTAATCGCTGCAACGCTAGAGAGGCACCGCAATAAGAAGGATCCCGGATTAAAGGATATCTTTACCGCTGATGCGCGGGCGAGGCAGACGACTTATGAATTGATCAAAGGAGCAAGTTAAGATTATGGCCCTACTTATATTTTTGGTGATCTTAGGGGTTCTGATCCTGGTCCATGAATACGGGCACTTCCTCT
>JBHPDM010000019.1:0-26601 GCA_042577285.1 Candidatus Omnitrophota bacterium
GAGGTATGCTCTGCGTATTCCACCTCCGCTTCAGCTAGGGCAGTCTCGCATTTCACACACCAGTTTACCGGCTTTAGCCCGCGGTAAACATACCCCTGTTTCACCAGCTCCCCCAGCGATGCGATGATGCTCTCCTCATAATCCGCGCTCAAGGTCAAATAAGGATTCTCCCAATCCCCGAAAATACCCAGGCGCTTAAACTGCTGCCGCTGCACCGAGACATAGCGCATCGCATAATCATGCGCCTTCTTTCTAAAATTGACTTGAGCGATCTGGTACTTATTTATCTTTAATTCCTTAAAAAGCTGATGCTCCACCGGCAGGCCGTGACAATCCCAGCCCGGGACATAAGCAGCGCAAAATCCGCGCATACTTTTATACTTGATCACGATATCCTTAAGCGTCTTATTCAATACATGGCCCAGGTGTATATCCCCGTTGGCATAAGGAGGCCCGTCGTGGAGGATATACTTTGGTTTCTTGCTGCGCGTTAACTCGTTATAGATATCAAGCTCTTCCCAGGCGTCAAGCAACTGCGGTTCCTTCTTAGGCAGGTCAGCCTTCATCGGAAACGTAGTCTTAGGCAGATTTAACGTAGATTTATAATCCATAGGTCTATTTCAGGTACTTACCGATGATTATATCAAGGTCCTTTTTCGCCTTCGCAGGAATAGACTTTCTATCCGTGATCAACGCATATTTTAGAGCCTCTCCGCAGGCGCACTTCCTTTCTGCTGTAAGGCCCTTTAACACTGCGCAGAGTATCTGTTTTGCGTTTTCGATGTTCTTGGTAAGGTTTGAGATCACCATGTCAATGGTTACGCTTTCATGCTGCGGATGCCAGCAATCGTAGTCAGTCACTGCCGCAAGAGTAGAGTAACAGATCTCAGCCTCCCGGGCCAGCCGCGCCTCTGCGATATTGGTCATCCCGATCACATCCACCCCCCAGCTGCGGTAAAGCTTGGATTCTGCCAGAGTGGAGAATGCCGGGCCCTCCATATTGATGTAAGTACCCCCCTTATGCGCCTCTACGCCAAGAGACTTTGCTGCCGCAAAAAGGGCCTCCGCAAGCTCCCCACAGACCGGATATGCGAACATTATGTGAGCTACTAACCCCTGGTCAAAGAAGGTCATCTTACGGGCTGAATTGGTACGGTCGATAAACTGATCGACGACCACGAAATCCATCGGCTTTAGCTCTTGCTTAAGGCTGCCGCAGGCAGTGACCGAGATGATCCTCTCGACACCCAATTTCTTCATCGCCCAGATATTCGCCCGGTAATTGATCGAGCCTGGCGGGAGCCTGTGCCCGACGCCGTGGCGCGGTAGAAAGACGACCTCTTTACCCTCGAGGTTTCCGGTGATCAATTTATCTGAAGGTTCCCCGAAGGGAGTCTTAACGGAAACTTCCTTTATATCACTAATTCCCTCTATCTTGTACAGCCCGCTGCCACCAATGATCCCGGTCCGTGACATCGCTACTCCTTTCTAGATAATACCTCTGCCATCGTTTTGGCTGCCTTGACCGCAACGCTTAAGCTTCCCCCGCTGCGTAAAACCGCTAATCCGGCTTCGGTTGTCCCGCCCTTTGAGGCGACCTGTTTGGTTAACTCTGCCGGTGTTGCATGGCTGGCTTCAAGAAATGCCAGGCTCCCCTTAGCGGTTGTCCTTGCCAGCAATCCGGCTTCTTGAGGCGTAAAACCGATCCCAGCGGCTGCCTCTTCCAACGCAGGTATAAATTTTTTGTTTACATATTCTGCGGCCTCTTCGCTTGACTTACCCTGGCACCATTGATAAAGATACCCCGGACCGCTGCCGGAGACCGCTGTGGCAGCATCGATCATCTCTTCTTTTAAAACCAGGACCTCTCCCGATTTAGTAAATAACCGGCGGGCAAATTCTAAGTCCTCCTTGCCTGCGCTGCTGCCTGCCGAGATACAAATCATACCCTTACCGATCCTCGCCGGCAGATTAGGCATCGCCCTGACTACCCTGGCTCTCCTGAGAGCCTTCTCGATAGAAGCGGTAGTTATTCCGGCTGCGATACTGATGATCAGTTTTTCCTTCGCCTCCTCCCTGATCTCATCCAGGAGCGCCCGGAAATCCTGAGGTTTCACCGCCAGGATAACTGTTTCGGACCCGCGTAAGACTGCGCTGCTATCTACGGCGACTTTTATCTCCTTAAGTCCCGCCGTCTTTGTTTTATCCTGATCAAAGACAGTGACCTTAAACTCGCCGGCGAGGCGCCCTGCAATCGCCGAACCCATATTCCCAAAGCCGATTATCCCGATGTTTTTATTCATTTTCTTTTGCGAATATTGCTCTTCCTATCCTTAGTATATCAGCTCCTTCTTCTATGGCGATCTGGAAATCATCGCTCATACCCATGGACAGGAGCAATCCACTATCGATCCCGTCCCGTATTTTCTTTAGCCTCCTGAAACTCCCTCTCACCGATTCAAGGTCATCCGTAAAAGGAGAGATCGTCATCAGGCCGCTCACCCTGATGCTCTTTAATTCAGTGATCTGCCCGACTGCCTCAACAGTCTCTTCCGGTTGAAAGCCGTACTTAGTCGCCTCCGCAGATGTCTTTACCTCCAGCAATATATTCTGCGCCTTGTTCAGCTTTCCCGCCTCTTTATTGATCTCCCTTGCCAAGCGTACACTGTCCACCGAATGTATTAAGTCAAAGATCATTACTGCATCCCTTACCTTATTAGTCTGCAGGTGGCCGACCATGTGCCATTTTATTCGTTGTCCGTATTTCGTATTCCGTATTTCGTAAAACTTGGGCAGGGCCTCCTGGATCCTGCTCTCTCCGAAATCTGCCATTCCCAAGGAAAGGACACTTTTGATATCCTCGACGTTCCTGCCCTTACTAACAGCTACGGTCTTTATTCCTGCGGGATCCCTCTTGCCCCTTGAACAGGCAATAAGGATGCGTTCATTAAGTTTTTCAATATTGCCATCGATCATGCTCTTAAATCAATTATTATACACAATAAAAGCGCGCAATCAAAGAGCTAAAAGTATTCCTCGTATACTTCCCTAGCCTTATTTATCGCTCTCTGGACAGGATTACGGCTGGCTTTGATCGGAGCGCATGAGCTTGCCCCCTCAGGGCGATATGCAAGCAGCGCCGCTCCGAGACAGGTAAGATAGTTTATGTATTTGTGGCCGGTAAACTCCTGCTCCTTATTGACAACGGCGAGCATCTCGGCATCCTGGATCCGGGCAAGTCTGCAGGTGACCCCAAGGGTATTCTCCAAAGCCTCCAGGAATCCATCCAATAGCGCCGCCCTTCCTGCGACTGTGACGCTATGGACCTTTCCGCAGGGAGTTACCTTCTCAATAGACTTCTTTATAGCTTCACAGATCCCTTTAGCCTCTTTAGTGACTATCCCCGGCACCGGACTGACATCTATCGGCGCGTAAAGACCGCCCCTCTTCACCAGGATCTCTGATTTAACTCCCGGCTTATGCTCATCGCCGACGACACCATGCGACCTCTTCACGTCTTCAGCTAATTCAGGCGGTATCTCAAGCGCATGCGAAAGCTTAGAAGTGACCATCTCACCGCCTATCGGTAGAACCTCGATATGCGCGGTTACGCCGTCTCTTGTGATCAAAAGTTCGCTCACCTCGCTGCCGAGATCACAGATCACGTTTATCCCCGGCAAGGTGCCTCTTTCGGCGATGATCCTCTCAGTAGCCATCCCGCTGAAATAAACATCCCTTAATTCAAATCCTGCCTGATTGATAGAACGCTCTAGCGCCTGAACGCTTGCCAGGCGCGCCGAGACCAGATACAGCTGGACCTCCAGCCTGTGGCTGTAAAGCCCCAAAGGATTCAAGATCCCTCTCTTGGAATCTATGCCGTAACTCAAGGGGATCTCATGCATCAACTCTTCCTCGAGCTTAACCCCTAATATCCGCGCCTGCCGGTTGACCTTGCGCAGATCCCCTGCGCCGATCAACTTATTTCCTCGCTCGGTAAGCGGGATCACTGCGCTGCTCCTTCCGGTTAAGATTTCCTCGCCGGAGACTGCGGCGTAAACTGATCTTATGCGTACTTTTGATTTTTCACTTAAGTTCTCCAGGACCTGGCTTACCGCATTTGATAATTGTCCGGAGTCTACTACAGAGCCCTTCTTTACTCCGCCGGAGATCACGCTATCGGCGTAAATACGCAAGATCCTACCTGCCCGCATAACTACCAGCGCCGCGGCGATCTTACTTGAACCTATATCTATTGTGCAGATGTGGCTACTTAGCATTTTTTGGTTTGATTACCGGCTCGCTAAACCTCAAGTCGATGTAACTGATATTCTCTATCTCGTTCTTAAGGGAAGCTAAGAGATCCCCCAGGATATCCAATTTCTTTTCGATTTCCCGATCAGCGATCTTAACCTGGATTCCTCCTGCCAATACCAGAACCGTCTTCTCCGGGGAGGCCACCTTAATAGACTTCAGCCTGAAATTCCTTAACCTTCTGCGCTCTTTAAATCCTTCGATGATACGCATGGCAAGTTCCAGCTCTTTGACCTTGTATCTTCTACCCGACTTTGGACCGAAGACCTTCGTTTCAAGCCCAAGTATGATCGGTAAGGCGCTATCCTGGCCTGTGATCCTGGTAGGGGAAAAGAATATGTAATCGCTGTCTACGCTAAAATAACGGTAGTGCTTGACAAAGGCAACGGCTATACGTTTTATAAAATCTACATATATGCGGTCGGGGAGCACCCTGATAATCCTTACTTTCTTATAATCCGGATAGAGTCCAGAGAGATATTCTGCGTCATCCTTCAGGTCGATATCAAATATATTACGCCCCTTAAAATGTTCGAAACCCTCCCTCTCCTCATTGACCAGGACATCCTTGACGACGAAAAAGTCCATACCCAGAAGCCGCTTTCCAATATATAAAAAGCAGGTAACAAGGATCAGGGAGAGTAAAGCGACTGCCACAACCGGTACCAGTGGAAACTTAATTTTTCGTCTTTTCATATGCCAGTTCGATAAGTTTAAGGCAAAGCTCGCCAAAACCGCACCCGGCGCTCTTTGCCGCCTTAGGCAGAAGGCTTGTCTCGGTAAAGCCGGGGATCGTATTCACCTCTAAAACATAAACGATTCCCTCTTCCCCCAGGATCATATCAACGCGCGAGCATCCCCGGCAGCCTAACGACTTGTGCGCCGAAAGGCCGGCCGCCTGAGCGCTTGAAGTAAGTTTACCGTTCAAATCCGCCGGCACGACGTATTGGGTTAATCCCGGCTGGTATTTTGCTTCGAAATCAAAGACTCCCTGCTTAGGTATTATCTCGACTATCGGCAAAGGCTTTTCATCCAGTATCCCTGCGGTTATCTCCCTTCCATCTACATACTCCTCGGCAACAGCTCTAGCGTCAAAACTAAAAGCGTGTTCCAGCGCCCGCTTTAAACCATCCTCCTTCTTCACGATCGTAAGTCCCAGGCTTGAACCCTGCGCGGATGGTTTAACCACCAGGGGAAACTTTAATTTTGATCTCAGGGCTCTCCCGGATTCATAAAAACTCTTATCAAACACTTCATACCTGGGTACGCGGATCCCCCGACCTTCAAACACCCTGCGCGAAGCGACCTTATCCATCGCCAGCCTGCTGGCAGCACTACCGGAACCGGTATAGGGCAGCGCCATCTGATCAAGTATTTCTTGGATACCGCCGTCCTCACCGAAATACCCGTGCAGGGCGATAAAGGCGCAGTTGATCCCGCTCTTCTTGATCAGGTCGATATTCCTGTCGTGATCATCCGAGGTGATCTCGACCTGAACAGCATTGATCCCGGCACCTGTTAGGGCTTCATACACGGCGGCGCCTGATTTAAGGGAGATCTCGCGTTCTGTTGAAGGGCCTCCCGATAAAACTCCTACTCGGCCGAAATCCTCTCTTAGGCCCATATCTTTATCTCCGGCTCAAGTTCTAAGCCATGGGTTTTCTTTACTTCATTCCTGATCAGCTGCATCAGCCGCTTGACATCGCGCGCCTTAGCCTTCTGCCGGTTAACTATAAAATTGGCGTGCTTGCGTGATACTGCGGCACCCCCTACCCGCATCCCCTTCAGGCCGCAGGAGTCGATCAGTTTACCTGCCGCCAAACCTTCCGGATTACGGAAAATACAGCCAAGCGAAGGCCTTGTTCTATCCTGCGTCAACCAGCGGCGTTGAAGATACTCTTTGGCCAGCCTTCTGATTGCCCCCTTACTTCTTCGTTTCAGCTTGAGCGAGGCCCCCAGGATCACACACTTATTTAAATTTGATTTACGGTATCCGAACCTTAACTTGCGTTTTGTAAGACTTTTAATCGTACCATTATAGTACATCACACTGACATTTTCTACTAAATCTGCGATTGTCTGTCCCGTAATCCCTGCATTCATCGCCAGCGCTCCCCCCAGCGTTCCGGGGATGCCGGCTAAAAACTCAAGTCCCGAAAGCCCGCGCGCTTCAGCGGCCGAAAGGAGCCTGGAGAGAGATACCCCGCTGGAGGACTCAATTCGGCTTCCCTTAAAACGAAATCTCTTAAAAAACGGAGAGCTCAGTCGCACCACCAAACCATTGACGCCCTTATCACTGATCAGGATATTGCTCCCTGCTCCGATGACAAAAACAGCTGCTCTCATAGTTTTTGCTTGGGACAGCAATCTCTTTAGCTCCTCTAAGTCATTCGGAAGGGAAAAAAACTTCGCCCTTCCCCCGATCTTAAAGGTGCTGTGCTTCGCCAGCGGCTCACCGCGCTTAACCTTTGACTTTAAGTCCCTTTTCCAGCTCATCGCAAACCTTAGTTATGTCCCCTGCGCCCAAAGTAACCACAAGGTCTTGCGGCTTTAGATCATTCAGGATCTGGGCGCAGATCTCTTCTTTTGCCAGAAACCGCAGATCCTGATCCGGCGAATGCCGTTTTACCTCCTCAAAGATGCTCATCCCGTCTATACCTTTTATAGGGGCCTCTCCCGCCGGGTAGATATCGGTGATGATCAATTTATCGGCCGATCCAAAGCAACAGGCAAACTCCTTTAAAAGCAGTTTAGTCCTGGTATAACGGTGCGGCTGAAAGGCCGCGATCAGACGCCGGGGTTTTAGCTCCTTTAGCGCTGCCAGGGTCGCCCTGATCTCTGTAGGATGATGGGCGTAGTCGTCGACTAAAAGATATCCTTTATCCTTGTATCTGACCTCAAGCCGCCTGCGCGCACCCTTATAGCTTGCAAGCGCGCCGCTGATCACCCCCGGTGAAATGCCCAACTCAATGCCTACTGCGATCACTGCCAAGGCGTTTGAAATATTATGCGCACCGGCAAGGGCAAGTTCAAACCTGCCGAGAGATCTGCCTTTATATAAACAATCGAAGTTTCGGGAAAAGCCACACACCCTGATCTCCCGGGCCAAGATATCACAATCCTGATTAAACCCGAAGCGCACTAATCTCTTTCTGTAGCCCTTAAGGATCGCGGCCAGGCCCGGGTCGTCTCCGCAGCAGAAAGCGCATCCTGAGTCACTGGTCTTCTCCAGGAATTTGCTAAAAGCTTGAGCCTGCGATGCAGAATCTCCGTAATAATCCAGGTGTTCGCGGTCAAGGTTTGTGATTATAGAGTAGGTCGGCTGGTAATGTAAAAATGACCCGTCTGATTCATCCGCCTCCGCGACAAAGAACTCCCCCTCGCCAAGCATGGCATTAGTGCCACTCTCTAATAATATCCCTCCTATGGCGGCCGTTGGCGTCAATCCTGCCTCCAGCATCACGTGCGAGAGAAGCGATGTGGTGGTTGTCTTACCGTGGCTGCCGGTGACCGTGATCACGGTCTTCTCGCGCATCAGCTCTGCCAGAGCCTCTGCGCGCTTCAATAAAGTAGTTCCCTGCTCCCTTGCCGCGCAAAGCTCCGGGTTATCCTCGGCGATTGCCGATGAATAAACCACTAACTCTTTATCACGTACGTTCTCCGGGCTATGGCCTAAAAAGACTTCAGCCCCTGCCTGCTTAAGCGCCCGCACCATCTTCCCGTCTTTTATGTCAGAGCCGCTCACCTCGGCGCCCTGACGCAGGAATAACTTCGCTACCCCGCTCATCCCGATCCCGCCGATGCCGATAAAGTGGATCCGTTTCTTCATATCCCTAAATACTCCTGCCAGGCTTCGCCTAACTCTTCTGCATCCCTGAAACCATAGGCCGATGAAAGCGCCCACTCAAGATCCGGCTTATCCCTTAAGTTTTGACAAAAATACACAAACTTGTCCTTGCCAAACTTACTGATCATAAAATCGACGATACTCGCCGCTTCTGCATAAAAAAGATCGACTGATCCGGACTGCCCGGCGCGGTGGGGATCAAACTCAGCCAGCGCTTTAATATCCAAAAAGCTCTCTTCCTTTACCGCTTTCTTAATGATCATAGAATAAACCCCTCTTCCCGGTCTGCCCTGGTAAGAAGCGACACCCTCATCAAGCCAGATCGGCACTGCCCGGTTATCGAAGCCGACAAACTCCCTGAAGATTATATGCCCCAGCTCATGCGGCAGCAGCGTATCAAAGAAGCGCTTTGCGCGATAGTAGGTATGGATGATTTTACTTCTAACTTCCGCGCATCCGGCAGACCACTTCGGTTGCCCCGTAGCCTCCTGGTATTCGGCTGCATCCCTATAGATGTAGATCTTTGCCCGGTCATCCCAGAGCCAAAAATCAAACCTTCTAAAACCCAGGTTATCAGCGATCTGATCGTAATGCTTTTCCGCCTCTTCGATCACATGCTCTAGAAAGCCGTATTCCTGGCCGCTCTTATAATGAAGGATAAAGTGCCTGCTCTTTGAAAGATGCCACTTATCTGTAAGGGCAAAAGCGTGGCCGGTAGATAAAACTAATATCAGGATCAAGGCAATATATCTTCTCATCTTAATGAGCCCACAACTTACGGAACGTCAGAGAACGTAAGTTGTTCGGGCGATAATGAGCGCATAACTTACGAGCGCGAAAGCGTGAGTAAGTTATAAGCGCGAATTAACACCGACAGCTGCAAGTAGATTTCGCAAGAAATCTACGCAGCGTATAGCTGACGGTGTGATACGGAACGTCAGAGAACGTAAGTTGTTCGGGCGAATTAACCCCGGCCCAGGACCGCCTCCGCCAGCAATTTATCAGCCCCGGGACCCTTGATCCGCTGGTACATCGAACGCATCTGACTTAAGCCCAGCCCAGATAACAAACCGGATAACTCTTTGCTTAAGGCACCGCTATTAAGCGCTTCATCTTCGATCACCCGCGCTGCCCCTGCCTCCCCCAAGACCCTGGCGTTCTCACTCTGATGGGACTGGGCAAATGGGTAGGGCAAGAGTATCGCCGGTATACGAAAATAGATTATCTCGGCCAGGGTAGTTGCTCCAGCGCGAGAAATCACTATATCGGCAGCGCTGTAGGCGAATTGCATTGAGTTAAAAAAACCAAAAACCTTATGCCTGATCCCGAGATCTGCGTAACCGGCGCGCAGAGAATCTTGGACTTTATCGCCTGCCATATGGATCACCTGCAGCCGCTTCCTATCGGGGAACTCCCGCAGGGCCTGTAATACCACACTATTTACCCTGTCGCTGCCCTGGCTGCCCCCTAACACAAGGAGAGTAATTTTTTCTTCCTGCAAAGAGAAAAAGCCTAAGCAAGAGCTCTTTTCGATCTGCTTCAGCGCAGGCCTTAGGGGATTACCGGAGTAAATGATCTTCTTCGGTGAGACCTTCAGGTAATCGCGGGTCCTCTCAAAGGAGATCGCTACCTTGTCTGCGAATTTCGCAAGTAACATATTTGCCCTGCCCGGCACGACATTCTGCTCGTGGATCAGCGTTTCAATACGAAAAAGCCAGGCCAGCATCAGGCAAGCAATACTGCTTTTACTGCCGAAACCGATAACCACGTCTGGTCTAAAACTTACCAGGAAGAAGAAACTTTCAAAAACACTCTTGACTGATTGAAATACCGCGATTATATTATCCGGGTTAATTCCCGGACTCAAGGATGCATCGCTTAAGTATCTTACTTTATACTTTGAAAGATCGAGTTTTCTCGTTAGGCGGCTCTCAGGTAAAAGCAGTATCGCCTCTGTCTCCGGATAGAGCCCTTTCACCGCATCGATCAAGGCCAGGGCAGGAAAGATATGGCCGCCGCTTCTGCCGGTAGCGAGTAAAATCTTCATCCCTCTAGACCTACCCTTCTGTGTTGCCTGTCTGTCGGGACTCATGGATTCTCTTCGCAACGCGAAATATTCATCACTATACCGATACCGATCATATCAAGGACTAAGGATGTACCACCGTAGCTGATAAAGGGAAGCGGCAGCCCCTTAGTGGGAAAGACTCCGCAGGAGACCCCGATATTGATCGCCGCCTTTAGTGAGATCATCAGCATTATCCCCAACCCTAAGAAGAATCCAAACCTCTCCCTTGTATTCTTGACCAGCTTAAACCCCAGATAGATCAACAGAGCAAATAAAAAGATAACTCCCAGCGTACCGACGAGGCCCAGCTCTTCCCCGATGATCGAGAAGATGAAATCCGTGTGCGCTGCAGGCAGATAAAATAGTTTCTGCCTGGAGTGACCCAGTCCCACACCGAATATCCCTCCCGAACCCAGTGCGACCTGGGACTGGATCAACTGAAAACCAGCTCCCCTGGGATCTGCCCATGGATTCAAAAACCCCATTACGCGCAGCCGCCTGTAGGGGACCCGAAAGATCAATAGATATAAAAAAGGAATAGCTGCCAAAAAGAGCGTTGCAAGATGCCGAAGGCGCGCCCCGGCCACAAAGATCATCACCATCACTACCGTGGCAAGAGCCAAAACTGTGCCGAAATCCGGCTGCATCAGGATCAATAGGCAGACCGCACCCATTACCGCAATCGGAGGAAGAAATCCTTTGACCGGATCCAGGACCCGCTTTGCGCGGCGGGTCAGAAAATCCGCGATGTAGATGATCATCGCAAGGATCGCCAGCTCAGAGGGCTGGAAGCCGATCGGCCCGAGACGAAACCACCGCCTGGCCCCTGCGACCTCCCTGCCAAGGCCGGGCATCAACACTAAGACCAGAAGCAACGCCGAACCCAATAATAAGGGTTTTGCCAACTGCTGTAGCTTCCTGTAGTCAAAGCACATCGCAAGAAAGGTCAAGCACGCACCGATCAGGAGGAAGAGAAGATGTCGTTTTAAGAAATAAAAGCCGTCGCCATACTGCTCCCATGCCCAGATACTTGAAGTACTGTAGAGCATTACCATACCGGTGCAGATCAGAATGAAGGTGGTTATAAAGATTTTTATCCTGGTATTGCGCTGCATACTAACCTACTTTAGCTAGATCCTGCACCCGTTTCTTAAATTCCCTGCCCCGATCTTCATAATCTTTGAACATATCAAAGCTTGAGCACATCGGCGAAAGCAGGACCTTCCCCCCCGGCTCGCTCCTTTTAAAGGCGATCCTCACCGCCTCCTCCATGCTCCTCGCCCCTTCAATAGTGCCTGCCCCGATAAGCGCCTGCCTTATCTTAGGAGCTGCCTCTCCGATCAGGATCACCTCTTTTACCTTCTTGCCCAGGTAGCTGCGGATTGGGGTGTAGTCGCTGCCCTTATCTTTGCCGCCTGCGATCAGGATTATCGGACCTGGCGTATATTTTAGCGCCCAGATCGCTGAATTTACCGTAGTACTCTTGGAATCATTGATAAACCGCACGCCTTTTACTTCCCGCACTTCCTCCAGGCGGTGTTCGATCCCCTTAAACTCATCAAGGGCTTCCGCTACTGCCTCCTGATCGAGTCCTAAAAGATCACTCACCGTGATCACCGCTGCCTGATTGGGATTGCGCGTCTTGTTTCCTGAAAAATATACTACCCTCGCCCCTGCCTCCTGTGCCAGCTGCTTCAGGCAGGCATCTTCCTGATTCAATACAAGATAATCCTCTTTATCCTGATTAATAAAAATGCGCTTCTTTGCCGAAAGATACTCCTGCATGCCGGCATACCTATCCAGGTGATTTCGGGAAAAATTGAGCATCACCGAGATCTTCGGTTTAAAATCCCTGGTCCTCTCCAACTGGAAAGAGCTCACTTCAAGAGAGACAAAATCCCCCTCTTTCATCTTCGCTACTTCCCCGCAAAAGGGATTGCCGATATTCCCGCAGATAAATGCGCGCCTTCCTGAACGCTTAAGCGACTCACCGAGCAAAGTAGTCACCGTGGTCTTGCCATTGGAGCCGGTAACGGCAATGATCTCAGCAGGAGATAGGGCCGCACCGATCTCGATCTCGCTGACGACCGGTATCCCTGACTGATCAGCCCAGAGTATGGGTTGCGCATCGTCGCTTACCCCGGGAGAGACCACTACTAATTCAGATCCCTCTATACTCCCCCTGGAGTGGGCGCCGATCTCAACCCGAATATTCTTTTCTTTAAGTCTTGCCTTATTTGCCCGCGTTATCTCATTATCCGACTGCTCGGTAACGCAAACCTCTGCTCCCAGCTGATGCAGCAGCCCTGCGCAGGCAAATCCCGAACGGGCCAGGCCCACGACAGTGACCCTTAAGTTTTTAAATCTCTCTGTGTTCTTCATTTATTGTCCGAAGAGGCCCGTTTACCTGACCTTCAACGTGACCAGCGTGATCATGGCAAAGATGATCGCCAGGATCCAGAACCTGACGATCACCTTGGATTCGGGCCAACCTATGAATTGGAAATGATGATGCAGGGGAGCGATCTTAAAGATCCGTCTGCCTGTGAGTTTAAATGATGCCACTTGCAGGATCACCGAAAGCGCCTCCAAAACAAATACCCCGCCCACTACCACAAGCAAAAATTCCTTCTTGATCAAGAGCACCACCGTCCCTAAAGCCCCTCCCAACGCCAGAGACCCGACATCCCCCATAAAGATCGATGCCGGATAACAATTATACCAGAGAAACCCCAGGCACGCCCCCACCATCGCCGCACAGAAGACCGCCAATTCAGCGCTCCCATTGATATATGGGATCAGAAGGTAAGAGCTAAACTTCATATGGCCGGAAACATAGCATAACACGCTCAAGGCCAGGGCGACCATGATCACTGAACCTGTGGCCAGGCCATCCAGGCCGTCGGTAAGGTTTACCGCGTTTGAAGAACCGGCGATTACTATGATCACGAATAACAAATAGAACAATCCCAGTTCCAGACAGACCCCTTTCATAAAGGGAATATTCAGTTTAGTACTGATCGCGGGATCCAGGAAAAGAACCGTCCCCAATACCAGTCCCAGGATGATCTGGCTGCTGAACTTTGCCGTAGCGGTAAGGCCCTTTGATTTTCTGCGCACCTGCTTCAGGTAGTCATCGGCAAAGCCCGTCAGGCCAAGCCAGAGTGTGCTTGCCAGTACAATGATCACAAAGCGGTTTGTGGTGTCTGCCCAGAGCAATGTAGAGATAACCAGCGCGATCAATATCATCACTCCCCCCATGGTCGGGGTATTCTCCTTGCCGCTGTGCAGATCGTCAAGCCGCAGGCTAGCCTCCTTCCTGACATTCTCGACTAAATTGAACTTCCGAAAAAGCCTGATCACTGCCGGACCCAGGGCGAGACTTATCAGAAACGCAGTCAGGGCGGCCATCGCCGCGCGGAAGGTGATGTAGCGGAAGATATTAAAAAACGAAAAGATCTTATGTAGCGGGTAAAAGAAATAATAAAACATACAGCTAGCTGATTACCTCCTCCATCTTCATCGCCCGGGAACCCTTGACCAGGACCAGATCATCATGCGAGAGGCGCAGCTTCTCCTTAAGCAGCCTGCGCGCCTGCAGGGAGTTTGCGCATCTAAAGACCTTTTCTCTGCCGAGCCCGCAGGAGCGCGCGCCGTCTGCCGCGTGCCCTGAGAGCCTGCCAACGGCTATAAAAACATCACAAACTGCAGCTGCCTCCCTGCCTGCCTGAGCATGCAGATCACCCGAGGCATCCCCAAGCTCTAACATATCCCCCATCACCACGATCTTCCTCCCCTTTACGCTTAAGTCTCCCAGGGCCTCAAGGGCGAGAGCAAGCGATACCGGATTAGAATTGTATGTATCGTCGATAAAACTGATATTACCGGATCTCTTAAGGGTAAGCCTCCCGCCGGGAAAATCGAAACTTCGCAAAGCACGAGCAATCTGGTTATACCCCATCCCTAATACTCTGGCCACTGCGATCGCCGCTAATGCGTTATAAATATTCCAATATCCCGGACTCTTAAGTTCAAAACGCTGCCTGTCATTGACGCTAAACTCCTGAATCCCTCTAAGGCGCTTAAGATCGCCTGCCCGGAAATCACTTGCGCCCTTTAGGGAGAATCCGAGCTTCAGCTTTTTTTTGCCCTTAGCGCTTAACAGCCTGCATAACATTTTATCATCAGCGTTCAATAAAGCAATATATGGTTTTCTTAAATTCGATAACAATGAGCGCTTCTCCCGCAATACTCCATCAAGGTCCCTGAAAAATTCCAGGTGCGCCGCTGCGATATTGGTGATCACCCCGATATTAGGAGAACATATCCCGGATAGACACTCTACCTCCCCGAAATGGTTCGTGCCGATCTCAAGCACCACCGCATCGTGTCTTGCGTTAAGCTTACTCAGGGTCAGGGGAAGGCCGATCTGGTTGTTCCTGGTACCCTCGTTCTTAAGCACCCGCATGCTCTTTGAAAGAATATGCGCGATCATATCCTTGGTGGTTGTCTTACCGTTCGTCCCTGTCACCGCGATCACCGGGATATCGAATCGATTGCGCTGGAACCTTGCGATATCCCCTAAAGCGCAGGTTGTATCCCTGACCTTAAGTATTGCGGCGTTGCCGGGAAGATTTTTGAGAGTTTTACCTGCCGTAATTATACAGCCAGCGCCCTTTGCTGCCGCGTGGCCGATAAATCTCTGGCCGTCAAACCTATCTCCTTTTATAGCAATAAAGGCCTCACCGCGCTTTATACTCCTTGAATCGATAGAGATCCCTCTTACACGGGCCTCTTGCCTACCCCTGATCAATCTTGCGCCTGTAGCTTTTGCTAATTCGCTTACTTTAAACATTCCCTTATAATTTTACGGTCATCAAATGGGATCCTTTTTTTCCCTATGATCTGCACATCCTCATGGCCCTTGCCTGCGACTAACAAGATATCACCGGCCTCTGCCAGTAGAATTGCTTTTTCGATCGCCTCCCGTCTATCGCGGATCACTGAATAATTCTTTTCTCTAAACCCCTTCTTGATCTGATTAATGATCTCTTCAGGGTCCTCGCCTCTTGGATTATCGTCCGTGATCATCACTTGGTCGGCTAGCTGCGATGCCACTTGACCCATCTTAGGCCTTTTGCCTTTATCGCGTTGGCCTCCGCAGCCAAAGACCAGGATCAGCCTCTTATGAGATAGCTCCTTAAGCGTCAAGATCGCGCTCCTGAGCGCATCCTCAGTATGCGCGTAATCCACGAATACAGAAATTCCCCTGTTGTTTACGATTCTCTCCAGCCTTCCCGGGACCGAACGGAACCTTTCGATTGCACCCCTTAGCTTCTCCGGGTCCAGCCCCTCCTCTATCGCCCAGGCAAAAGCTGCGGTGAGATTATAGACATTGTGCCTTCCGATCAGCTCCGTATTGATTTTATACTTTTCTTTGCCGGATATGATCTGGAAACTCGTATGCACGTTATCAAAACTGATATTTCTGGCAGCGAAATCAGCTTCGCTATCTATGCCATAAGTCACGACTTTTGCCTGCGCAGACTCGCCTATTCTTCTGCCGTAGGGATCATCATTGTTGGTGATTATGAATCTGTCATTAGCGGCAGGGATTCCGGTGAATAATTTTTCCTTGGCCCGGAAATAATTCTCCATATCCAAATGATAATCAAGATGGTCCTGCGAAAGATTAGTAAAGATACCGGACGCGAATTCTATTTCTCCTGCTCTCTCCTGGTCAAGGGCATGGGATGAAACCTCTAATATCGCGCAGTCGCAACCTGCCCTATGCATCTGGGCCAGCATTGACTGCAGCTTTATGGCTCCCGGCGTTGTATTCCCGGCAGGAAAAATCTTATTTTTATAGCGGTAATTGACTGTTCCGATCACCCCGGGGCTTCGCCCGCAGGCCTTTAATATCGACTCCAACAAATACGAGACCGTAGTCTTACCGTTCGTCCCGGTGATCCCGATTACCCTCAAGCTTTTCGATGGAAAACCGTAAAACTGCGCTGCTAATCGTGCTAAGGTCTGACGGGTATCATTACTGACAATAAATTCGACACCCTCTGCATCCCTGGGCGTGAGCGCGCCCTCCTGAATCACAACTAGCTTTGCGCCGCGCCTGATCGCATCCCCGATATAATCGTGGCCGTCAAAGGAAGTGCCCTTTATCGCTACAAAGATGTATCCGCCGGATACACTCTTTGAGTCGCAGCTCAACCCCTCAAACCTGTCCAAAGATTTAAACAGTCCTTCTAAGTTCATTTTTGCCTATAGCGTCCCTTGATCGGCCTTCCTGTTTCAAGGTAGCGCAATGTATCCTCTGCCACCCTCTTAAAGACCGGCGCCGAGACTACTCCGCCGTAGTAGACCGGCCTTGGTTCATCCACCATCACCACGATTGCGATCTGCGGGTCCTCAGCAGGTGCAAATCCGATAAAGGTAGCGATGAATTTATTGTGCGAATACCTGCCCCGCTGATCGAGCTTTTGCGCAGTGCCGGTCTTTCCTGCGGCCTTAACGCCGGGTATCTTTGCGCCCTTACCAGTTCCTGACTCGACCACGCCGGTAAGGATCTCTTTGACCCTGGCCGCGCTATCTACGGAGATCACCTTGCGGATCATCGAAGGCAGGAACTCTTTTATCGTCTCGCCGAATTTATCGCGGATCTCCTTTACAATAAACGGGCGCATCAGCTGTCCGCCGTTTGCAACCGCAGATATAGCCGCCACCAGCTGCAGTGCCGTCACCCCGACCTCATGCCCTATCGGAACAGCACCGATCGAGACCTTCGACCAGGAGCGCGGCGGCTTATTGATGCCGGAGATCTCACCCGGTAGATCGACGCCAAGTTTTTTCCCGAATCCGAAGAGCTTGATGTAGTTATAGATGACTTGCGCACCTAAAAGCTGGGCTATCTTAGTCGTGCCGATATTGCTGGATTTCTCGATTACTTCCCGGAAGGTAAGCCAGCCGTGCGGCCGGTGGTCGTGCAGAGTATGCGAGGCAACGCGGTAGCTCCCGTTCTCGCAGAAGAATTTGTCCTCCTCGCTCACTTTTCCCTCCTCGATCGCGGCCGAGGCGGTGACGATCTTAAAGACTGAACCCGGTTCAAAAAGGTCGCTTATGGCGCGGTTGCGCCCGGCTTCCTTGCTGCCCTTAGCCGAAGAGTTCAAATCGTATGTAGGACGGTTCGCCATCGCCAGGATCTCACCCGTGTGCGGATCCATGACTATGATGCAGGCTGCCTTGGCGCTGTATTTCTTAAAGACTGTCTCCAGCTCCCGTTCGGCTATGTTCTGTATCACCTCGTCAATTGTCAATACCAGGTCGTAGCCGTCCCTGGGCGGGACCATCTTCTCACGCAGATCAAGCTTCTTCTGGCGGGCATCCCTTAAGATCATCGCGTAACCATTCTCGCCCTTTAGATATTTATCGTAAAATAACTCTAATCCCTCAAGGCCCCGGTTATCTAGACCGGCAAACCCCAAGACGTGGCTGGCAAGATACGTATTGGGATAACAACGTTTGCTCTCCTTTATAAAACCGATTCCCTTTAGCTTTAGGGAAGACACCGCTTCTGCCTGTTCGGGGGTGATTTTACGCGCCAGCCAAACGAATGACTTATCCCGGTAGATCCTGTTTTTCAGAAAATCCCTGTCCGCCTTTAATATCGCAGCAAGCGATTTGATCGCGGCCTCTTTATCCTCAAAAAGCATCTGGTCGGGGCTGACGTAGAGTGAATCCGCCAGCACATTGACCGCCTGAGCTTTCAGGTTAGCGTCATATATGGTGCCCCTGCGGGGTTCAAGCTCTACGAATAGATTGTGCTGTTTTTTGGCGATGCCGGCGAAGTAATCGGTGCGGAAGAACTGGATAAAAATCAGGCGGGCAACAGAAAGTATCAGAAATACAAAAAACGCCAGCAAAACCGTATTTACTCTACGGCGGAGATTTCCTATATACACAATTATCTAAGTTAAAGATTAGCGCGGGGTGATTGTCTTGGCTACAGCTTGTCTCTTAACGCTAAAGATCCGGGTTAATATATTGCTTCTTGACGGTAGCGCCTCTCTGGCCCCGGCCGCGCGATCATTCTGGCCGCTTAGCCTAACCAGCCTGCAGGTCTTGGGGATCTGGAAATCACCATCCTTGTCGACCTTATCCGCCAGGTGCGTCAGAGACGTATTTCTGCCAATATTGTATCTTAAAATGCTGTTCTTATCAAGCAATTCATCAAACTGGGATAGCTTCTTCTGCCCCAGATACGCAAGGCGAAAGACCTCTGTCTGCTGCCAGACATAGACAAGCGAAACAAAAGTAATTATAAACATGATCACTATGATCCGGTGTAATTTCATCTTAAAGCCTCTCTGCTACCCGCAGTTTTGCGCTTCGGCTCTTCGGGTTTGCTCTTGTTTCCTCATCGCCCGGCCTCAGCGGCTTGGCAGTAATGATCTTTACTATACCTGCGCTGCTTAATCTGCGCAGGGTATGCTTTGCAATGCGGTCTTCCAGCGAATGGAAAGAGATTATGCAGATACGCGCGGTGCTGTTCAAAAGATTGACTGCCTTTTCGATCGCCTGCTCCAGGACCTCCAGCTCGCGGTTTACGGCGATGCGTATCGCCTGAAAAGTCCTGGTCGCCGGATGTATCCTGCGGTACCTGTGCCTGTACCTGGGAGGGATCGCGCGCGTCACGATCTCACTTAACTGCAGAGTGGTTGCGATTGGTTTATGCTGGCGCTCCTCTACCATATACCTGGCGATACGGTTATGCCACCTTTCCTGTCCGAAATTTCGCAGCATCAAAGAGATCTCCTCCTTATTCAGGTTATTCACCAGATCGTACGCCGAAATATAACTTTTCCTGTCTAAACGCATATCCAAAGGGCCATCCTTGACAAAACTAAATCCCCTTTCCGCATTCTCAAGCTGAAAGGAGGATACGCCTAAATCAAATAATATCCCGTCTATTCTTTCTACCCCCACCCCCTGCAGGACGCTCTCTAAGTCTAAAAAATTGCTCTGGGCGAACTCGCAGGTTCCCTTGAAACCCTTAAGCCTCTCCCTTGCCACTGCCAGTGATTCCTCATCCCTATCGATACCTACCAGCTTTCCGCCGGGTGAGATCTTCTCTAGTATTGATAAGCTGTGTCCGGCTGTTCCGATCGTGGCATCGACGATTATTTTTCCTGGCGCCAAATTCAGGTAATCTTTGATCTCGTCATTCATCACGGGTTCATGAAACTTAAAACTCATCCTAAATATTGTCCATCAGGTTTTGCGCGATATCTTCAAAAGACTGGCGTGAATTAACGTAAAACTCCTGCCATTTATCCTTCGCCCAGATCTCGATGCGGCTGGATACCCCGACGACTACTACCTCTTTTTTTATGTAGGCGAAGTCCTTCAGGTACTGCGGCAGGAGGATCCTCCCCTGGCCGTCCGGTACCACATCTACTGCCCCGGAGAAAAAAAGCCGGTTAAAGGTGCGCGACTGTTGCTTTGTAAAGGATATCGATTTAAACTTCTGTTCCTGCGAGCGCCACTCTTCTTCCGAGAACATAAACAGGCATCCGTCTAATCCCCTGGTAACAAAGAATTTCTCTATGAAATTGCCCTTTGCCGCTTCGCGGAACTTAGCGGGCATGATGATGCGTCCCTTACGGTCTATGGAATGAAAATATTCACCATAAAACATTAGTCAGTCCTTCCACTTTATTCCACTTTAGCCCACTTTATAGCAAAGTATAGTATTAAACACGTTATGTGTCAAGGGCTTTTTTCTCCTAACTACATTAAATACAAGGGGTAGTGTATTAAACTGCTTGCGGGGGTATATATTGTGGTGAGTCTAGTGGCGGGTAAAACACTCCCTGGCTCTGCGAACATCCTTCTTTAACTGCCCTGCCAGAGAGTCAAGATCAGCAAACTTCCTTTCGCTGCGCAGCCCCTCTATAAACTGTATTTCAAGATATTTACCGTAGATATTCCCTAAAAAGTTAAATATATAGACTTCGATGTGCTTTTGATCAGAATTTCCCAGAGTTGGTTTTCTCCCGATGTTACAGACACCCTTCAATCTCCTGTTATTATAAATTATCCTTACCGCATAAACCCCGGATGGAGGAAGTACTTCGTGATGAGGATTGATGTTAGCAGTCGGAAACCCTAATCGCCTCCCCAGCGCTTGCCCTCTGATCACCGTTCCTAATACCGCCACCGGCCTGCGCAATAAACTCTCTGCCTGGCGCAACTTCCCTGATTCGATCAGCCGGCGGATAGATGTACTACTTACCGGACGGCTATCCGCCCTGATCACTTCAAAGATCTTCAACTTAAAACCGTAAAGTCGCGATAATCTATTTAGGCTATTGACATCTCCGCAGGCGCCATGGCCGAACCTGAAGTTTCTACCCACGCAGACTAACTCAGCGCCGAGTTTTCCGGAGAGGATCCTGCGTACAAAATCATCCGCAGTGATCTTCGAGAAACTCCTGTCAAAGCGAATTACAACGCAGATGTCGATCCCCAGGGCCTCGATCAATCTTAAGCGGTGCTCTAACGAATAAAGGCTCTTCACCTTTCGCGGGTGCGGCCAGAAGGTAAGCGCAACGCTCTTTCCCCCTCTCCTGCGTGCTGCCGCTGCGGCGTATTTAAGGATCCTGATGTGCGCCCGGTGCACTCCATCAAACACCCCAAGCGCCACCACCGGCTTCCTCATCCTCTTAATTTTTGAGATACCGTAGATAATTTTCATGATTCGTTATTATCTAAATGGATCTGGCGGTTTTCGAGCGAATGTCGGTTTTAGCCAATGGAGCTTGAGCATTGAATGATCTGATGCGGGTGGCTCGGACTGACTTTCGAGGTGCGTGATGCACCGAGAAAGCAGTCCGAGACAGGACCCGCAAAAACTATTTATGTGCCTACTGAAATGAATCTGGCGACCTTCGAGCGAGTGTCGGTTTTAGCCAATGGAGCTTGAGTATTGAGGGAATACCGGTGGAGCGAAGCGACAAAACCGGTATGGCGAGGATGTCTGAGCACTGAGCGCAAGACGCGCGAAGTGCGAGTTCCGCAGCCACCGAAATACGAAAGATCATTGGCGTAAAAAAACCGACCCCGAGCGAGAAGGTCGACAGATTTATTTCAGATATTCTTTTATCTTTGCCAACACCCTCTTGCTTACGCTATCAATATTTCCCTTGATCGTACACCCACTCGCCGTCTTATGCCCGCCGCCTCCAAAGTAACGAGCAATCTTATTGACATCAAATTTACCCTGCGAACGCAGATTTAC
The DNA here is from genome assembly GCA_042577285.1 of Candidatus Omnitrophota bacterium. Classification (GTDB taxonomy): domain Bacteria; phylum Omnitrophota; class Gorgyraeia; order Gygaellales; family Profunditerraquicolaceae; genus JBHPDM01. The sequence goes on from JBHPDM010000019.1 coordinate 21,538, forward strand.
CCGCACATCCCTATGCGGCCCCATGTTCTCCTTAAAGAGAGCGACCACCTCGACCCCCTTTATGCTGCGCCCGAAGCTAAGCACATTCTCACCCAGGTCAAAGGAGGGATCCTTAAGCTGCCTGAATATCCCGCGCTTCATCGCAAACCAGACCAGCTTTCCCGAAGCAAGCAGCTTCATTGACGGCAGGACCTTAAGCAGGAGTTTTAGATCCTGGTAGGGGATATTTGAATAGATCTGTTTGTAGATCCGGTTGGCATCAAGGCCAAACTCCATAAGTTCCCCGGCGATCTTGTGGGTAGCGGCCGAGGTATTGGTGTAGCGGAAAGATCCTGTATCAGTAAGTATCCCCGAGTAGATCGCCATCGCCGCATCCCGTTTCATGGGGCGGCGCATCTTCTTATACAGCCTGTAGATCATCTCTGCGCAGGATGAAGCATGAGGATCCACCCAGTTGACATCGCCGAACCTTCTGTTGCTTATATGATGGTCGATATTAAGGATCTTTTTACCGCGGCTCAAAGCCAAGACCCCTGCGCACCTACTCAGGTCCGAGCAATCCAAAGCCGCAAAACAATCCGCTTTTAGGTATTTTGCCCGGGGGTTAAACTTCTTTATCCTTCCTGCGCCGGGTAAATATTTATAAACCTCCGGCGTCTCGTCCGCATTGACCATCGCCACGCTCTTTCCCATCCCCTTAAGCAGCCGGTAAAAAGCAAGCTCTGAGCCCAGGGCATCCGCCTCCAGGTTAGCATGGACCGTGACCAAAAAACTCTTACTCCTGCGTATGCAATCGATCGCTCTACTTAGACTCATCCTTCTCCTTTAGCTCGTTAAGTACTTCCTGGATCCTGATGCTGTACTCGCTGGACTTATCCTCCCGAAAGTGTATCTGGGGGGTGAACCTCATTCGGATACGCTGGCCGATCAGCCTGCGGATAAAGCCCAGTGCCGACTCCAGCGCCTTCCTGGTATCCTTATGCGCCTTGCTATCCCCCAGCACGCTGAAAAAAACTTTAGCCTGGCGCAGGTCCGGTGAAACATCGCATCCGGTAATAGTGACAAACCCCAGGCGCGGGTCCTTTATCTCATACTGCACAATACTACCGACCTCTTTCTTTATCGCCGCTGCGATTCTTATATTTCTGCCCATTTAAATCCGCTCCATTCCCTAATCGGTCACACGATCAGCTTCCTGATCAACTCAAGCTCCTGATCGTGCGTCTTTACCTCGCCGTGTAGCTTCGCCTCCAACACCTTTGAAAAGATCTTCTGATAATAAGGGCCTGGCGCTACACCCAACCTCTCGAGGTCATGCCCTGATACAAACACCCGCATCCCGTTGTAGATCTCAAAAAAATCCTCTACCTGAGCTTGCAGATGCCTCGACCTAAACTTCGCCTTGATCAAAAGGATCTCCTCGTAACTTAAAGGCTCAAGAAGCCCGAAGATCTTCGCTGGCCTTACGCCCTTGCGGCTTAAGCCTTCTGCTACTTTTTCGGCGTTGTGCTTAAAACTCAAGACCCTCTTACACTCGCCCTTGCGTAATCCTAATCTCGCGCAGACAGAATTTGCCTGATCAACACTTATTGGCTCTAAAAGCCCGATCAAATAGACTAACCAGGTATCAAGCCGGCGCCGGGATGAATAAAGTTTTTTATACCAACGGATCTCCCTTCCAGCGGCAGTCAATAACCCGGCGTCTCTTTTAGATAATCTCAGAGCTTGACTGATAAAATCGAGGCCGCAGAGCTCCTGGACCCGCTTTAGAACTTTTAAAGGATACGCCTCCTTTAAGATCAGGATTATTTCATCGCGCAGCCTGTGCGCGCTGACATCCTCAAGCGCCCCGCAGGTGCGCGCCTGCTTTAAAAACCTTAAGCTGGCTGCCTCGATCCGGAAATTATACCTCTTCTCAAAGCGCACCGCACGCAACATCCGCGTCGGGTCATCAATAAAACTTAAATCGTGCAATACGCGGATGATCTTCTTACTAATATCCCTCCTGCCGCCGAAAGGATCGATGAGTTTCGCATAATCATCGCTGTTCAAACTGAGCGCCATCGCGTTAACGCTAAAATCTCTCCTCCTCAGGTCATCCTCCAGTTTGCCGCTACTGACTACCGGAAGCTTCCCTGCCTCAGGATAGGACTCGCTCCTTGCAGTAGCGACATCGATTTTTAATCCCTGCCCCTTGCTTACCGTGGCAGTGCCAAACCTCCGGTGCAGGGTAAGCTTAGCGCCTAAAGAATCGGCCAGCGCCCCGGCAAATTTCATTCCCTTTGCTTCCACTGAAATATCCAGGTCAAAGTTCCTCACCCCCAGGATAAGATCACGGACAAACCCGCCCACTAAATAGGCGCGCACATTCTGCCTGCCGGCAGTCTCACCCACGCAGCGGATCAGATACTGTAGGTCCTGCGGTAATCTTTTTAAATAATCCCTCATCTTTATGGCCTGGGGTGATACATCTTGTGTATCTCCTTAAGCCTCTCCTTATTAACGTGCGTGTAGATCTGTGTAGTAGAAATATTAGAATGGCCCAGCATCTCCTGCAAGCTGCGCAGGTCAGCTCCCCTCTCCAACAGGTGTGAGGCGAAGGAATGGCGCAGGATATGCGGCCTGATCGGCTTCTTGATCCTGGCGTCTTTAGTATATTTCTTGATCATCTTCCATATCGACTGGCGCGAGATCTTCCTTCCCAGGCGGCTCAAAAATAAAAAATCACTCTGCTTCTTCTTTAATAGTTTACTGCGTTCCTTATCCTTATAACGCCTGATGCTGTTGATCGCCTTCTTGCCTAACGGGATCACCCGCTCCTTGTCCCCTTTTCCGATGCAGCGCAGGAAACCGATATCTAGATTTACGTTGGACTGCTTAAGGTTTACCGCCTCTGAAACGCGCATTCCGGTAGCATAAAGCGTCTCCAGGATCGCCCGGTCCCTTATCCCTTGCGTCCTCCTGATATCGGGTTGGCTGAGGAGTTTATCCACTTCATTTACCGAAAGTGTCTGGGGTATCCTCTTCCACAACTTAGGGGAATCTATCAGGCTGGTCGGATCCTTCTTTAACAGCCGCTCCCGCACCAGGAATCGGTAAAACATCCTGATCGCTGCCAGGCGCCTGGCAACCGAATTGGCGGATAATCCTTTATCCTTCTGGAACATCATATAATTTATGATATCCTTCTTATCGGTCTTTGAAAGGGTCTCGATATGACGGCGTTTGAGAAACCCGGTATATGAATTAAGGTCTTCCCTGTAAGAGTTGATCGTGTTGCGGGCCAGGCCACGCTCAACTGTCAGATAATTGAGAAATGCCTCGATTAGCTCCTGCATGATCAATTCAAGAAGGGATTCTCCCTCTTCTCCTCCCCTATGGTCGATGACGCTCCGTGGCCGGGATAGATCTTCGTATCATCAGGCAGCTTAAAGAGCTTATCCTTAATAGAGCTGATCAATGCCTCCGGGTCTGCGCCGGGGAAATCAGCCCTTCCGATCCCTTTAGCAAACAGAGTATCCCCCGTAAACAAGACCTTGTCATCGGGCTTCTTCATCAGCAGGCACATCCCTCCCTGGGTATGCCCCGGAGTATGGATAACTTCAAGCTCAAGCCCCCCCAGTCGCAGGATATCCTTTTCTTTTAGCTTCTTTATGGTGGATTTGACGGTAAAGCCAAGCGACATCAGGCCTGAGAGGTTAAAGCAGGAATTCTCAAGCATCGCCGCATCATCCTCGTGGACATAAACCGGTACTGCGAACTTATCATCGCAGCCGATGTGATCGATGTGCCCGTGGGTGTTTACGACCATTTCAGGCACAAGTTTATGTTTATCAAGGATCCGCCTGATCCTTGACTCGTCATCCCCGGGGTCGATTACCATCGCCGGGGATCCCGGGCCCTCTGCCAGGATATAGCAATTCGCCGCAAGCTCCCCTACGCTGATCCGCTCTAATATCATATCAGGTTATTTTTTATATTGGCAAAGGAGAAATCGCGCATAATACTCCTGCCCAGGCGCTCTGCTGTCTGACGGTTGCGCGCGTGTTTGTCCCCGTACCTGTCTTTGACCACGGCGTCTTTGAGCTCAGTCAACCGGCTGATGTAAACGTCCAGCTCCTTACTCTTATCTTCATCAAGTAACGACCTCAAAAAAAGGAGGTTCTCAAGCGCCTCCTCTGCGCAGTCAACCCGCTTCTTGTAGTTTGAGTCCGGGACAAGCCAGATGATCAACTCTTCGCTCCATGACCTCCAATAAACAAAATGCTGCCGGTAAAGCTCCTCTCTTGACATCTCTGGGCCCCGATACGTCTCAGGCTCCAGCACCAGCTCCTCAGGCCTGATCTTAGTCTTCTTCTTACGCGTGAACTTGCGTATGAATGCCTCGCAGCCAACTAAATTTGCGATCAGGAAGAACGAAATACCCGCGAGAATAATTCTTTTTAGCTTCATTTTGTCATCTCCAAGAATTGTTTTTCGTTGATGATCTTTATCCCTAACTTCCTGGCTTTATCGTATTTTGAACCGGGGCTTCTCCCGGCGACTACAAAGTCCGTACTCTTGCTTACGCTGGAGGTGGCGTTTCCCCCGTGGCTACGTACTAACTCCTCGGCCTGATCCCTGGAGAGTTCTTCAAGCTCTCCGGTGAAAACAGCCGTCTTTCCGGTTAATGCAGACTTTTTCAGCTCTAAAGCCCCCTGCTTTAGGTTTAAGCCCACTTCCTTCAGCCTGGCGAGCAGCTTTGCGGTGCTCTTTTGCCTGAAGAACTTTACGATCGAGTCAGCCATCACCTCGCCGACAGCATCTATGGCCACTAACTCATCCCTTCCTGCCTCAACCAGCTTATCAAGAGAGCCAAATTTCTGCGCCAGCACAAAGGCGGCCTTCTCCCCGACGTGCCTGACCCCTAATCCAAAGATCAAACGCGATAATGGCTGCTTCTTGCTCTTCTCAATTGCAGCCAGGAGGTTCTCTGCCCTTTTCTCCTTGAATAGGTCCAGCTTCAACAGGTCTTCCTTTTTTAAAAAATATATCCCGGCGAAGTCCTTTACCAGGGCCTGATCC
>JBHPDM010000020.1:0-24106 GCA_042577285.1 Candidatus Omnitrophota bacterium
CCTGATTCTAAAATCCAACTGCCTTAAGCAGAACAAGCGTGAAATCGTCCAAATCAAATCTTTTTGCGATAATTTTTTGGGTAAGGCAAACGGCAGGTACCATTTTAAATACGACGTGATGATTTATCCCAGGTTTGACCGCGATCTTTCACCCACGCAGCACAGGCTCTCTTTTAGCGAAATGTTAGAGATAAAAAAACAGGACCCGGATTTTTGGCAGGAATATAAAAGCAGCCTCGGCTGTAAATCACCGCGTTTAAAAAGAAAAAGGGATTTTCTGTATCATTGCACTTCCTGGCAGCAGCAGTTTTTTATCAATCCTTACGGACAGCTGAAATTCTGCGATATTTCCGATAAATTCAGCGCGGATCTAAAAAGTTTCTCCTTTGAGGAGGGTTTTTATAGGGGGTTTTCCCGGCTTTTAAATGCGCGCTTTAAAACCGATTCCAAATGCAGGACCTGCCGCCTGCGGCCGCTTTGTTACCATTGCCCGGCAAGGGCGTATCTAGAGACCGGCGATGAAGAGGCGCCGGTTTCTTATTACTGCGAGCTGGCAAAGGAAACAGCAAAACTGATCAAGAAATAATGAAAAGCCAGACATACAGCAGCTTCTGGAAACAGATCCGCAGTTCCGCAAAAGAGAGGAATTTCCCTTTGCGGGTGATGTTTGAACTCACCTATAGATGCAATTTTAAGTGTAACCATTGCTATATCCCGCAAAGCTATAGAGGAAAAAAGGAGCTGGCAACAAAAGAGGTTTTTTTTATTTTAGACCAGCTGAAAGATATCGGTTGTTTTTATTTAGGTTTTACCGGAGGGGAGCCATTTATCCGTAAAGATTTCATCGACATATTGCGCTATGCCAAAAAGAAAGGCTTTCAAACCATTATTTATACCAATGGTTCACTGATTACCCGGGAGATTAGCAGGGAATTAAAGCGCCTTGGACCAAACAAAGTGGATATTACGATCCCCGGGATGAAGAAGGCAAGTTTTGAACATATTACCCAGACAGCAGGCTCTCATCGCCGCGTATTTAAAGCTATCAACACTATACGCAAAAGTAAGGTCAATTTAGGGTTTAAGACCTGCATTTTAGAGGATAATGCATCTGAAATTAAATCAATCGAAGCCTTTAGCCGTTCCCTGGGCGCCCAGCACCGCTTGGATTACTTGCTTACCCGACGCCTGGATGGCTCAAAAGAGCCCTACCGCTATAGAGACAATGGCATAAACAGGTTATTGGAGCGTTCACGATTAAAAGAAGACATTTTTGAAGGCTGCGAATTAAGGGAGAAGAATTATATAAGCAGCAACGGACAATTATTTGTCTGCGGTGCAGGCTCAACCCAGGCAGCGATTACCCCAACGGGAGAACTTAAGCTTTGTCTGATGATTGACCACCCCAGATACGATATCCTGGGATCCTCCCTTAAGGAATGCTGGGCGAGATTAAATACATTCCAGCGCTCGATCATAAAAGATGAAAATTATCAGTGTAATAGTTGTAAATTGCAATCCTACTGCAAATGGTGTCCGGCAAGAAGCTGGCTTTATAACCGCACTTTTACCGCCTGCGTACCGGAGAGCCGTGCGAGGGCAAAGACTATTTATAGGGCCCTACGTGATACCTCAGCCGTAAGCCCGTAGTTAAACTATGACTTCAATTAAACTAAAGATCGCCGATATTATTATTGAGCTGAAAAGTAAGTTTCGCCTAAAGCCCTACAGCAAATATGAAAAGAGAAAGCGCGCCCCTGAGCGCCTTAAAAACTTTTTCTATCACGGCAAGAAGAAAAAAGCGGATATTAAGATCACGGTTAATATAGTAGACAGATTTCCTAAAATAGAAAAGACCAGGCCGGTATTTATCACCTGCCACTTTCAGGACGGCAGTGAAAACTGGCGCCTGCTAAAAAAGGGCGATACCTACGTCTTTCAGAGTCCGTTAAAAACTAAAAACCAGCTGATGCTGATAAGCAGGGATTTTGACCGGGTAACCGCCTATCTTTTATCCGGTGAAGATAGGGCTAAGGCCTGGAGGCCGGAGGACATCGTCTACGACTTTATCCAGGTGTTGCTGATTAACTATTTCGCCCTGCATAAAAAAGGTATCTTTGTGCACGGGGCAGGATTAAAGGATATCAACGGCAGCGGGCTTGTTTTTGCCGGTAAGTCAGGCGCGGGAAAGTCTACCACTGCCCGGATCTGGCATAGATTCAGCCGCGCAATGATTTTAAATGATGACCGTATCATACTGCGCCGCCAGAACGGCGAATATTTTATTTACAGTTCTCCCTGGCACGGAGATTTTAGTGATTATCTCTGTTCCGCAAAAGGCCGAGCGCCGCTTCAGAGACTTTTTTTTATCCGTCATGCCCCAGATAATCATGCCAGGAGGATTACGCAAAAAGAGGCATTCCGGCAGCTTTATCCGGCGCTCTTTCCCACATTTTGGGATAAACAAAAGCTGGAGAATATCGTTTCATTCTGCCAGCAGTTGATTAATCGCGTGCCCTGTTACGCCTTAGGGTTCAGAAATAATCAAAAAGTAATCAGTTTCGTCAGGGATAACTGCCAAAAAAGATGAAAAAAATAGCCAAAATATTCATCCCCTTTCTTGACGGGTTATTAAATTATGATTGCAAACATTGCGATTATAATTGCTGTTACAGCGGCAGTATCATCATGAATAACCGCGAAAAGAAAAAAATATTTTCCGGGTATCCCTACCTGCGCCATTTTTTTACAAAAAAGACCGATAAACTATACGCCCTGCACAAATACAATATTTGCTGGTTTGTCAAAGACGGATTATGCCAGATCCAGAAAAAATACGGCTACCGCTATAAGCCCTTTGTCTGCAGGCTGGATCCTTTTTATGTCTACCGCTGTAATGATGAGTATGTGGCGATGGAGATGGCAGGCAGGGATAAATGCCCGATGCTAGGGGTAGGAAAAATTAGCAACCCTGTTTCTCATCGGCAGATCCTCAAAAATACCAGGGAGGCAATAGATTGTAATTTTATCTATGCGCAGATAAATTGGCCCAAAGGCAGGCTGGCTTTAGAGAAAAAGATATTGAAGGATTCGAGGGGATTTCTGAAAAGACCCGACTATCTGGATTTTGCCGCGCATCAGATAGCGCTCGCTGGGAAAGATACCGCTATCGCAAAAATCAAGTCCGGACTCAGCGATACGCTCAACCTTTGGAGGTCATTTCTCAAGGTAGATAGCCTGAAGATGAAAAATAAAAGATTGACTTATGAATTGACGGTCCTGACCTCTATGCTCAGACTGGAAAATCCCCGTTTAAGAAATATGCAGCCGCCAAGGGTGCCGTTGGCGCTCTTGGCGCTTTATTTTTATATGCTTTTATTTTTGAAAAATCAGGGCGCCCGCACTTATCTGAGGACCTATCAGGAGATGCTGGATGATGTTGCCTTAGGGTTGCTATATCTAAAAAAGGATGATTTAAGGTTCAGGGAGTTTCCTCTAGAGACTAAGATAGCTTATCTACGAAAGTTACAGGCAGCCCATTTACGCCATGAAAGAAATCCAATACAGAAAATTCAGCCGTAGAACGCACAGGAAGAATTTAAGCCTGCAAAGGCCGAATGTCTGCCAGTTTGAGCTTACTTTTAAATGCCCCCTGCACTGCCGGCACTGCTATAGCGAATGCTACAATCAGCCCGCCTGTTTTAAAGGCGAACTTAATACGCAGGAGGTAAAGTTAATTTTAGATAAAGCCCATCAGGCAGGGGTGATCTGGGTTTGTTTTACTGGCGGAGACCCGCTAAGCAGGAATGATTTTAGCGAGATCTATTCTTATGCCAAAGAAAAAGGCTTTATTACTACCGTTTTTACCAGCGGTTACTTGCTGGACTCAAAGATAATCAAGTTATTTGAGAGCAGGCCTCCGTTTGTAGTCGAACTGACTTTAAATGCGGTTACACAGGAATTATATGAAAAGATTTCTCAGGTCAAGGGGTCTTTTCCTAGGGTAATGCAGGCGATCGACTTGCTGATTAAGCACGGCGTTCCCGTTAAAATCAAGACCCAGGTCACCAAAGATAATTTCCAGCAGCTGCCCGGGATAAAGAGCTTTATCGAAAGATTAGGCTTAGAATTCCATCCTAACTATATTCTTTATCCGCGTCTTAACAAAGATCCCGCACCCTGCAATTTAAGGATTTCCCCGCAAGAGATTTTGGGCTTAGGCGCAGGCAATGAAAGCTTATCCGCCTGCGAGGATTGCTCATCGCTTGGCTTTGGGCCCCGAACCCCGAGCGCTGACTTATTTACCTGCGCTATCGCAGGCAAAGACGGTTTTTATATCGACCCTTACGGAAACATTTTTTTCTGCCTGCTCTTGCGTAAAAGCGGCCTTAATCTGCTTAAGACAGGTATAGACCAGGCCTTAAATCAATTATCACCGCAAATCAGAAATACGAAGTTCCTCACCGATACCAAATGCAGGGATTGCAGCTTAAGGAGTTCATGCTTATGGTGTCCGGGTAAGGCATATCTGGAAAAGAGTGATCCTGAAGCACCCCTTGACTATTACTGCCGATTAGTCCGGCTGCAGAAAATGCTTGAAAAAGAAATATATGTTTAAGGCACAATTAAATTTAATCCTTAGGTTTCTTCGGTATGTCTTTCCCTTTCGCAAAAAGTGGCTGGCAATAATTATCTTGAGTAATGCCACTGCCCTTTTGGCTTTGTTGAATCCCTATATAACCAAACTCGTCATCGATCAGGGGTTTATGGATAGGAATCTAAGAAGATTTGTCCTGCTTGCCATGATCGCAGCAGGTATATTCCTGATCAATCAGTTGCTGACGGTAAGCAAGCAATTATTGGAACAGTATATTAAAAGGAGGGTAAATTTCGACCTGCAGAGAAAACTTTATAAGCATACCCAGAAGCTTTCCTATAACTGGTTTGTTGAGCAATCCACCGGAGAGCAACTTTATAAAATAGAGCATGATTTATCTGCGATTACGAATTTTATCACTAACACCCTGCCCCAGGCATTATTTTTATTCACTAAGTTTCTTTTCATACTGGTAATCGTCTTTTATCTTCACTGGAAGATGGCGCTGGTCGCCTTAAGTCTCGCCCCGTTTTTGTATATACCGCCCTATCACTTCAGCCGAAAAATTAAAAAAATCTACGAAAGCCTGCTTAAAAATTCCGAGTGTATCATTACAAATTTAGAAGAGACGCTTTCCCATATCAAGTTGATCAAGGTTTTTGGAAAAGAAACCAGCAGCATCAGGGGGTATCTTAAGAAAGTAATTGTAAATCTACGCATAAATGTTAAGACCTTCCGGATGGGGATGGTTAATTCGACGATCATCCAAGTAACTACCAAGGCGATTATCGGCCTGCTCAGCCTTTACGGCGGATATCAGGTGATCAAGGGGCAACTAACCATAGGCAGCCTGGCAGCGATTATGATTTACTTGTATCAGTTAATCGGCCTGCAGAGCCAATTCGCCTCTTTCTTCCATACCGTTACCATCGGTTTAGTCTCCTGCCGCAGGATTGCCGAGATCTTAGACCAGGAAGTCACGGTCAGGGAATTAAAGGGGGCAAGGAATGTAATTTTCAAGCGAGGGCAGGTAATATTTGATAAGGTTAGTTTTGGCTATAAACCCAAGGAGCATATTCTAAGAGGCATGAGTTTTTGTATCAAGGAATCCAGCCATATCGCGATCGTCGGGCCTTCAGGATGCGGAAAGACTACGCTTTTAAATTTAATCGCCAGGCTATATGACCCCTGGGAGGGTGAGATTTTAATCGACGGCCATAATATCAGGGATTTAAAATTCCGTTGCCTAAAGGGTCAGCTTGGTTTTGCCTTACAGGATACATTGTTATGGAATGATACCGTAGAGAATAATATCAGATACGGCAAAGCTAAGGCTACAAAGCAAGAGATACTGAGGGCTGCAGAGATAGCCGGCGTAGATGATTTTGTTCAGACTATGCCGCAAGGCTATCAGACCGTGATCGGCGAGAATGCCTGCAGGATCTCTGAGGGCCAGAAGCAGAAGATCGCCATCGCCCGCGCCCTGATCAAACAGCCGAAGATCCTGATCTTTGATGAGGCGATGTCCTCGATGGACTCTGCCAGCGAAGAGAGGATAATCTCTCAGATAAAAAGTAGCCAGGAAACCTTGACCTTGATCACTGTTTCCCACCGCTTATCTACGGTGATGCAATCAGGCATGGTTTATTATCTCCTTAGGCCTGACCGGATGATTGTGGATAAACCGCAGGATTTACAGGGGAAAAACAGGGAATTTATTCGGCTTTTTAGCGCTCAGGAGGGGATCTTTAGCAGGGAAGAAGCGCAGTTGCGGTGAGGGGAAAATTTTGAGCTTAATCCTTGACATTTGCGGGTTAATCTTTTATTATATATATTAAGTATAACTTTAATTTTGTCAATGTCTTAGGAGGAGTTTAACAAAACGGAGGTTAATATCGAAAATCCGCATACAAGGCGAATTTTCTTGATCCTTTTGCTTTTATCTTTTATCCTTTGCCTGCACGTACCGGGATTCAGCCAGGAGCTTCCCCCTGATGCAGACCGCTACTATGAAAGGGGGCAGCGCTTCTATAATCAGGGAGAGTATAAAAAAGCAGAACAGGAGTTTAAGAAGTCACTCTCCGTACTCTCCCAGTCAGGGCAGAGCACGGCTCAATTAGAGAGCGGGGTGCGGGATAAATTACAGGAAGCCACCCTTTCCGCTGCCTCCAGAGGCCAGGATGAGCAGATCTCTGCTGGGGCCACACCCGAAACCACACCGGAAAGCGAAAACCTGAAGGTAATCAACGAAGAAGAAATCGATCCTCCTAATATCCCCAAGGTCTTAGAATACGTCATCGGTTCAGGGGATGTTTTAGATATTTCCGTCTGGCAGGAGGAGCTGGACGAGGAAGTGATCGTGCGTCCTGACGGGGTGATCTCTTTTCCGTTAGTGGGGGATCTGGTAGCTGCGGGATTGACCCTGACCCAATTAGACGCAGAGCTCACCAAGAGATTGAAAGAATATATCAAGTATCCTGAGGTTTCGGTATTGATCAGGAAATTCGGCGGCATAAGAGTGGTGGTCCTGGGCGAGGTGAATTTTCCGGCGGTGCATTCTGTTGCCAGCCGGACCACGCTGTTGGAGGCGATTGCCAAGGCAGGCGGTTTTACCGATGATGCGGTACTCTCCAGCGTGATCGTCATCCATGACGGGATTAAAGAGCCTAAGGGCGTGAGGGTAAATTTAAATCAGGCGATCCTAAGAGCGGATTTGTCCCAAAACCTGGTTTTGAGTTCCCGGGATATAGTCTATGTCCCTAAGAAGTTCATCGCTAATCTGAATTATTTCATAAGTCAGGTGATCAGCCCGATATCCAGCGGCGCGCAGGATACTTATACTTTGCAGGGGTTAAGGGATCAGCGCTGGTAGGATAACCGTAAAAAAAGAAGAGGTTCTTATTGGCACAGTATGAGTTGAATTTAAAGGATTACGTACGTATTCTCCGCAAGAGAAAGCTGGTGATCTTGATTACCTTTGTGGCGATCGCCGCTTTTAGTTATCATTATTCTTCGCGCCAGATCCCGATGTATGAAGCCAGGGCCACGATCAAGATAGCGGAGCGTAAGACTATCGCCGGCCTGCTGACCGAAGAGATCATGTATATCCCCGGGAATATAATGTATTCTGCGGCCTCCCTGATCACCGGATTCCCGGTGCTAAAGAGAGTCGCCTTTCGTTTAGGCCTGGCCGAAGAGGGCGACCCTATCCCTAAAATCCAGGCTGCCGTGGCGGGACTTGGCGGTATAAGAGCCACGCCGGTCAAGAGTACTAATATCATCGAGATCGCGGTTGTAAGTCATGACCCCGAGAGGGCGATGCTTCTGGCCAATACCGTGGCAGAGGTCTATGTAGAGGAGAATCTTCTGGAGAAGAATAAAGAGTCCAGGACTGTACGTAAATTCATCGAGGAGCAGCTGTTGGCTCTTGAGGAGAGGCTAAGGGAGGTAGAGGAGAGGCTCAGGGCCTTAAGCAATGAGGTGGAAGATATCCGGATCACTCCTGCGATCCAGGATAAATTGATGGATCTGCAATTCGAATTGCTTGCTTATTTACAGAGGTATACCGAAAAGCACCCCCTGGTCAAGAAGGTCAGCGGACAGATCAAGGAACTGGAGATGCAGCTTGAGGGTTTTTCAGGGAATGAGCTGGAGTATTCGCGCCTTAGCCGCGAGGCAGAGGTAAGTAAGAAACTCTACATGATGCTCAAGGAGAAGCTGGAGGAGGCGCGGATAACCGAAGCGCAGAAGATCAATGATGTCTCTATAGTCAATCCTGCGGTATTTCCCGGCGGGCCGATAGGTACCCAGAAAGAGACCGGGATAATTATCGGAGCATTGTTGGGCCTGATCCTGGGGATAGCTCTGGCCTTTGTCAGGGAAAGTATGGATACATCCATCGGTACGATAGAAGATGTAGAGGGAACAGTAAAGTTGTCGGTCCTGGGGATAATTCCCTCTATAGTCCATAAAGTTTCTAAGAGAAGGAGTATCTTTATAAAGGTCAGAAATAGATTTTTCCCCTCGCAGAACGACCCTGATGACGAGGTTTATATACGCATGATCTCGCATCACGAGTCTGCATCTCCCGTGTCCGAGGCCTTCCGGAACATCCGCACCAATCTTAAGCTTGACCCAACGAGAAAGACCATCCTTGTTACCAGCGCCGCACCCCGTGAGGGTAAGACTACGGTCTTGGTCAACCTGGGGCTGACTGTTGCCCAAACCGGGGCAAAGACCCTCCTGGTATCTACTGACCTCAGGCGGCCTGCCCTGGCTAGGACTTTCGGCATAGAAAGGGAGCCCGGGCTTAGTGAAGCCTTGATCGGAGCGGTAAAGCTGGATGATGCCCTAAGGAATGTTACCGATATCATGTTGGGCAGTATCGGGGTAGATCATATAATCAAGTCTCCGGGCCTTGGCAATATCTCGATCCTTCCCAGCGGGCAGCTGCCGAATAACCCCGCAGAGATCTTAGAATCGGAGAAGATGCATGGCCTGATCGAAGAACTTAAGAAGCGTTTTGATTTTGTCTTTTTTGATTCCCCGCCGATACTTCCGGTGACCGATGCCAGCCTGCTCGCCCCTAAGCTTGACGGTGTAGTTTTGTGCTACGAGATGGGCAGGACCTCCCGGGATGCCCTTATCCGCGCTAAGATGCAATTACAGACGGTAGGCGCTAAAATATTAGGAGTCGTCCTGAACCATATTTCCCCTCAGACCGAGTCGCTGTCGCCGTATCCTTATTACTATAGATACAAGTATAGATATTACCGCGAAGAGGCGCAAGGTTCCAAGAAGGATAAGTCAAAGAAGGGCTAATCAGGCAAGCGGTAACTTCACTGTGTCACCAACAAATATCCAATCCCAAGATTTTGACTCCTAAAGAGCGGCCTATGTTTAGACTTAAAGAAAAGGGTCAGTCTGTTGCCAGTATTTTGATTCCTCTTTTATTTATCGCCTTTATCGTAGCGATCAGCGTCACCAGAGCCTTCCCGCAGACCCGCTTCTTCCTTTTTATCCTGATGGCAATCACGCTTACGATCACCTTTATCAATACGGATATCGCGCTGATCATCTTGATCTTCTCGATGCTTCTCTCACCGGAGATCGAGCTAGCCGGCACCCCCCAGAGGGCGGTGGTGCTGCGCGTAGACGATATCCTGCTGATCGTGATATTCTTCAGCTGGTTGGCTAAACTGGCAATAAATAAGCAGCTGGGGCTATTCCGCTACACCCGCCTTAATTCCCGGATAAGCTTTTATATTCTGGTTTGCGTATTCACTACCGCCATAGGGATAATCGTCGGCCGGGTGCACGCATTACAAAGTTCTTTTTATCTCCTTAAATATATAGAGTATTTTATGCTTTATTTTCTGGTGACAAATAACCTGCGCAGTAAAAGGCAGGTGAAGTTCTTTATCGCAGCATTTCTTATTACCTGTGCCCTGACCTGCGCATATGCGTTAATAACTAGCGGGTCTATGGGGAGGGCGACAGCACCCTTCGAGGGGAATCAGGGTGAACCTAATACCCTTGGCGGGTATGTGATTTTTTTATTTGCGCTCTCTACCGCTCTTTCATTAAATCTCTCTTCAAGGCCCTGGCGTTTCTTCTGTACCGCCTTAAGCTGCCTCACCTTTGTTGTTCTGCTGCAGACACTTTCACGCACAAGCTACGTAGCTTTTATTCCTATCTGCCTGGCATTGGTCATCCTGACCAAGAAGAGGAGGCTCCTTTTCATTTCGGTATTAATATTAAGTCTCTTAATAATCGTTCCCCTGATGCCCGATAAGGTTATGGAAAGGGTGAAGTTCACATTCATCCCCGGCGTGCAATATGAAACCTTAGGCCGTAAGTATTACCTTGATTACTCTACTTCGGCCAGGGTCCAGACTTGGGGCGAAGTCATGGATAAATGGAAGAAAAGTCCCCTGATCGGATACGGGGTCTCCTCATCCGGCGTAATCGATTCCCAATATCCTCTGATCATGGTTGAGACCGGGGTGCTCGGCCTTTGGGCGTTCTTTTGGCTGATCACGGTGATCATAAGGGAAGCGCTTAGGATCCATAAGCATACTGAAGACGAGTGGTGGAGCGGGCTGATCGTAGGATTTTTGGCCGGGCTGATCGGGCTCCTGGTGCATGCTTTCGCCGCCGCAAGTTTTATCATAGTACGGATCATGGAGCCGTTCTGGTTTCTGGCTGCGATAGCGATGATGATCCCCAGATTAAATAAACCCGCCGAGACTCCTGCACCCGAGGCCATCACGCCGCTAGGAAAGGAAATCGATTTTGATCAGAGTACTTAGTCTGTCATTACTTATCCTGATCCTATCTTTTGGGATCTCTCCGGCCGAAGAATTGATCCAGGCTCCGGCGGCCATACAGGTCAGCTCTATAGTCAGCGACGGGAAGCATTCTATCCAGAAGATAATCGATATCGCCAGGAAGAGCGGGATTAAGGTCCTGATCCTGAATGAGCGCGATTATATGCGCTGGGAATACGGGCTCTCGCCTCTGCGTAAAGTAGTCAAGAAGACGATTGAGGCAAATTCGATCGCCACCTACGGGATAAAGAATTATCTAAAAAGTATAGAGCGGGCAGGGAAAGATAATCCGGACCTGGTTTTGATTGCGGGGGTAGAATCTGCGCCCTTTTATTACTGGAGCGGTAGCCCCTTCGGAGATGATTTTCGGATAAATAATTGGCACAGGCATCTGCTGGTTATCGGTTTGGAAGGGGTAAGCGACTATAGGGGGCTGCCCTCTGTCGCCAACAGGCACAGTCCGCTCTCCCGATTTGATTTCAGGAGGGATTTTTATCTGATCCTGGTTCCTACCCTGTTATTAGCGGCAGGTTTCCAGTCGCTGAGGAAAAGGAGTTTTCATTATTCAGACCTTGCCGGGCATGAACTGGGCCCTTATTCAAGAGTTTGGCGCGTATCAGGAATCATCCTGATCGCGATGGGCCTGATATTTTTCTTTAATAATTTTCCTTTTCGTTCCTTAAAATACGACCAGTATCACGCAGATCAGGGGAAGGGGCCTTACCAGGACCTTATTGATTATGTGGGCAAGAAGGGAGGAATGGTCTTTTGGGCCCATCCGGAGGTAGAGAACATAAGAAGGCAGGGCAGGGTAGCTATAGAGACAAAGCCATACCAGCATCTGCTTTTAGAGACCCGCGGCTATACAGGTTACACCGTACACTACGGGGGCAGCAGGGTCGGCATCCCCGCAGGTATATGGGATCAGGCCCTTAAGGAATACTGCCGCGGAGAAAGAAAAAATCCGGTATGGGCGATCGGCGGATTGGGTTTTGACCAGCAGGGGGACCTTGCCGAATACATCAAAGACCTGCGTACCATGATCTTAGTTCCCCGGCTGGGCAAGAAAGAGGTAATAAAGGCATTAGGGCAGGGTAAGATGTATGTCGTTAAGGGGGTGGGGGAGTTAGAGCTGATACTGGATGAATTTAGGGTCAAGGATAGCCTTTCAGGTGCTGAAGCCGGTATGGGCGATCAGATAGATTTAGAGGGTGATCCCGTGATTAAGATCAGGGGGCATCTTTCAGGCGCGGAGGGTGAGGCTGAAGGAGCATTGAAGATCAAGCTGATCAGGGAGGGGGTAGTGATCAAAGAGTTTGAGGGCGAAAGTCCCTTTGAGATCGAATACCAGGACGGACATTCTACCGTCGGGAAAAAGACTTTTTACCGCCTGGAGATCTACTCGCCCAAGAGGATGATAATCAGTAATCCGGTATTTGTAAATCCTGTTTCAAGTTAAAATCGGCGGTTTGAAGATTTTTAGATTTATGAAAAGAATCATTGACAAAGGGGCAAGTTGATATAAAATATAACTAGAATTTAGGATTTATAAAAAAGGGTAAATTTAAAAAAAAGGAGGTGAAGTATGAAGAATCTTGGCAAGGTTTTAGTAGTTGCAGCGGCAGTACTTGCAGTATTAGCGGTTTATTCCAGGATGACTCTTACACCCTTATCCGGCATCGAGGCGCGTGCCTTAGTAGGTGGCGCAGGGTTATTACTGCTTTTTGCGATTGCGCTGAAATAAAAGACGGATTACTTCACTGTTCAGTGAAGTTTTGAGCCCGGTATCCGGTTCTGGATACCGGGTTTTTCTTTTTAAAAATGTTTGTTTTCGGCCTTCCCTTATGGTAATATAACCCTAGTTTTAAGTTCGGGTTAGGCTAAATTGGGGGATTTTTTAAGATGAAGGACCTGAAGAAAGAACTCGGTCTTTTGGATGTTTTTTGTGTGGCCACCGGAGCGATGATCAGCTCCGGTTTATTTATATTACCCGGCCTGGCATTCGCCAAGGCAGGCCCTGCAGTGATCTTATCGTATCTTCTGGCTGCAGTACTTTGTATCCCTACGCTTTTAAGTAATGCCGAGCTTACCACTGCCATGCCCAAGGCCGGAGGTGATTATTTCTACATCATGCGCGGATTTGGCACCTTGGTCGGGACGATGGCGGGTTTTAGCTCATGGTTTTCTTTGAGTTTAAAGGGAGCCTTTGCACTTATTGGTATGGGGGCGTATCTGCGCCTACTCACTGACCTGCCGCTTAATATCATCGCACTATGTCTGTGTCTTTTTTTCATCCTCTTGAATCTAGTCGGGGTAAAGAAGGCGGGCAGATTCCAGGTTTTTCTTGTCGTCGGGCTTATTGGGATACTCCTGGCTTATATCGCAATCGGCATAAGATCAGTCGCGCCGGTGAACTTCTCGCCATTTCTGCCTCGCGGTGCCGGCTCTCTATTTGCCACAGCCAGTTTTGTCTTTATCTCTTACGGCGGCCTGACCAAGGTGGCATCTTTAGCTGAGGAGGTAAAGGATCCGGGGAGAGTCTTACCGCTGGGGATGATCCTATCACTGGCCGTCACTTCGATCCTCTACGGACTGGTGATCTTTGTCACCGTCGGCGTCTCCAGCCCGCAGAGCCTGGGAGGATCGCTTACCCCGATCTCTGACGCCGCAGGTGTTTTCGGCGGTGCTAACTTTAAGATCCTGATCAGTGTCGCCGCCTTCCTTGCCTTTATCTCCACGGCAAACGCCGGGATCATGTCTGCCTCACGCTACCCCTTTGGGATGAGCCGGGATAAACTCCTGCCCAGGATTTTTCAGCGCATCGGCACTCATCTCAAGACGCCTTATGTTTCAATTCTTTTTACCGGCGGCTTTATGATCGGTGCGATATTATTTCTGTCTCTGGAGTTGCTGGTCAAGATCGCCTCCAGCGTCCTGATCCTGCTTTTTATCTTTGCAAACCTTACGGTGATCTTATTCAGAGAGAGTAAGATCTTAAGCTACCAGCCTAAGTTCCGCTCGCCATTATATCCCTATATGCAGGTCGTCGGCATCCTTGGCGGTCTTTTTCTTCTGGTCGAGATGGGTTCATTGATCATCCTGATGACTGCGATCTTTCTGCTTTTTGGCTTTATCTGGTATAAGATCTACGCTCAGAAAAGGGCCGGGCAGGATTCGGCGCTGATCTATGTATTGGAGAGGATGATCGCAAAGGATAAGGCATTAGCATCGGATAATCTGCTTTCGGAGTTAAGGGAGATCGTGGTCAAGCGCGACGATATGATCGAAGACAGGTTCCATAAGCTGGTTGAGCAGTGCCAGATCATTGATATGGAGGAGCCGCACGAGGCAGAGTATTTCTTTAAGAGGATCTCCGAGGCGCTGGGTGAGGATCTCGGGCTTTGGCCTGAGATCTTAGTTAAGAGGCTGATGGAGAGGGAGAAGGAGACCAGTACGGTCTTACGCCACGGCCTGGCCATCCCGCATATCGTTATCGACGGCAAGGGGATCTTTAAATTGCTTATCGTAAGGGCAAAAGCCGGGATTATCTTTCCTAACGATCAGGTGGCGCATGCGATATTTATCCTCGTCGGCTCAGCTGACCAGCGCAATTTTCACCTGCAGTCTTTGGCTGCGATCGCACAGATTACCGAACACCCTGATTTTGATAAGCAATGGCTGGTGGCGAAGAACGCCGAGGAACTTCGACATCTAATTCTTTTAACAGAAAGGCGCCGCTACTAATGTTTCTTTCGATGGTACCATCCGCAAATTCAGCAGCAGATAAAAAAATTATTACTTTCACGCTGTTTACTTCTGCTTTAGTTTTTTTATTTTTTCTTTTACCCAGGCTATCTGAACCAATTCTAGGATGGGGGTTATCGTTCTTTGATATGGCTAAAGATATTATTTCCGGGAATCTGAAAGCAGTAGATTATTATTATGATTTCCCTTTCTATAGCTTTCTTATCGCTCTTGGTTTTAAATTATTCGGTATAAAAGAATTTAGCGCCTATTTAATTGGCATTTTAAGCGTATTAATGGTGCCCGCGGTTATTCATTTTACAACCAAAGAAATCAGCGAGAAAAATATCCGTCTGCCGGTATCTTTGATTGCAATAACGTTGTTTATTACCTGTCCTGCAGCCGTACAGGGAGCGTTAGTGATAGATAAAGCAGATACACATGTGTTTCTGCTTGTGATTTCTTTGTTTTATCTGTTTTTATTTAAAACCGAAGGTTATCCTTTTTGGCGAAGAATAGCAGCATTAGCTGTTTTATATTGTCTGTGTCTCTTTGCAAAATTCTCAACGAGTTTAGTTTGTTTAGTTAGCGTTCCTTTCGTTTATTGGATAAGCAAAAAAATCAGAGAGGGAGTAAATACTTTACTCTGTTTTTTTGCTGCAGTAGTTGGCTTTATTGCCATCTGGGCGGCATTCTGTTATTATATGGCAGGAACGGATAGGTTCCTTCTTCCCTTCCTTAGTTATGCTAGCAGCGCACAAGGCTTTTTCCCGGGTTTCTCGCTTAAAATAGATTTTTTAAAAAGGCTACCGCTTAATATTGTTTATATTTCATTTTGGTTTTCGCCGTTTTTGTTAATCTTAAGTTTTTTGGCTATATTTGACCTGTTTAAAAAAATATTTTCTGAGCGAGATTTCAAGAGGGAGCTGCAATTGGCTAGTTTTACGCTCCTTGTATTTTTGTTTTATCTGTACACTAATCCTCTGATGGCCGCTTTTCCCAAATACGTTATTCCAGTTTTACCGTTTTGCTGTTGTCTTATCGCTATCTTCGCTATTAATAAATTGAAGGGATTGCTAGATTTGAAAAGTTTAATCGTTTTGGCGATTCTTTTATTTATCGGCATCATCTACTATCGTTTGCTGGTGGGGGATTGCCTCTATTCCTTGTTCTTATTAAGAGAAGCGAAACTCAATGGTGAGGCAGGCAGAATGTTCCTGAGCTTTGGTTATCAACAAGTACTTTTTTTCTTATTTCCGGTTTTAATTTTTGTTATCTCGCTTAAGTTTATGGCTATGCCGTTATTCAGTCGTTTTGTTTGCATCTTATTAGTTTCTCTTTTTGCCAGCAACGTATCTTTATGTCTGATCCAGCGCAAGGCGGACTATTCTGTTAACTATTCGTATGGCGCAAAAGGGGCGCAGGAAGTAAAGGAATTTTTGCAAGGTTATCCTGGCGCCGAGGTATTTACTTCGCATGAGGGTTTCATTGCTAATCTCGAAAAGGTAAAGTTTAAAGGAGTCGACCCCGAACAATACACTACTACAGCGGATTTTTTAAATTTTATGCATAGCTCCTCCCCGGAAATTTTTATTTATGGAATAACTTCAAATACTGTCCGGCAGATAAGGGAGGTCATAAGTGCCCCAGTTGTTACGGCATATTTAGATAAGCATTATAAGAGATTCGAAAGGGGTTCTTATAATATTTTGGTCAAGCATGGGAATCTATAAGGATTTTGTTATTTTTTTACTTGGTTTTGCAGTGATCATCAAGAGCGCGGATTTCTTCACTGACGGCGCCGAAGGGATCGCCCGCGCCTTTCACATTCCCAGGCTGATCATCGGCCTTACCATCGTGAGTCTCGCAACCACCTTCCCTGAATTTACCGTATCCTCAATATCCTCCTATATGGGTTCATCAGGGATGGCGATCGGTAATGCGCTTGGCTCGTGTATCTGCAATATGGCTTTGATTTTAGCGGTCGCGGCACTGATTAACCCCTTGCGTCTTAAGTCGCGCTCGGTAAAACCGGAGATAATCTTTTTTATAAGTGGCGCGCTGATCTTATATCTTTTTATATTAGACGGTAGGTTAGTTCGCTGGGAAGGTCTGCTACTGATCCTTTTACTGGCTGCCTTTTTCGTATTTATAGTCAGAAGGGAGCTTAAGGCAAGAAAGGGAAGCAATCAGGAGAGATCAAAGGACGTCAATATAAAGCTTAGTTTAGTCAAGTTTTGTATCGGCACAGCAGGCGTTATTTTAGCTGCTAAGTATGCGATCATTCCGTCGGGAATCAAGATCGCCCATTTTTTAGGCGTTCCGGAGATCGTAATTGGGCTCTCAATGGTCGCTTTAGGCACATCGCTTCCTGAATTAGCTGCTGCCGGGGTGGCGAGCTTCAAGAAGATGGGTGAACTTGCCGTCGGCAACGTGATCGGTGCCAATATCTTGAATATCCTTTGGGTCTTAGGGGGGGCTTCGATGATCAGGTCCTTAAACGTTGATTTCCAGACTTTGAGCTTTACCATGCCGGTAGTGCTCTTGATCGGGGCATTGGTGCTATTATTTGCAGGTTCAGGATTCAGATTAACCAGGGCCGAGGGGTCAGTCCTTTTACTAATATATACAGGTTATATTTTTTACATCTACAAATTCGCCTACTAAGCAAGTAGGCACTTTTAGCTTCAGCAAGATAAACTTTTTGGAGGATGGTATGGTAAAGAGAATAAGAAGGTATATCGCTGCGCGTAAGAACAGGCTCTGGTTGTATTATCTGACATTTTTTTTGCTTGCTGCCTTGCCTGTTTTTTTAATATTTGAACGCATCATTTTTTCTGTATTGCCTCATTATTTATGGGTGAATATTGTTTTTCATGCGGGCCTGGAAGCATTCGCGTCGTCAATGGCCTTGTTCGTAGGGATAATCTTTTTGCAAAGGTCCCTTAGGGTTAACAATAACCATATTTTTCTATTAGCGTTGGGTTTTATCAATATGGGGATACTTAATGGCTTTCATGCGGTATCCCCGCCGGGAGGAGAAGGCTTCGTATTTTTGCATAGCCTGGCTATGCTCACAGGTGCGTTTTTTTTCAGCTCTCTTTTGGTGGCCCGCCCCAAGGGCAATGTAACAAGCAATACTTGGATGTTATGGAATACAGTGTTATTTAGTCTATTAATCGGGGTCTGGGGCTTGGTTTATCCGGATTCGCTGCCTAATATGGTAACCGGTGCTAAGTTCAGCTTGTTGGCGGTAAACATCAATCTGCTCGCCGGCGTTTTATTTTCGTTGGCTACACTACGATTTATCATTAATTTTCATCGCCACCTTCACGTTGAGGATTTTCTTTTTAGCTGCCTATTTTTATTATTTGCCTTCTCTGGCTTGACTTTCAGGTATTCTGCTATCTGGACTGATGAATGGTGGTTCTGGCATATCACGCGTTTTGCAGGCTATTTAATATTGATATTTATCGTTGGCCGTGATTATCAGGTAATACTTTCCTTAATTCGAAAGTCATTCAGCGCACGCTCGAAGGTAGAGAAAGATCTAAGGGAGCAGGTAGATTTAAAGTCGAAGTTTCTCGCTGAGGCTTCACACGAGATCAGGACGCCTTTAGCCACTATACGGGAAGGCCTAAATGTTCTTCTAGAAGGAAATCATGGAGAGCTTAACGAAAAACAAAAGGAATATTTAGATTTAGCGAAGAAGAGTGCAGATAGGCTGGGACACTTGGTAGGGGATTTACTGGATTTTCAAAAATTGAATTCCGGAAGGGTGCGTTTTGTTTTTGAGGAAAACGATATCAATGATACGCTCAGCGAAGTCTACAATACGATGCATTCACTGGCAGAGCAAAAGGGTTTAGATTTCAAGTTAGATGTGGATAAGGACCTTCCCAGGATCAAGTTTGATAAGGAAAAAATTATTCAGGTGGTCGTCAATTTAGTAAATAACGCGTTAAAATTTACAAACAAGGGGGCTATTACGATCAGCAGTACAAAAGAAGGTAATACTCTCAAGGTAAGCGTAAGGGATACGGGGAGCGGGATCAGTTTGCCAGAGCAAGGAAGACTTTTTAAAGAATTTGAGCAGCTGGAACGCAAACAGCAGCTGGGCCAAAAGGGAATCGGATTGGGCCTGGCGATCTCTAAGGAGATCGTCGAGGGCCACAATGGAAAGATCTGGGTCGATTCGCAGTTAGGTAAAGGGTCTACCTTCAGTTTTTTATTGCCGATTTCTGAGCGCAGGACTAATGAAGGCCTTATCGGTCCAGCTAAGGAGTAGGTTTAATTCCTGACTTCGATGCTTTTTAGGTCTGCATCGGCTCAATCGATGGCATAGATGCGGTAAAGGCGATGGAGATGGGCGCGGATGACTATTGCGTGAATACCGACGATCTTCTCCACATACTTGAAGTGATAAAGAAGATATGACGAGTAAGAAGAATATTCAAAAGAATTCAGAAGAAGAGACTGTCAACCTCTCCAGATTCCCTTCGGAGAACCCTAACCCGGTTTTAAGGATACGGAAAAACGGCGAGGTTCTTTATAAGAACCCAGCAGCCGATCTTCTCTTGAAGAGAAGCGGATTATCGGCGAGGAGTATTTTTGGGATCCTTCCCCGTAACAGCAAACAAATAATATCGCAGAGTATAAAGAATAAATTCTCTTTTCGTAATCAAGAGGTAATCATAGGCGGTAAAGTCTTTGCCTATAACTTTATCCCTGTTCCGGAGGGGCAATATGTCAATATCTATGGTTTAGAAGTTACCGAACAAAAGATTATTGAAGATGAACTGCGTGTGAGCGAGAGAAAATATAGGGGGCTCTACGATACTTCCCGGGATGCGATAATGGTCCTTATTCCTCAAGGAAGGTTTATCTCCGGAAATCCTGCGACGATAAAGCTGTTCGCTTGCAAGGATGAAGCAGACTTTATAAGACATACTCCGGCACGATTATCCCCTAGGTATCAGAGTGACGGTAAGCTATCCTCAGAAAAGGCTAGAAAGATGATGGCGATTGCCATGAAGAAAGGTTCACACTATTTTGAATGGAGGCATAAGCGAACCGATGGCACTGAATTTCCGGCTACGGTTCTGTTGACCCGGATGGAATTCGAGGATGCTAATCTTTTGCAGGCAACGGTCCGAGACATCACCCTGCAAAAAGAGTCAGAGCTGCGGATCAGTGAGGCGGCCAAAGAATGGAGCCGGACATTTGATTCCATAGTCGATTGTGTTTCAATTATGGATAAGAATTTTAATATTATCAGGGTGAACAGGGCTTTTGCTGATTTCCTGAAGCTTAAGCCTGAAGAGATAATCGGCAAGAAGTGCTATAAGCTTGTCCATAAAACAAATGGGCCGATAGACCTGTGTCCGCACAGGCAAACGCTGAGGAATAAAAAGGTATCTACGGCGGAACTTGCGATTTCGGATTCGGGGCCTTTTCTTGACGTGAGCACTTCACCTGTGCTTAACGAGCAAGGTAAGGTGGTGGCTTCCGTGCATATCATCAGGGATATTACTAATCGGAAGAGGGCAGAGAATATATTGGAGCAGACAAGGAGGGAACTAGAGAACCAGACCTTGGGCCTGAAGAAGGCAAATGCTGGGATCAGGCTTTTGAATAAAGAGTTGGAAGGTAAGAATAAGCAGTTGAGGAAGATCGATGAATTAAAGAGTGAATTTATCAGCGTAGTCTCCCATGAGCTACGCACTCCGCTGGCTATCACCAAGGAAGGCATTAGCCTGATCTTAGATGGTGTCCCCGGAGAGGTAAATGAGAAGCAGCAGAATATTTTAAGTACGGCTAGAAGTAGTATCGATAGATTAGCGCGGATTATTAATGATCTCCTTGATGTCTCCAAGATCGAGGCCGGGAGGATAGAATTAGAGCGGAGGATGACCGATATAAAAGAATTGTTGAGGACTGTGCTTATTTCGTTTGATATTCCGTTTAAGCATAAAGGAATTGACCTGCGCGTCAACTTACCTTCTAAGCCACTAGAGCTATACATCGATAAGGATAGGATGATTCAGGTCTTTACAAATTTGATCAGTAATGCTTTGAAATTTACAGATAAGGGTTTTGTTGAGGTTTCGTTGCGGGAAGTTGATAGCGGGATCTCCTGTTCTATCGTAGATAGCGGAAGAGGCATCTCCAAGGAGAACATGCCTAAGCTCTTCAATAAATTTCAGCAGTTTGGCCTCACCGCCGGCCCCGGAGAGAAGGGCACTGGCCTGGGCCTCTCCATCTCCAAAGGGATCATAGAGATGCACGGAGGTAATATCCAGGCAGAGAGCGAATTAGACAAAGGCACAAAAGTTACCTTTAGGCTCCCCCGGCATTCGCGCAAAATACTCTTTAAAGAGATCATCCACAAGGGCATCAAGGTAGCGCAGAGTGCTAATTCAAAGATGTCGGCAGTGGCTATATCCTTTAGAGGGCTCGATAGTTTAAGTCAGCAGATCCCTAAGAAGAAGTTGAGTTTGATCATCAAGGGGGTAAAGAGCGTGATTAGGCATAGCTTACGCAAGAGGGAGGATCTGGCAGCAGAGGGCGCTAGTGAATGTTTGGTTATCCTTGAAGATTGCGATAAGAACAATAAGCTTAAGATCAAAAAAAGGCTCACGGAGTCGTTAGATAGATTCTTTGCCGAACAAAAATTAACTGACAAAATTAAGTTGAAGGTCAATTTCGTTACTTTTCCTGATGATGGTAAAGATGAGGAACAGCTGTATAAGAAGTTATTACTTTAAGCGGAGGCCGATATGGGCAAGAAGGTGCTGATCGTCGAAGATGAACTAGAGCTGGTGGATATGTACAGGATAAGGCTTGAGAAGGAGGGATTAGAGGTTATTTCAGCCGAGGACGGCGAGGAGGGGCTGGATAAGGTGACTAACCAGAAGCCGGATTTAGTCCTTCTGGATCTGGTTCTTCCCAAGATTGACGGTTATGCTATCATCAGGACGATGAAGGCGAGCCGCGAGCTGAATAAAATTCCGATCATTGTTTTCAGCGGCTGGGGGATGGTAAACTTTGAGAAGAAGTGTCTGGATCTGGGCGCAAACTATGCGCTAAGAAAACCCTGCGACTCGGGGGAATTGGTCTCTAAGATCAAGGAGTTGCTCGGGTAGCTAAATACGGAGGTAGAGGTGCCTAAAAGAATACTTTTAATAGATTTGGTACTTAATAAACACACTGAAAACACCGGGATTAAAGTGGTACAATTATATTTCAGCAATTAGGAGATATTTATGGAAAAGAAACACATATATTTAGACCATAACGCGACCACGCCGCTTCATCCGCAGGTAAAGAAGGCGATATCTGCGGCTATGGAGGAGTTTGGCAACCCATCGAGCCTGCATGATTTTGGCAGGCGGGCGAAACAGATGGTCGAGGAGGCGCGGGAGAGGGTGGCATCATTTATCGGCGCCTCTCCCGAAGAGATAATTTTTGTCGGCAGCGGCTCTGAGGCGAACAATGCCGTGCTCAATGTCCTTCAATGCGATTCAACGAAGTGCGGGCATAAGTGCGGCGGGGCGGATGTGATCACTACCAAGATAGAGCATCCCTGCATTATGGAGACTTCCAAATGCCTCACGGACAGGGGTATCAACGTCAGCTATCTTGATGTAGACCGGTACGGTAAGTTAAAACTTGACCAGTTAAAAGAGATGCCGATGAAGAAGTCCAGCCTTGTATCGGTGATGATGGCGAATAACGAGATCGGCACAACACAGGATATTAAAAAGATCTCGGCGATTGTGCATGAGCGCGGCGGGTTGTTTCATACTGACGCTGTCCAGGGGGTCGGCAAGATCCCGGTAGATGTAAAGGATCTGGGTATAGATTTTCTTTCGCTTTCAGGGCATAAGATCTACGGCCCTAAGGGTATCGGCGCATTGTATGTCAAGAAAGGAACACCCTTTTGCCCTTTTATCCGCGGCGGGCATCAGGAGAGGGGCAGGCGCGCCGGGACGGAGAACACGATCGGAATAACCGGACTGGGTAAGGCGATCGAGATGCGCGCCAAGGAGATGAAGGCTGAAGAGAAGCGCCTGCTCAAGCTTAAGGCGGCGCTGCGGGAGGGCATAGAGGAGAATATTCCTGACATCAGATTTAACGGCCATCCCACAGATTGCCTGGCCGGGACACTGAATGTTTCTTTCCGGGGAGCCGAAGGTGAAGCTATTTTATTGTATCTTGATCTGGAGGGGATCGCGGTTTCAACCGGCTCTGCCTGCGCCTCAGGTTCACTTGACCCTTCGCATGTGCTGCTTGCTACAGGCCTGCCGGCAGAGGAAGCACATGGTTCGATACGCATGAGCTTAGGACGCGATAATACTATCGTAGATGTAAAATACACCGTAAAGGCGCTTGCCAAGGTGATGAAGAGGCTGCGGGGGATGTCCTCGGCCTACGTAGAAAAGGCAAAATAAATGGATACTAAAGGTCGCTGGGTTTATTCAGATAAATTAAAGGAACATTTCATCCATCCGCGCAACGTGCTTGATGACATAGATGGTTTCCCGCATGACGGTAAAGGTGTGGTCGGCAACATAAAATGCGGGGATGAGATGATCGTTGTGATCAAGGTCGATAAGGAGAAGGGCACGATCAGCGACTGCAGGTGGAAGACCTATGGCTGTGCAAGTGCCATCGCCAGCACATCGATACTCTCTGAGATGGTCAAGGGTATGAAGGTGGAGGATGCCTATCATCTTTCTCCGAAGGACCTGGCTAAAGAACTTGGCGGCCTGCCTGAGCATAAGATTCACTGCTCGGTATTGGGAGATAAAGCTCTGCGCGCAGCGATTAACGATTATTATACCCGCAACGGGATGCAGGATAAGGTTCAAAAGGAGAAGGCGCGCATAGTCTGCCAGTGCATGAACGTAACCGACCATGAGATCGAGCATGCGGTTTTAGACGGGGCGCGCACCTTCATCGAGCTTCAGGAGAAGACTAAGGTCAGCACGGTGTGCGGGCAGTGTAAGGATGACGCCAATCTACTTCTTAACGAATACATTAAAAAACACTTCAGCAGGTAATAGCGGTTTAATATTTTTTAAAGATAACCTTGAAAGGAGGGCAGGGATGAAAAGATTCACCATTTTATTGTTAGCATTTTCTTTTTTGATGATTTGTTCTTCGGTATTTGCTGCGCCAAAGGACAAGAAGGGAGCAAGCGCTCAAGGCTATGAGCATGCAAGTGAGAATGCGGTATTCAACCGTGTCTCTGACTGGTTTGCAACAGTTGGAAAGTCCGAAGAGGAAAAAGCTAAGACTTTAGAAGAGCGTAAGGCGTCCAGAGCAGCAAAGCGCGCAGAGCAAGAAGCGAAGAAGGCGCAGAAAGAAAAAGGAAAGGTCCAGGGCAACGATACCGGTTGCAGTTGTAGTCAGCGGCCCTTTAGTCCTATAC
>JBHPDM010000021.1:0-20335 GCA_042577285.1 Candidatus Omnitrophota bacterium
GTGATCTCCCTTGCGGGGATCGTATTCTCCAAGTCAATACGCATCGGCGGAGACGAGATGGACGAGGCGATCATAGAGTATCTTAAGAAAACCTACAACCTGATGGTCGGTGAGCGCACTGCAGAGGGTATAAAGATAAAGATCGGTTCAGCGTATCCGCAGGATGAAGAGATGACGATGGAGGTAAAGGGCAGGGACCTGGTCACAGGCCTGCCTAAGATGATCGCTGTGACCTCAGAAGAGATCCGCGAGGCGCTGCAGGAGCCCTTGCGGGCGATCTTGGAGATCACTAAGATGTCCCTTGAGCGGACTCCTCCGGAACTGGCCTCTGATCTGATCGAGAACGGGATAGTTTTAGCCGGGGGCGGCGCGATGCTGAGGGGATTGGATAAACTGATCTCCGAAGAGACGGGCCTTCCCGTGCACATATCAGATGATCCGCTTACGGCGGTCGCCTGCGGTACCGGCAGGGTGCTTGATGAGATCAAGTATCTGAAGAAAGTCACCGTTCCCATAAAGTCAGAGATCCACTCTTAACCAACCCATTCGAAGCGCCCCGGGATAAAGCCCGAGGCTTGCGCAGGTAGGATGTGCCTAGACTCAAAAAGCAACGCCTAGTTGTAATCACTTCCGCCATAATCCCACTCGTAATACTTGCCAGTATCACGCACCTGATCCGAAAACCTGTTTTAACCCTTTCCAGGATCCCGCTTGCCATATCAAAATTGCTGATGCGTGAAGTCAGCGGGATGGCCCTTTACCACCGCAATATGTCCTGGAATCGGATCCTTAAGGCAGAGGTCGGTCTGCTTAAGAATAAGCTCAACGCGCTCGAGGAGTTGAAGCTTGAGAATGCGCGCTTAAGGGATCTTTTGGATTTTAAAAATAGGTCGGCCCTGAAGGTTGTACCGTCTTTTATCATCGGGCGCTCAACAGACAACTGGTCATCGGTAGTCCTGATCAATAAGGGGAAGAGGCACGGCATAAAAGAGGGGATGACTGCGGTCAGCCACCTTGGGTTAGCGGGAAGAGTGATCGAGAGTGCCGGAAGCTCCTCAAAGGTGATGTTGATCAATGATCCAAACCTTGGCGTTTCAGCGATCGACCAGCGCAGCCGCCAGGAGGGGCTGGTATCGGGAACGCTGGGAAATTCCCTGATCATGCGTTACCTGCCTAAAGAGTGCGATGTAAAAGTATCGGATGTAATCGTTACCTCAGGCCTAACATCGGTCTATCCAAAGGGAATAATGATCGGGACGGTGACAAGGGTCGGAGAGGACCTTTCAGGATTAAGCCGTTGGGCGACGGTAAAACCGGCTGCAGACCTTACCGGCTTAGAGGAACTTTTGATTATCACGGAATGAGAATAAGATTCTTTGCCGCGCTTGTTATCCTCTGTTTTATCCAGGTGGCGGTCCTGGATTCTGTTAAGCTTTTCGGTGTAAAGCCCGATCTTTTACTACTGGGGGCGGTTGCCGCTGCGATGGTCTTTAAGATGGAGCGTGCCCTGGCCTTTGCTGCCCTGGCCGGATTACTAAAGGATTGCTTTACAGCGGATACCTTTGGCACCAATACTCTGCTTTTTCCCCTCTGGGCCTTTTTGATCATCAGGCTGTTGAGGAGCATTTCGTTAGAGACCGGCCTCAGGCTGGCATTACTGGTCTTGGTGACTGCCGTCTCGCAAAATCTAGCCGTGAGGATGATCAAGGCATTCTTGGGCAGAGGCGTGCCGCTCGGCTCGACTCTGCGCGTCCTACTATTTGGATCCCTATATACAGCAGCAGTTGCTTATCCTGCCTTTGAACTTTTAAAAAAGAGAGTGCGTTTGCGGATATGAGGATAAGAATACTGAGTCTCGTTTTAGTCTTGATTTTTGCACTGCTCTTTCTTTCCGTATTTGGCCTGGCGGTTGTCCATAGGCCCAGGTACAGCCAGATGAGCAAGAGGAATTCAATCCGGCTCCTCCCTCAGTCCGGCGCCCGGGGAGTGATCCTTGACCGTAACGGCAAGGTAATCGTCGAGAGTTACCTTTCATACGATGTGATGATCGTACCGCAGGATGGCAATAGCACCGATAAGACGATCAAGACTCTCTCTGGAATACTGGAGATCAGCCCCAGCGAGTTGAGAAAGAGGTTTCGCACCAGGGGCTCATCCGGGATCTCGGCAGCAACTTTAGCCAAAAATATAGATATAAAGAAGGCGATCGCGCTTGAAGAGTTGAAAGTGGAATTGCCGGGAATAATCATCCAGCCTCACCCGATAAGGTCGTATCCTTATGGCAGGCTCGCCTGTCACGTGATCGGGTATTTAAATGAGATCGACCGCTGGCGTCTGACAAAATTATCCGACTACGGATACAAGACCAAGGATATCGTAGGGTTCGGAGGGGTCGAAGAGAAATATGATTATTACCTGCGTCAGGAGGAGGGAGGGTTATCCTTTGTGGTGGATAGCAGGGGTAATCAGGTGCACGCCTTGGGGTACCGGCCTCCGACAAGCGGCAGGAACATACAGCTTACCCTTGACCTTGAGATACAGAAGATCGTCGAGGAGGAGATGGGCGAAAGAAAGGGTGCGGTTATAATCATCGATCCCTCAAACGGGGAGATCTTAGGGATGGCCAGCAGGCCGGGTTTTAATCCTGAGGCATTTATAAAAAAGGAAGCTTCGTACGTGCGCAGGCTATTTAATGATTCCCAAGCTCCGTTCATCAACCGTGCGATCACAGGGCTTTATCCGGCTGGTTCTGTATTCAAGCTGGTAGTGGCGACTGCCGCGCTTGAGAAGAAGAAGATCTCCAGCGGCACGTCATTTAAGTGCACCGGCAGCATCCGCATCGGAGGTTCAAGATTCTCCTGCTGGAATACCCATGGCGATACTAGTATCGTCGCAGGTATAGCCCGCTCTTGTAATGTGTTCTTCTGGAGGACAGGGCTGCTTACCGGCGCTAAGCTGATCCACGCATATGCGGTTAGATTCGGGATGGCAAGGGAGACAAATGTGGATATACCATACGAATCCGTAGGCCAGGTCCCAAATACGGTTTGGAGAAGATTATCAAAATTCCAGAAGTGGTACGATGGAGATACCGCTAATCTATCGATCGGGCAGGGGGAGTTAATGGTGACACCTATACAGCTTTTGCGTATGATCTGTGTATTCGCAAACAAGGGGAGCCTGGTGCGGCCGTATCTCCTGAAGGCAGTGGGAGAACAGGATATATCTTCCTATCAAAGAAAAGTCACCTCCATGGGCTTGAAGCAGAGCACTATATCCACGATCAATCAGGGCTTACGGGGGACAATCAGCGATCCGGAGGGCACAGCCAATATTCTTTCGGGGCTTTCAGTTTCTATCGCCGGAAAGACCGGCACTGCCCAGGTGGGCAGGGCCGAGGCGCACGGCTGGTTTGTTGGGTACTTCCCTTACAAGAGCCCTAAGTTTGCCATCTGTGTATTTCTGGAGAATTCCGGCTCGGGTTATGTATCAGGAGTGCTTGCCAAGAAAATAATCGAGAGAATGATCAAGGAGGGTCTGATTTGAAGATATCCGGCCGGATCATTTTATGCATCGCTATCCTGATCGCCGTCTTAGGGGTACTTTCGATCTACAGTAGTACTTACGAAAAGGAGGGCGAGGGTTGGCAGGATGTTTATAAGCGGCAGATCTTATGGATATTGTTTGGAGTGGCGGTGTTTCTGGTTATGGCAAACCTTGATTACCGTAATATCTGGGAAGCGACTTATTTCTTATATGCCGCCGTACTATTCTTATTGATAATGGTTTTTTTTCTTGGCACTACCCGGCTGGGCGCGCAGCGCTGGCTGCGCTTTGCCGGGTTAAATTTTCAGCCATCTGAGGTAGTTAAGCTGGTGATCGTGATCTTTTTGGCGCGCTACTATAGTATGAAATCCGTAAATGATGTCTCGCTTTTAGTTGGCAGGCTCGGGCTAGTGCGAGGATTACTCCTGCCTCTTGCCGGCGTTGGGCTGCCGGCGCTTCTGGTGATCCGGCAGCCTGACCTGGGTAGTGGTGCGATCGTGTTGTTGATATTTGTTATGATGTTGTATTTATCGGGAGTAAGGCTTAAATACATTATTTCTCTTTTGGCTGCGGTAGCCCTGGCACTTCCGGTATTATGGAATCTTTTGAGAGGGTATCAGAGAGAGCGGTTGCTGGTATTCCTTGACCCCAATATTGACCCCCTGGGCGCCGGCTACACCGTGATCCAGTCAAAGATAGCCATCGGTTCATCAGGTTTCTTCGGCAAGGGGTGGCTTTCGGGAACGCAGAGCCAGTTGCATTTCTTGCCTGAATCGCATACGGATTTTATCTTTGCTACTTTTACCGAGGAGTGGGGGCTTTTTGGAGCCGGGATACTTTTGATGCTTTACTTTCTGCTGGTGCGCCAGGCGATGATCATCGCTTTAAGGACCAATGATTACTTCGGTAAGATGCTCGCCCTGGGGATCTGCGTGATGATCGCGATCCAGATCTCGGTCAATATTGCGATGACACTGGGGCTTGCGCCGGTAGTGGGACTGCCGCTGCCTCTCTTGAGTTACGGGGGCTCGTCGATGCTGGTGACCTTTGCCGCGCTGGGGATCCTGGCTAGTATTGATAAGAGGAGGGCGGTCTTTTAAAGATGGTAGAACTACCGGAGGAGCTTTTATTACAGGTAAGGAAGCCGGCGCGCTATATCGGCAGGGAATGGAATGTCTCCAAGAAGCGCTTTGAGGATTGCGATCTGAGGTTCGCGCTCTGCTTTCCCGAAATATATGAAGTGGGGATGAGTAATCTGGGGGTGCGGATACTCTACGGACTCCTGAACCGCATGAAAGATACTCTTTGCGAACGCTTCTTTTCGCCTGGCGCGGATCTAGAGGCACACTTGCGCAAGGAGGCTAGAGAGATCTTTTCACTGGAGTCAAGAAGATCCTTGAGGGAGTTTGATATTCTGGGTTTTTCCTTAGGGTATGAGTTAAGCTATACCAATGCGTTGAATCTTCTTGATCTGGGCGGATTGCCCTTAACATCAGCAGGCCGGGACCACAGCTATCCCTTGGTGATCGCCGGAGGACCGAGCGTGATGAACCCGGAACCGATGCATGAGTTCTTTGATCTATTTGTGATCGGAGAGGCTGAGGAGTCGCTGCCAGAGATAGTTGAGAGCTTTAGAAAGAATAAAGAGGCCTTTAAGTCGGGAACATTGAGTAAGGAGGAGATCCTAAAGGAGCTCTGTCGTATTGAGGGAGTGTATGTGCCTTCGTTGTATAAAGAAGAGCACGATACCGGGAGGGATACGCCGTTGCAGCCAAGATTCGCAGGGGTACCGGAGCGGATCAGGAAGCGGTCAGTAAAAGATCTAAGCAAGTCCTACTATCCTTGCGATTGGCTGGTGCCTTACATCGAGCCAGTGCATGACCGGATCTCACTTGAGATCATGCGTGGGTGCCCGAACACCTGCCGCTTCTGCCAGGCGCGTTCTACATACTTTCCCTGCCGCAGAAGAGGGATCGAGGATGTTCTTGTCCTGGCAGAGGAGATTTACAGGCGTTCAGGTTATGATCAGGTGTCTTTATGCGGGCTGTCGGTTAGTGATTACCCGCAGGTTGAGGAATTGCTCTCTAAGCTGATAGATACCTTTAAAAATAAATCAGTGAGTTTCTCTCTCCCCTCTATAAAGCCCAGGGCGATGGTTGGCGATCTTGCTTCGTTGACCGCTACAGTCAAAAAGACCAGCTTGACCTTTGCCCCGGAAGCCGGGACAGAGAGATTGCGCAGGGTGATCGGGAAGGATTTTGATCTGGAGAGTTTCTTGCGGGCCCTGAAGAGCGCCTACAGCAACGGCTACCGGCATATAAAGCTGTATTTTATGATCGGATTGCCCGGCGAGACAGATAGAGACCTGGATGGGATCATTGATTTTTCCAAAAAGGCCTCAGGATTAAAGAGGGAGGTCTCGGGGGCAAGCGCGCAGGTAAACTTGAGCATTAATACACTGATCCCCAAGCCGCACACCGCGCTGCAATGGACGGGGATGGATGGCCTTGCCAAGATCAAGTCGAAGCAGGATCATATACGCAAACGCGCAGGCTCAAGCAAGATCAAGGTCAGTTTCCATAATCGATACATGAGTGTTCTGGAAGGGGTGCTTTCCCGTGGGGACCGCGGGTTGTCACGGGTGATATCAACCGCCTTCAGAAATGGTGCCAGGAGTGATGCCTGGTCCGAAGAGTTTGATTTTAGGAGATGGCTTGACGCCTTCAGCGAGTGCGGCGTAGATTACTTGTCTTATCTAAAGCCTAAGGCCCGCGATCAGGTCTTGCCATGGGATTTCATAGAAACCGGGATAGATAAGAGTACCTTAAAGGCGGAGTTTGACAAAGTAAGTGAGGAGATGAGCCGGGATTAATTCGCGCATATCACTTAGCTTCACTATCGTTGGCTAAGTGATGCGCTCATTATCGCCCAGACAACTTACGTTCGCTTCGCTCCGTAAGTTGTGGGCTCAGGGAACTAATCTGTTTTCACCGTCAGCTATACGCTGCAATGAATATCATCCCGGCTCATAAGCCGTGACAAAATTCTCTTCGAGTATTTTGTCACATTTGCCGGGATTAATTCGCACTTATAACTTACGTTCGCTTCGCTCCGTAAGTTATGTGCTCATTAAAGTGGTTGCCATACAAGAGGATAAGTGATATACTTTAATTCAAGTTATGACATAAGGAGGTTATTATGAAGAAGGAAAAGAAGTTTACTTTAGCCTCGCAGAGCCTTAAATACAAATTAGAGATAGCTTTTTGTCTTATGTCTATCCTACCATTACTTGTCTGCGGGTATCTGGTGACAAATTACATATTGCCGCAGATGGGGCCCCAACTTGATGTCGCGATCCCTGTCGCGATAAGTGTATTTATTGCCATTGTCGGATTCCTAGTCGTAAAACAGATATTTGACCGGGTGGTATCGGTGAGCTCAACCGCAAGAATGATCGCCGCCGGAGACGTTGACCAGAAATTAGATGTCTTGCGTGAAGACGAGGTAGGGGATCTGAGCCATTCTTTAAACGAGATTACCCGGCGTATCCGCAGTAATATGGATGAGCTTAAGAATTACGGCGAAAGGACGACTGAGATAAATCTGGAGATCCAGAAGCGCGTACTTGTCCTCTCCAGCCTTTTGCAAATCAGTTCTTTGATCAGCCAGGGGGCCGACATAGAAGAGATCCTCAGGTTGATCGTGGAAAAATCACGTCTCTTAGCAGGTTCCGAAGCAGCATATTTCATCTTTAAAAAGGAGAAGAAGGGGGTTAAGCAGGAGTTTGTGGTGAGGTCTGCTGCCGGCGTGAAGCCTGAGCATCTCTTTGGCCTGTCGCTTGACCCGGAGAATTCTCTCTTCAATAAGCTAGTCAAGACGAATAAGCCGATGATACTGGATAATGAGAATGCGGCGCCCAAGGAGCAGGCCGATGATTTCATTAAAAAGTTTCAAATGAAAAATACAGCCGCGATGCCGATATTTTTACGCGGGACAGTCCAGGGAATATTCGGTATCGGTAATAATCTAGAACATTGCGTATACAAGAAGGATGACCTCGAGCTTTTGAATATATTCGCAAAACAGATAGCGATCGCCCTGGAAAACGATATCCTTACTCACCGCATCGAGCGGCTGGAGATCAAAGACCCACTTACCGGCCTCTACAACGATAAGTTTATACATGCGCGTCTGAAGGAGGAGATCCAGAGGGCGATAGTCTACCAGAGGCCGTGTTCATATGTCCTGCTTGATGTGGATGATTTTGGAAAATTCCACCAGAGTTTCGGTTCATTACAGGCGGAGACTTCTTTAAAGAAGATCTCTTCATTGGTCAGGGATTCGGTCAGCGAGATCGACAGGGTAGCCAGGGCCGGTGATAATAAATTTGCGATGGTGCTGCCTGAGAAAAACAAACGCCAGGCGCAGGAGATCGCCGAAAATATCAGGAAGAAGATCGAGTTCAGCTTCGCCGAAGAGGATGACCAGAAGAAACGGCTTACGGTCAGCGGCGGGGTAAGCGAGAATCCTCTCGACGGAGTAGAGGCGGATGAGCTGTTGATAAAAGCGCAAGAGTCCCTGGAACTTGCCAAGCAACAGGGTAAGAACCGCATTGTCAGTTTCACGATAAAAAAAGTATAGCTATGGCGATCAGAAGGATTATCAATAAGCAGCTCGGTGAACTTTTAATCGAGCGGGGGATCATAAAACAGAAGCAGCTTGATAAGGCGCTGGAGCTCCAGAAAGAGAAGGGCGGCCTGATCGGAGAGATTCTGGTAGGCCTGGGGTTTACCAAGGAGGAGGATATCGCCCAAGCCCTCACCGCCCAATACGGGTTTCCCTATCTGCCTCTGGCTAATTATGAGATTTCTCAAGAAGTGATAGATTGCATACCGGCTCGTGTTGTCAGGCAATACATGATGATACCGATCGATAAGATCGGAAGTAATCTGACCCTAGCGATGTCAAATCCGCTGAATGTGCAGGCAGTGGAAGACGTGGAACTGCTCTGCGGCTGTAACGTACAGACTTTTGTCGCTACATCAACTGATGTCAGAAAGGCGATCGAAAAATACTACAAGGGTCAAAAGTAGATGAGCTCATTAAAGGAGCGGCTTACAGAAATTCTGATCAATAACAAGTTGATCACCAGGGAGAAGCTTAATCAAGCGCTGGCTGTCCAGAAGAGTAAGGGTGGAAGCCTCAGCGATATCATCGTCAGCTTGAAGTTTATCGAGGAGAAAGAGCTGGTCACCGCTTTAAGCGAAGGCCTGGGGTTCCCCTTAATCGACCTGCGCCGTTTTAAGATCGACCCGGAGATAGTCAAGATCATTCCGGTAGAGATCTCCCGTCAGTACCAGATCATCCCGGTCTCTAAAATGGGAGATACCGTGACTCTGGCCATGGCCGACCCTTTAAATATATTTGCCATTGACCACGTCAAGACACTTACCGGCTTTAAGATCAATCCGATCATCGCTACGGGTGAAGATATACTACAGGCCGTTGAGATCTATTATCCCGACACCACCGGAGGCGCTGTAGAGAGCCTGGTCAAGGAGATAACCGCTTCAAAAATAGAGCTTGTAAAGGAAAAGCGCGAGATCACTCCCAGCAGCAAGGAGCTGGTCAAGATCAGCAGTGAGGCTCCGGTGATTAAGATAACGAATCTGATCTTAGAGGAGGCGGTGAAGAGAAAATCGTCGGATGTGCTGATCGAACCGATGGAGAAAACCTTACGGATCCGTTACCGGGTTGACGGTATATTGCAGGAGCAGGAGCATTCTCCGGCTAAGAAAATGCATGCTCCGATCGTCTCACGTCTCAAGGTTATATCAGATTTGAATATTGCAGAGCATAGACTTCCCCAGGATGGCCGGTTTAAGGCGAATCTGCTATCCAGGGAAATAGATTTCCGGATCTCGGTACTGCCTTCCAGCTACGGAGAGAAGGTAGCAGTGCGCATCCTGGATAAGTCGCAGGCGATGCTTGATATTGAGAAGTTAGGTTTTAGTAAAGGGATGATCGCTCACCTGAAGACGGTATCAAAGCTACCGCACGGAATGATCCTGGTCTGCGGCCCTACCGGAAGCGGGAAGACCACCACCCTCTATTCGGTCCTGAAATATGTCGACTCCGATGATAAGAATTTGGTTACCGTCGAGGATCCTGTAGAGTACCAGTTAGAGGGTATAAACCAGGTCACGGCACGGCCGGATATCGGATTGACATTTGCCAGTGCCCTGCGTTCGATTCTTAGGCAGGACCCTAATGTGATCATGATCGGGGAGATCCGAGATTATGAAACAGTCGATATAGCTATTAAAAGCGCTTTGACCGGCCACCTGGTTTTGTCGACTCTGCATACGACGACAGCCGCCGGAGCGGTGGCGCGTATGATCAATATTGGTGTCGAGCCATATCTGATAAACTCTTCATTGATCTGCGTGATCGCGCAGAGGCTGGTGCGAAAGATCTGCGATTCTTGCAAAGAAAGCTATGAGATCAAAAAGGATGTTGCGGATAGTCTAAAGTTAGACCCCGTCAATAAGAAGCAGGTTTTCTTCCGCGGCAAGGGATGCCCCAGGTGTTTTAATTCAGGCTATGCCGGCAGGATCGGGATCGCTGAGATATTACTGTTATCGAATCCTATCCGGGCGTTGATCTTAGCCTGCGCCCAGGAGCATCTGGTAAAGAAGCAGGCGCGCAGTGAAGGTATGCGCACACTTAGGGAAGAGGGCCTGCGCGCCGCTCAGGAGGGGAATACAACACTTGAAGAGGTGTTGCGCGTTACTGCACCCGACGAATAGAAGCTTTAGGATATGCAATCACTAAGAGAAAAGATTATGGAAATACTTTTAAAGGAGAAGCGCCTTAAGAGGGAGCAGCTGGATGAGGCGATAGAGATACAGAAGGAGAAACATATCCCCCTGAGGAAGATCCTGGCTGAGCAAAAAATAGTCACGGAGAAGGAATTACTGCCTTTATTATCGGAGCATCTCTACATACCCACCCTGCATCTTACCAAGTATAGATTTGACCCTGAAGTGATTAAGCTCGTCCCTGTGGATGTGGCTAAAAAATACGGGATAATCCCGATCTCAAAGATCGGGCATACCATCACCGTAGCGATGTCCGATCCATTAAACGTCTTTGCACTCGATGATTTAAAGACGCTTACCAATTGCTCTGTGGATATCGTCTTAAGCACCGATGAGGAGATTTTAACGGCGATCGAGGCGCAGTACGAGAAAAATATTAAGGGGATGGGGGATATTCTGGGTGAGGAGGTCCTTGAGCATGGTGGGGACGGTAAGCAGACAATAGAGCTGCTTAAGTACGAGGAGATCGACCTGAGTAGTGCTGTTCAGGATAGCCAGAAGGCGCCGATAGTCAAGCTAGTGGATCTGGTTTTAAACGGCGCCCTGAAGAGGCGCGCTTCCGACATACACGTCGAACCGGAAGAGGATTGCCTGCGCATCAGGTATCGCATTGACGGTGCGCTGCACAACGTATTCAGTGTCCCTCAGGTCAACCAGAACGCAGTGCTGGCTCGCCTAAAGATCATCTCGAATCTCGACATTACCGAAAACCGCATTCCTCAGGACGGCAGATTCAAGGTGAAGTATGAGGGCAGGGAGATCGATTTCCGCGTTTCAAGCCTGCCGACGACATTCGGTCAGAAGTTCGTGCTGCGCCTGCTGGATAAAGGCAACCTTTCGATCGGGCTGGATAAGTTAGGTTTCTCCGAGCAGCCGTTGAAGACCTTTAGGGAAGCGATCAAGAAGCCATTCGGGATGATCCTGGTGACTGGGCCGACCGGATCAGGAAAATCTACTACCCTTTATTCGGTCCTGAATCAACTCAATACCCCCGAGAAGAATATTATTACCGTCGAGGAACCGGTGGAATACCAGATCGAGGGGATAACCCAGATCCAGGTCAGGCCCGAGATCGGGCTGAGCTTTGCTACGGGCCTGCGCGCACTTTTGCGCCAGAGTCCGGACGTGATCATGATCGGTGAGATCAGGGATTCTGAAACAGCCGATATCGCCATAAAAGCCTCGCTTACCGGGCAGCTCGTGTTCTCCACGCTGCATACTAACGATGCGATCTCAAGTATCTCCCGTATAATCGATATGGGCGTTGAGCCCTTCTTAGCCGCCTCAAGCCTGGTGATGCTCTGTGCTCAGAGGCTTTGCCGCAGGATCTGCCAGCGGTGCAGGAAGAAGACCGATATCCCGGTAGACTTCCTGAAGCAGATCGGTTTTAAGCAGGGGGCGGATTTTTATAAGGCAGAAGGGTGTAAGTATTGCAGTCATACCGGTTACTATGGCAGGGTAGCGATCCTGGAATCGTTGATGATCGACGATCCGATAAGGGAGATGATTATGAAAAGGAGCCCGCTTGATGAGATAAAGGAGTATGCAGTGGTTAAATGCGGCATGAAGACACTCAGGGATGACGCATACTTAAAGGTAAAGCAGGAATTGACTACGCTGGATGAAGCACTGAGGATCACTACGGAAGAATAAGCGATGCCGGAAAAAAACAGTATTTTACTGATAGATGATCATCCGGAAACATTCGGGTATCTGCAGGAGAGCCTGGGCGGGGATTATTCGCTGGTCCTGAAAAGTTCGGTAGAGGATGCATTGGCTTGCCTGACCCGCCAGAATTTCGACCTAGTCATAGCCAGGTTCAAAGTGGAGGGCTCCGAGGGTGATCTGCTACTGGAACGCATTAAAAAGGCTGATCCAGATTCTATTATCATCGTTCTAACTGATGAGCAGAGGCGCCTGCAGCATCAGGTTTTCAGGCTTGGAGTCTACGGGGCCATATCTAAACCGATCAACAGCGAGAAGTTTCTTTTCTTGGTAAAGAAAGGCATTGAGTTGCATACACTCTTAGTCTCGCAAAGAAGACTAAATCTGGGGCTTCAAGAGAAGAATACATCGCTTAAGAAGCAGAATATCATGCTGGCAAACCGGGTCGAGGATTCGACTAAAAATTTAAGCCGGCTTTATGAGAGTCTGCGCACGACTTATATGCGTACGATCAAGGTACTTGCCCAGGCGATCGACGCCAGGGACCACTATACCCATAGCCACTCTGAGAATGTTTCCGTGTACGCCTGTGCCATCGCTAACGAGATGGGACTCTCGGCTCATGAGATCGAGATGATCAGAGAAGCCTGTGAACTCCACGATCTGGGTAAGATCGGGATCCAGGATAGTATCCTGACAAAACCGGCGAAACTCAACCAGGAGGAGTGGGAGAAGGTCAAACGTCATCCGGAGATCGCTAGCGAGATCCTGGAACCTCTGACCTTTTTGAATGAGGCTAGGGAGATGATCAAGCAGCACCATGAACATTTCGACGGCTCGGGTTATCCGCTGGGCCTGAGGGGTAAGGATATACTGCCTGGGGCGCGCATCATTCATCTTGCCGATGCGTATGATGCAATGCGCTCGACCCGCGCCTACAGGAAGCAAGCATTTACTAGGGATGAGGCAGTCGCTGAGATCAAGAAGGAGAGCGGGAAGCAGTTCGATCCTACGGTAGTGAAATCATTTCTTAAGATCGTAGATAGACTATAAACAAATAGCGAAGAAGGAGCGAAAGACGATGAAAATCTATAAGTATACAACCAAGGACAAAGAGGGAAGAAGTTCCACCGGGACGCTGGACGCTAACACAGAGGAAGAGGCGGCGGCAGTCTTACATGAAAAGGGGCTGGTGGTGATCTCTCTTAAGCAGGTTAAAGAGAAGAAGATGCCAAGGGCTAGAAGTAAGGTCAAGCTTGACGACCTAGTGATATTTTCGCGGCAGCTTGCTACTCTGATCGACGCCGGGATCCCGCTGGTGCAGGCATTAACGATACTGCAGGAGCAGGTTGAAAATAAAACCCTGCTGATCGTAGTAACCCAGGTGCGAAAGGATATTGAAGCGGGGATGAGCTTCTGCGATGCACTAGCAAAACATCCAAACGTATTCTCCGATCTTTTTATTAACATGGTCAGGGCAGGAGAGGCTTCGGGCATGCTTGATGAGGTATTAGAGAGATTGGCTGGCTACATGGAGAAGGCTGCAGGGCTTAACAGAAAGATACGCTCAAGCCTGGTGTATCCTGCGGTGGTGGTAAGTATGGCGATATTGATTACCGGAGTACTTCTTTTAAAGGTGGTTCCGACATTCAAGGGGATATTCGAGATGCTGGGAGGCCAACTGCCTCTACCTACCCGCGTCCTGATAGGGGTGAGTGATTTTTTGAGGGCGTACTTTTTGTTCGCTGTAATAGCTATGGTGGGTTTAGCATTCCTCTTTAAGCGGTACCTTAAGACAAAACAAGGCCGCTATAATTTCGATGCTTTTAAATTGAAGGTAGCAGTTATTGGTCCGCTTTTTAGGAAGGTCGCTATAGCCAGGTTCGCGCGCACATTTTCGACGTTAGTAAAAAGCGGTGTTGTAGTTTTGACCGCCCTGGATATCGTCAGTAAAACATCCGGGAATACGGTGGTTGAAGAGGTAGTCGCGAGTTGCCGAAACGCCGTGCGAAGCGGAGAACCGATCTCAGACCCCTTAGGAAAGTCCAAGGTCTTTCCGCCGATGGTATCGCGTATGATCGGGGTGGGAGAGAAAACAGGGAAGCTTGAGAATATGCTCACCAAGATTGCGGAGTTCTATGAGGAGCAGGTTGACGCGGCAGTCAGTGCGTTGACGAGTATGATCGAACCCCTGGTAATCGCCTTTTTAGGCGTAATTATCGGAGGGATAGTAATTGCGCTATTTTTGCCTATATTCAAGATAACTGAATTGATCGCCGCATAGAGGAGGGTGGATTTTTCGCGCAGGCGGTAAAGTAATAGTAAATTAACAGCTTACGAAAAAAGACTTGACAGAAATCGCTTTTTTTGGTATATTCGCTGCACCCCTGAGAAGGGGGGAATTGACAACAATTTCAATTGTGAATAAATATAAAAGCGGTATTGACATTTTTTTGTAGTTAGTGACGCCGACTAAAGGTGGCGCAGAGGTAAGATTTCTATGCGCCCCGACGTAAAGTCGGGGCGCATTTTGTTTGCCCTCTATAAGTTCAGGCAAACAATCCCGAGCCTCCGGATATTAGTTCTAGAGGCGAGGGATAATTGCTCTTTGATAATTGTAATAGCCAAGCAAGCGTGAGGAAATAAAATTAATGATAAGAGCCTTTATAAAACTTTCTTAAATTTTTGGAGAGTTTGATCCTGGCTCAGAGTGAACGCTGGCGGCGTGGATTAGGCATGCAAGTCGAGCGATGTTTTGGGCTTTTCCCGCAAGGGAAAAGTTCAGTTCATAGCGGCAGACTGGTGAGGAACACGTGAATAATCTACCTTTATGGCAGGAATAGCCTTGCGAAAGCAGGGGTAATACCTGATGTGTTTATGAGTGCGCGAGCACTCATATGTAAAGGCGGCCCTTAAAAGCTGCCCCTTAAAGATGAGTTCGCGTCCTATCAGCTAGTTGGTGCGGGTAACGGCCCACCAAGGCATTTGACGGGTAGCTGGCCTGAGAGGGCGGTCAGCCACACGGGGACTGAGACACTGCCCCGACTCCTACGGGAGGCTGCAGTCGAGGATATTTAGCAATGGGCGAAAGCCTGACTATGCGACGCCGCGTGAGGGATGAAGATTTTCGGATTGTAAACCTCTTTCGATAGGGAAGAAATCTTGCGCCTAAATAGGGCGTAAGACTGACGGTACCTAGAGAAGAAGCCACGGCTAACTTCGTGCCAGCAGCCGCGGTAATACGAAGGTGGCGAGCGTTACTCGGATTCATTGGGTGTAAAGGGCAGGTAGGCGGCTATGTAAGTTGGGGGTGAAATCCTTTGGCTCAACCAAAGAACTGCCTCCAAAACTGCATGGCTTGAGACTAGGAGAGGAGAGTGGAATTCCCGGTGTAAGAGTGAAATCTGTAGATATCGGGAGGAACACCTGTGGCGAAAGCGGCTCTCTAGCCTAGTACTGACGCTAAGCTGCGAAAGCTAGGGGAGCAAACAGGATTAGATACCCTGGTAGTCCTAGCCGTAAACGATGAGCACTAGGTGTTGGGGTAACCCTTCAGCGCCGCAAGATAACTCGTTAAGTGCTCCACCTGGGGACTACGACCGCAAGGTTAAAACTCAAAGGAATTGACGGGGACCCGCACAAGCGGTGGAACATGTGGTTCAATTCGATGCTACGCGAGGAACCTCACCAGGGCTTGACATGTAGGAAGTAGG
This sequence comes from Candidatus Omnitrophota bacterium, assembly GCA_042577285.1. GTDB lineage: Bacteria > Omnitrophota > Gorgyraeia > Gygaellales > Profunditerraquicolaceae > JBHPDM01. The sequence continues at coordinate 15,806 of JBHPDM010000021.1, forward strand.
AAGCTGAAAGGTGGACGACCTGTTAAACCAGGAGCCTACACAGGTGTTGCATGGCTGTCGTCAGCTCGTGTCGTGAGATGTTGGGTTAAGTCCCGCAACGAGCGCAACCCTTATCTTTAGTTGCTACTCATTCTTAGGCCGCAAGGTCTAAGAAGAGGCACTCTAAGGAGACTGCCCGCGATAAGCGGGAGGAAGGTGAGGATGACGTCAAGTCCGTACGGCCTTTATGCCCTGGGCTACACACGTGTTACAATGCCTACTACAAAGCGTTGCCAAACCGCGAGGTGGAGCTAATCGCAAAAAAGTAGGCCCAATTCGGATTGGAGTCTGCAATTCGACTCCATGAAGCCGGAATCGCTAGTAATGGCAGATCAGCTACGCTGCCGTGAATACGTTCCCGGGTCTTGTACACACCGCCCGTCAAGCGATGGGAGCTGGGGGTACCTAAAATCCCTCTTTATGAGGGCCTAGGGTAAATCTGGTGACTGGCGCTAAGTCGTAACAAGGTAGCCGTACGGGAACGTGCGGCTGGATCACCTCCTTTCTAAATAATCCGCGCCCGGCGCGGATATTATAGATCCTGTGGTGGTGCCATGGGAGTTTGGCTATTACAATTAAATTTCTCACATCAAACAACGCGAGCGAAGGGTTTTATGCGCGCGTTTGTTTAATGTAAAGTGTGTAATGGTAATGATCAGGGCATTACTTATCACATCTAACATTACACAAACGATTCATTTTGGGTTAATAGCGGGCCCATAGCTCAGTTGGTTAGAGCACAGCCCTGATAAGACTGGGGTCAGAGGTTCGAATCCTCTTGGGCCCACCAAATTTCGCGCAGCGAAATTTGGGCCCGAGCATCATGAGATTTTTTTGGATGCGAGGGGCAAATGTTTTGTCCCTCGTCACTTAGTAGAAAACGAGAGTGACTCGGGACGAAAATTTTACTTCGTAAAATTTTCGGGGGCGTAGCTCAGTTGGGAGAGCGCGTGCTTTGCAAGCATGAGGTCGGCAGTTCGATCCTGCTCGCCTCCACTTAAAAATTCTCGACAAGAGAATTTTTAAGTGCACTAGAGCGAGCGCAGCGAGGCGACAAGCCGAGCAGCGAGTGCGGCGCAACAATAAATTTCTTGGCGCATGATTATGGCGCTTTTGTTCTTTGACAACTACGTAACAAGGTCAATTTGATCTTGAGGTAAAAGCTACAATTTAACCGAGATACCAGATTTATCGGTCAAGCTACAAAGAGTCTATGCATGGATGACTATGGTTAGGTGAGGCGATGAAGGACGGGGTAAGCTCCGAAATTGCCGCGGGTAGCCGCAAACAGGCTTTAATCCGCGGATTTCCGAATGGGGGAACCCGCCCCGCTTAATAGCGGGGTATCTTTATGGTGAATTCATAGCCGTAGAGAAGCGATACCAGGGGAATTGAAACATCTAAGTACCCTGAGGAAGAGAAATCACCGAGATTCCCACAGTAGCGGCGAGCGAACGGGGAATAGTCTAAACTTTGCATCCTTTTGGATGCGGAGGGTTGCGGGACACCGATATGGTAGGTGAGGGGATAGCGGAAGCGCCTGGAAAGGCGCACCAAAGAAGGTGAGAGTCCTGTATGCGAAATTCCCAAACCGCCTAGGTGCATCCCAAGTACTACGGGACACGGGAAATCCTGTAGGAATCAGGGCCGACCACGGTCTAAGACTAAATACTACACCTAAACCGATAGCGTACAAGTACCGTGAGGGAAAGTTGAAAAGAACCCCGGTGAGGGGAGTGAAATAGAACCTGAAATCATAGACTTACAAGCGGTGGGAGGGCTATGCTATTCGCTTCGGCGGATAGAATGCCTGACCGCGTACCTATTGAATAATGGACCGACGAGTTACTTATGCGATGCAAGCTTAACCATTTAATTGGGGAGGCGAAGCGAAAGCGAGTCCTAACCGGGCGATTTAGTATCGTATAGTAGACCCGAAACTGAGTGATCTACCCATGGTCAGAGTGAAGCCCCTCGAAAGAGGGGTGGAGGCTCGAACCCGTCTGTGTTGAAAAACGGTGGGATGAACTGTGGGTCGGAGTGAAAGGCTAATCAAACTCAGAAATAGCTGGTTCTCCCCGAAACAATTCTAGGATTTGCCTCGGGTAATAAACAGTGGGGGTAGAGTGCTGAATGGGCTACAGGATCTTACCAGATTGCTGAGCCCAACCAAACTCCAAATACTGCTGTTCGTATCCCGGGAGTCAGACGGCGGGAGATAAGTTCCGTCGTCGAGAGGGTATCAGCCCAGACCGTCAGCTAAGGTCCCTAAGATAGTCTAAGTGGTAAAGGATGTAGATTCGCTCTGACAACCAGGATGTTGGCTCAGAGGCAGCCATCATTTAAAGAGTGCGTAACAGCTCACTGGTCGAGCGATTTTGCGCCTAAGATGAACGGGGCTCAAGGCTATCACCGAAGCTGCGGGTGTTGTGTCGCAAGATTCAACGCGGTAGGGGAGCATTGTCTGATCAAGTGAAGCTCAACCGAAAGGATGGGTGGATATCAGACAAGCGATTATGTCGGTATAAGTAGCGAAAATGTCTGTGAGAAACAGACACGCCGAAATTCTAAGGTTTCCTGGGGAAGGTTAATCCGCCCAGGGTTAGTCGGTCCTAAGCTGAGGCCAGTGGGCGTAAGCGATGGACAATCCGTTAATATTCGGATACCGGCTAGATCGCGTTAAAACTTTCCGGTTGACGCGGTATGTTTAGTGCTGCGCGGTGTTGGATGTCCGCGTTCTTTGCGCCGTAAGGCGTAGAGGGGACCCCGAGCGTAAGCGAGGGGGAAGTGATCTAAAACATGCTGCCAGGAAAATTCCGGGGAGGAGCTGTCTAGCCGACCGTACCGTAATCCGACACAGGTAGAACTCCAAAATATGGTAAGGCGATCGAGATAACTCTCGTTAAGGAACTCGGCAAAATAGCCTCGTAACTTAGGGACAAGAGGTGCCCTGTACCGAAAGGTACGGGGTCTCAGTTAAGTGGCCCGAGCGACTGTTTAGCAAAAACACAGCACTCTGCAAACTCGAAAGAGGATATATAGGGTGTGATACCTGCCCGGTGCTGGAAGGTTAAGGGAAGAGGTCAGCGGGTCGTAAGACCTGCGAAGCCTTGAACCGAAGCCCCAGTAAACGGCGGCTGTAACTATAACAGTCCTAAGGTAGCGAAATTCCTTGTGGGGTAAGTTCCCACGCGCACGAATGGTTTAACGACTTGGGCGCTGTCTCAACGAGAGACTCGGCGAAATTGTAGTGGCGGTGAAGATGCCGCCTACCCGCATCAAGACGAAAAGACCCCAGAACCTTTACTGCAGCCTGCTATTGGATTTTGGTCCAATATGTGTAGTATAGGTGGGAGGCTTTGAAGCTTTGGCGCTAGCTAGAGCAGAGCCACAATGTGAAATACCACCCTTATTATACTAAAATTCTAACTTCCAGCCGTGAATCCGGCGGGAGGACAGTGACAGGCGGGCAGTTTGACTGGGGCGGTTCCCTTCTAAATATTAACGAAGGGGCCCAAAGGTTGGCTCAGGGCGGTCGGCAATCGCCTGTGGAGCGTAAGCGCAGAAGCCAGCTTAACTGCGAGTCCGACAGGACGAGCAGATACGAAAGTAGGGGCTAGTGATCCGGTGGTTTAGTGTGGAATTGCCATCGCTCAACGAATAATAGGTACTCTGGGGATAACAGGTTTATCGCGCTCGAGAGTTCATATCGACAGCGCGGTTTGACACCTCGATGTCGGCTCATCCTATCCTGGGGCTGTATAAGGTCCCAAGGGTCCGGCTGTTCGCCGGTTAAAAGGGTACGCGAGCTGGGTTCAGAACGTCGTGAGACAGTTCGGTCTCTATCTGATGTGGGCGTCAGGATACTTGAAGGAGAGCTCTCCACAGTACGAGAGGACCTGGAGAGACGAACCTCTGGTGTTCCAGTTGTCCTGCCAAGGGCAAAGGCTGGGTAGCTACGTTCGGAAGGGATAAGCGCTGAAAGCATCTAAGTGCCAAGCCCCCTCCAAGATTTAGTATCCCTGTGCCGCAAGGCACTGAAGGCTGGTCGTAGACTACGACCTCGATAGGCGCAGTGTGTAAGGTCCGTAAGGATTTAAGCTAATGCGTACTAATCGGCCGATCGGCTTGGCCTTTAAATCTTGTTCTTGGTTTTTTGTAGTTTTTACCAAAAAGATCAAAAATCCTTGTTATGTAGTTGTTTTTAATTTGGAGTGCTTTTACCGAGGGGGAAACACCCGTTCCCATTCCGAATACGGCAGTTAAGCCCCTCAGGGCCGATGGTAGTGTACTCGCGAGGGTATGTGAGAGTAGGTCGGCGCTCCTTTATATTATTAGTGGTAAGGCTAAGGCCCGCTGGTTTCCAGCGGGCCTTTCTCTTAATCACATATAAAAGGGACGCTCTTTTTGCTAAAGCGGAAACTGTCCCTTTTTTTCACAGGGCCTGTGGATAAGGGGACACTCTCCCGATTAGCAAAAAGAGCGTCCCTT
>JBHPDM010000022.1:0-18868 GCA_042577285.1 Candidatus Omnitrophota bacterium
GTGCCGATCGGGGATAAGGCTGTTTCGGCGATCAGGGCGTATCTGGATAAACGCAAGAAAAAGACCGAGGTGCTTTTTTTGAATAGGAGCGGCATCCGGATAAGCGACAGAGGCATCAGGAATGTCATCAAAAAATATATCCGCCTTACCAGTATAAAGCAGGGCGTCTCTGCGCACACCTTAAGGCATTCCTTTGCCACGCACCTTTTAAACCGCGGAGCGGATTTGCGAAGCGTCCAGGAGCTCCTGGGGCATGCAAATCTGTCTACGACCCAGATCTATACGCATCTTACTACGGAGAAATTAAAGAACGTTTACGATAAGGCGCATCCGCGCGCCTAGTACCTCGTTAAATAAACTTTGACGAGTTTTACTCGGTACAGTGCCGAGTCAACCTTGTAAAGAAAACTAATAAGAATTTCATTGACGAGGCACTAGGCCGCATAAAGCAAAACGATATGTTCATATTCTACGATCTTATATACCTTATATTTATAATCTTCTACCTGCCGGTTGCCCTGTTGAAGGGGAAGAGGTATCCCGGTATTAAGTTACGCCTAGGGATCTTACCTAAGGGCGTATTGCTGGATGGGCCGGTCTGGATACACGCGGTAAGCGTGGGTGAAGCTATGGCGGTCAGGCAGCTCCTGGAGGCGTTAAGGAAAGTCTACCCTAAGAAAAATTTTGTCATCTCAACGGTAACACCCACCGGTAATAAGATCGCAAAAGGCCTTGCCGGGCCCCAGGATTTCGTCACTTACCTACCCATGGATTTTGGTTTTATCGTATATAAAGTCATCTCCAGGGCAAGGCCATCTTTATTTATTATTGCCGAGACCGAAGTCTGGCCGAATCTGATCTCCTGCCTGCACAGAAAAAAGATACCTATCGCGGTAGTGAACGGCCGGATATCCGATAGTTCCTTCAAGGGGTATTCATGGATAAAACTTCTGATCAGGATGGTATTAAGGAAGGTGGATCTGTTTTGCGTACAGACAGAGCGCGATAAAGACAGGTTGATCAGCCTAGGCGTGGATAGAGGCAATATCCAGGCGACCGGAAATATGAAGTTTGATAATCTGATTTTCGATGAGGGGAAGGTCACTGAATCAGTAGATAAGTACAGGCATCTTTTGGGGATTACTAAAGATGAGAAATTGTTGCTGGCAGGCAGTACCCATCCGGGGGAAGAAGAGATCATCTTAAATACATATAAGAACTTATTGGGGGATTTCCCTGATTTGAGGCTTTTGATCGCTCCGCGTCATCCTGAGCGGTCAGCCCAGATAGCCGGGTTAATAGAGAAGTGCGGGTTTGAGCCGGAGAGGATCAGCCTGCTTGAGGATGAATCAGATACGCGCCTGGGCAAAAAGATGGTCTTTGTATTGGATACTATCGGACAGTTGATCTATTTCTACGCCCTTGCCGATATCGTCTTTGTCGGGGGTAGCCTGATTAAGAAGGGCGGCCAGAATATCCTTGAGCCGACATCCTTGGGAAAGCCGGTGATCTGCGGACCGCATATGTTTAACTTCCGCGATATCGTGGATCTGTTTATAAGTAAGGATGCTATTCTTCTGGCGCATGATCAGGAGGAGTTGTCATTAAGGATAAGCTCTCTCTTAAAGGATCCCTCTCTGGTAAGCGTCTTAGCCGGGAAAGCCAAAGCGATCATCTTGGAGAACCGGGGCGCAACAGCTAAAAACCTGGATTTTATCGCCAAGAGTATCACTATATGAAAAATATACATAAGATATTTTTAGCTTTTTTGTTTATCTGCATCTTTTCGCAAGGCACGAATCTTTATGCCCAGGCCCGCAGATTGATAATCTTTGAATCGCCGAGCTGTTCCAGTTGCGCGCAGGTAAAAAGTGAGTTGATTCCGCAGATAGAAAAGGAGTTCGGTTCCAGGATTACAGTCGAGCACCGCGATATAGGTATTCCTGAGAACTATAAGCTGCTGCTGGGACTCTTAAGTAAGTATGATGCAGCGGTAAAAGATACTCTGCCGACGGTTTACTTCCAGGGGAGATTTTTGGCCGGGAAAGAGGATATAAGCGGGGGATTGGCATCCCTGATTAGGGATGCGTTAAAGGCTGCTCCGCTCTCGGATCAGGGGCTGCCGCCTGTAGATTTAGTTTCAAAGTTTCTTGCCTTCAGTCCCCTGGCAGTGACCAGCGCCGGGCTGATCGACGGGATCAACCCCTGTGCCTTTACAGTGATTGTTTTCTTTATCTCCTTCCTTGCCTTACAGGGTTACAGGAAGAGGCAATTGATCACGATCGGCGGCTCCTTTATCTGCGTTGTCTTCCTGACTTATCTTTTGATCGGTTTTGGGCTTTTTACATTTCTTTACCGTTTGAGCAGCTTCTGGGTCCTGGCAAGGTTGATCAATTACCTGATTGGTGGGTTCAGTATCGCCCTGGGAGGATTTGCCCTTTATGATTTCTTTAATTTCCGCAGGAGAGGCGAGACTGAAGGGTTACTCTTGCAGCTTCCCCGGCCGGTCAAACGAAAGGTACAGGCATTGATCGGCTCACACTATAGAAAAGGCGGCCAGGACGGTGAGCCGGCAATGATCGCTACGCCGAAACTGATATTGACCTCTATTGTCACTGCATTCCTGGTTTCGATACTGGAGGCAGTCTGCACCGGACAGGTATATTTACCGACGATCACGCTGGTCTTAAAGACCACCTCGCATAAGTTAAGCGCCTTGGGATATCTTTTAACATATAACTTTATGTTTATTCTTCCCTTGATAGTGATATTTGTTTTTGCTTTATTTGGCACAACCTCTGCGCAGTTCGCTAGCTACCTTAAGAAACACCTCTTGGGCATAAAACTGGCTATGGCGTTGCTATTCTTTGCCTTGGGCGGATTTTTGATTTGGGGGATTTGATGATGGGAAAAAAGTTATTCTTCTCGATCTTGTTATTATCCCTGGCTCTTTCGGTTACTGCCTGTCATTCGCAGGAGAAGCTTCCGGAGCCGCAGGAGGTCAAAGCATCTAATTCGTGGGATTTTGGGTCGGTAGGCGAGGGAGATATCTTGAGTCATGATTTCGCTTTGAAGAATAATTCTCCTAATAAGTTAAAGATCATAGACACAAGGAACTCCTGTGAATGCGTAGGTTCAAGTCTCAAGAAAGACGTACTCGGGCCGGGAGAGAGTACGGTATTAGAAGTAAAAATTGATACTACCGGTTATCCGGGAAGATTCAGTCAGTTTGTCCTGCTTTTTACGGATGACCCGGATAACGAGATCATCAAGTTTACGGTTACCGCTGGAATAAGGTAATAGCCTGTGAGGATAAATAGATGTTTTTATTTAAGTTAAGGATGTGGCTACTCTTGACAGCGCTCTTTGGCATCATCTATATGGTTATCGTGATCATCGGTTCTGCCATGGGGGTAGTGAATTTTTATTTTTATATCCTGATGGCATTCGGGTTTATGTTTATCCAGTATATGCTTGGGCCAAAGCTGGTCGAGTGGTCCATGCGCGTAAAGTATGTCAAGAGAAATGAGTATCCGCGTCTTTACGGGATGGTTGAGGAGATGGCAGGGCGCGCTAATATGCCCGTACCCAGGATCGGGATCTCTCAGATCGAGCTTCCCAATGCCTTTGCCTTCGGAAGGAGCGTCAGCGACGGCCGGGTCTGCGTTACGCAGGGGATATTGAAACTTTTGAACGAAGAGGAGTTAAGGGCCGTACTGGGGCATGAATTAAGTCATCTGAAGAACCGGGATGTCCTGACGATCACTATGCTTTCAGTTATTCCGATGGTGATGTACTGGATCGCCTGGAACTTTTTATTTTACGGCCGCAGGCGCAGCAGCGGCCAGAATACCGCTTTGATCGGATTAGCTGCGCTGTTTTTCTATTTTATTACTAACCTGCTTGTGCTTTATGCCTCACGGATCAGGGAGTACTTTGCTGATCGCGGTTCTCTGCTTTTGGGGAATAAACCATCAGCCATGGCTTCAAGTTTATACAAATTAGTCTATGGTTCTGCGCGGATGAACAAGGAATCTTTAAAACAGGTAGAGGGATTCAAGGCCTTCTTTGCAAATGATCCTTCGCGGGCCCAAAAGGAACTCACGGCGCTGCGAGCCATTGATTTAGATAATAGCGGTACACTTGACTGCCACGAATTAGAGCGATTAAGTAATAAGAGAGTGCATCTGACTTTTGGTGATAAATTGTTGGAAGCCTTAAGTACCCACCCGAATATGCTTGCGCGCATAAAACAACTCTCCGAATACCAATCCTAACAAAAAGGGACGCTCTTTTTGCTAAAGCGGAAACTGTCCCCTTGTCCACAGGCTCTATGGAAAAAAGGGACACTCTCCCGATTAGCAAAAAGAGCGTCCCTTTTTAAGGAAATTGGAAGCGGTTTCTTATTCTGCGTAACTTGTTGTAATATAATGGGTTTTGGCTTAAAAATATAGCCTTGACAGTGGAATAAATATATTGCATACTTCTAATAGAGAGTAAGGGTTTACCGAGAAGGGCAAACCCTGGGAAATCAGGGGACGCAAAGCTACGGGTCTAAAGGTGGGTTTTCCTTTGTGATTGCCGGGCTGCCGAAGAACCTATCCATGATGGCCGAGTTGCCGAAAAAATCTATAATGGCTGACTCGGTTTTTATATTTTATAGAATTTTAAGGAGCGGGATGTGAAAAAGCTCAAGCTAAAGGATCTTAAGCTGGATTCAAAGGATATCATCCAAAATATCGGCGCAGGCCTCTGTCTATTAGATAGAAGATATCAGATCATTTGGTTCAACCAGCACCAGGCTGACTGGATCGGTCCGCTTGATAAGCTGCGCGGCATGCATTGCTACAAGGCATTTGAACGCCGCCCGCATATCTGTCCGGGGTGCCCCACGCGCAAGGTATTTAAGAGCGGCTCAATCCAGAACGGCAAGTTGAGGATCGCCTATACCAAAGAAGGCGAGAAGCGGTATTTTCAGCTGGTTGTAAGCCCGATCAAGGATGAATCCGGCAGGGTAAAGTATGCTTTAGAGCTTGTCCAGGATATCACCGAGCGCGTGCTGCGTGAGAGGCGCAAGCTCCTGCTTGGCCGCAGAATAAAGAAGGCGCAGGGTAATTTTTCTGCAGCGAACAGAAGGCTGCGCCGGAACCTGCACCGGGTAAAGAACATCGTCAACAGGATCCTGCAGTCACAGCTCGCCCTGAAGAAGAGATACCGTAAGAGTAAGTCTGAGGCCGTGAATATGAAGAAGGAGCTGCAGGATATCTTCAAGATAAACCGCGCCTTAAGTTCGTCCTTAAGCTCAAAGAAGATAACTTCCATGATCACCAAGTTTACCTGCGAGTTGATGCATACCGATGCCTGTAATCTGAGGCTGCTTAACGATGATAAGGAAATGCTGATATTGGAGTCCAGTTACGGCCTAAGCGAATCCTACGCCAGGAGGGCGAGAGTGGTCAAGTTATCCGAGTCGATAGTAGGAGAAGCAGTGAAGAACAGCCGGCCGGTGATATTTGAGGATATATATAAGAAGAAGGCGAGGCTTAAGTTTAAAAAACTGATGAAGGGCCAGGGGTTCAAGTCCGGCCTTTGCGTGCCGGTGGTATTCCAGCGCAGGGCGTTGGGAACGATTTCGGCATATTCCCGTAAGCCGCGCGCCTTCAGCCATGACGAGATCGAGATATTAAGCATCTTTGCTTCGCAGATCGCGGTAGCGATCCAGGAATCGCGCCACTACGACGATATCCATATGAATTATTTTAATACCATACACACCCTGGCACTTGCCTTAGAATCCCGGGATGTCTATACGCGCGGCCACACAGAAAGAGTCACCCGTTACGCCCTGCGGATCGGCCGGGCCTTACAGATACCGGAACTGGATTTAGAGATCCTGCGCTACGCTGCCCAGGTGCATGATATCGGAAAGATCAGCGTACCCGATTCCATCTTGAACAAGCCGGGGAAGCTCACTCCCGCAGAGAGGGCGATAATCGAATTGCACCCGGTAAAGGGCGCTGAGGTAATTGAACCGCTAGCCTTTTTAAAGCCGGCGATACCAATCGTGCGCCACCACCATGAAAGATACGACGGTACCGGATACCCCGACGGTTTAAGCAGGGAGAATATCCCGTTATTGTCTAGAATACTTGCCTGCGCCGATGCATTTGATGCGATGACCTCTGAGCGTCCGTACCGTAAGAAGAAGATGACCATCGAAGAGGCCTTAGATGAGATGAGGCACAATATCGGCTCTCAATTTGACCCGAAGATATTCCGCTTGTTCGTGAAGAGCATTGAAGCGCAACTCTCCGCATAATCCTCTTCTTTTAATCACCTGATTTTTCTCTTCTAACTCCCTTGTCCGGGATGTGTTTCTCAATTGACAGTGGAAAGAATCTACTATATAATTAGAATTCTATGGAATTAAAGGAGATTATAGAGCAGAGGATCGGGAAGCTTAAGTCCCTTAAAGCCAAAGGGTTGTCAATTTATGGCAACTGCAAGGCCAGGCCTATGGCTATCAGTGAGGCCCTGGGAGATTTCCAGGAGGGTAGGCAAGCGAGCTTCTGCGGCCGGATCATCGCCAAGCGTTCACACGGCAAGGTCACATTCCTTGATCTTAAGGATTCTACCGCCAAGATTCAGTTATATATAAAAGAAGATTCTCTTGGGCAGGAGGGCTTCGGGATCTTCCAGGATTCCGATATCGCCGATATCGTTGCAGTCAGGGGAGAGCTTTTCAAGACAAAAACAGGAGAACCCTCCCTTAAGACGCAAGATTTTCAGATCCTCAGTAAGGCGCTGCGTCCGCTCCCTGAAAAATGGCACGGCCTGAAGGATACCGATATACGTTACCGGCAGCGGTATCTAGACATCTTGAGTAATGACGAGGTTAAAAAAGTATTCCTGCAGCGTTCCCGGATCATCGCCTCGATCAGGGCTTTCCTCGACGAGAAAGGCTTTCTTGAGGTAGAGACGCCGATGATGCACTACAATCCGGGCGGCGCAGCCGGCCGGCCGTTTAAGACCAGTCACAATGAATACGGTCTGGACCTGTATTTAAGGATCGCTCCGGAGTTGTATCTGAAGCGGCTATTAGTCGGCGGGCTAGAGAAGGTCTACGAGATCAACAGAAGCTTTCGTAATGAAGGGGTATCTACGAAACACAACCCTGAGTTTACGATGCTAGAGGTATATTCTGCCTATGCGGATTACCGCACGATGATGCAGCTGTGCCAGGAGTTGTTCGCATTCGTCGCCGGAGAAGTTTTGGGTAAGACAAGTTTTGATTATCAGGGCAGGTATGTAGATCTTGCAGCCCCCTGGAAGGAGCTCTCTTTTGCCGAGACGGTCAAGAAGAAGTTCGGCGTCCTGCCGCAGGATTCGCCGGAAGAGATGCTCAATAAATTAAAGGAGAAGGGCTTTGCAAAGGATGCTAAGAAGTTGACCCGCTCACAGATCGCCAAGATCATCGAGGATATCCTTGAGGAGGACTTGACTGTGAATCCTACTTTTGTCACAGATTATTTTACGAATCTCTGCCCGCTTGCAAAGTCCAAGCAAAGTGATCCTGCGGTCTCTGAGAGGTTTGAGCTTTACGTTGCCGGCTTAGAGATTGCCAATGCCTATTCGGAGTTAAATGACCCCCAGGAGCAGGAGAGCCGGTTCAGGGAGGAGATCAAAGAGGCAGCCTCGCAAGAGAAGAAAGAAGTCGACGATGATTATGTTTTGGCCCTTGAACACGGTATGCCTCCTGCAGGAGGCTTAGGCATCGGGATCGATAGATTAGTCATGCTTCTTACGGATCAACCTTCGATCAGGGATGTAATTTTGTTTCCTCTTCTTAGGCCGAAAGACTCCGAATATTAGAGGATTTTATGTTCTGCGAGCTTTGGCTTAGTCAGCGTTATCTTCGCACCGGCAAGAGAGAGAAGATCATCTCTCTGACCGCACTGATCTCGATGATCGGGATCGCGATCGGGGTAAGCGTTTTGATCGTGGTGATCTCGGTGATGAGCGGCTTTGATGATTTCCTGCAGGAGAAGATGACCGGGACGAATTCTCATATAGTCCTGGATTTTTATAACGCGCAACGGCATCCTTACGGGCTGATCGATGAATTACAGAATCTTTCAGAGGTCGAGGCCGCCTCTCCTTTTATCGACGGGCAGGCATTTATAAAGTCAGGCCGGCAGGTGATCGGAGCGCAATTACGCGGCATCGATCCTAAGCTACAGCCCCGGATCAGTAAGATCGAAGAGTATCTCGTGGAGGGGGATATAGATCTGCGGGGGAATGAAGTTTTGCTTGGCGAGGAGTTAGCCTTCAGGTTAGGGGTAGGATTGGGTGAGATGATCTCGCTTATCTCTCCCGTCACTTTAAAGGAGACGGGCTTTCTGATCAAGGGCCTTTTTAACAGCGGGATGTATCTTTATGATGCCGGATTGATTATGACTAGCATCAAGGCAGCGCAGGAATTTTACGGTCTCGGGGATTCGGTCAGCGCCATAGGCATAAAGGTACAGGATATCTACCGGGTGGAGTCGCTGAAGGAAGAGATCTACGCAAGCCTATCCGGCGTCGGGCCATACCAGATACGCACCTGGATCGATACTAACCGTAATTTTCTGCATGCGCTAAAGCTAGAGAAGACCGTGATGTTCATCGTGGTGACGATGACCACGGTGGTAGCGGCGTTCGGGATCGTCAGTACCCTGATCATGTCGGTGATGACCAGGATTAAGGATGTGGGGATATTGCGCTCGATCGGGGCAAATACCCGGAGCATCCTGCAGGTCTTCATCTTTCAAGGGTTGACTATCGGGATCGCCGGGATCATCCTCGGGGTGATCGCAGGTATCTCGCTTGCGCTCTCACTGAACAGGATCGTAGATTTTGTCTCCGGGTTGATCGGCAGGAGCCTGATCCCGGCCGATATATATTATTTTGACAGGATCCCAACCAGCATCAATGCGCATGATGTATCATTGATTCTGATTTCGGCGCTGGCGATCAGTTTCCTGGCGAGTATTTACCCGGCATATTATGCCACGCGGATTTTACCAAGTGAGGCGGTAAGGCATGAGTGAAGATAAATTCCGCGTCCGCTCTTTAAAGAAGAGTTACGCAAGCCATGCGGAGAAACTTGAGGTACTCAAAGGCATCGATTTAAGCGTCAGCACGGGCGAATTTCTCGCTATTCAGGGTCCCTCGGGCGCCGGGAAATCTACGCTTCTGCATATCTTGGGGGGGCTAGACCGCCCTGACAGCGGCGAGGTCTTATTGGAAGGGCAGGATATTTTCGCCTTAAGTGAGGGCGCGCGTACGCTATTTAGAAGCAGTAAGATCGGTTTTATATTTCAGTTTTATCATCTTCTTCCCGAGTTGAATGTTTTGGAGAACGTAGCTTTGCCGGGAGTTTTGCGCTCCTGGCGCGACAGGAAAAAGGTAAGAAGCGCAGCAGGCGCGATTTTATATACCCTGGGTTTATCCGGACGCATAGATCATCTGCCGAATCAATTATCCGGAGGCGAGCAGCAGCGCGTCGCCATAGGGCGGGCCTTGATAAATAAACCGCAGCTCTTGCTCTGCGATGAGCCCACGGGAAATCTAGATTCGCAAAACGGCAGGAAGATCATTGATCTCCTGCGGAGGGTAAATAAGAAAGAGAAGATGACTCTGGTGATGGTGACCCACGACCGGGATATCGCCCAAGCTGCTGACAGGGTGATACACCTGAAGGACGGCAGCATATTTAATTAAGGAGGGTGACAGGATGAAGGTTTATATCAATGGAAAGTTTTACCAGAAGAAGGATGCAAAAATCTCGGTCTTTGACCATGGCCTTTTATACGGAGACGGAGCTTTCGAAGGGATCCGCTCCTACAACCGGCTGGTCTTTAAATTAAAGGAGCATATTGACAGGCTCTTTGAGACCGCACACACCCTGATCCTCGATATTCCTCTAAGTAAGAACGAACTAATCAAAGCGGTGATCAAGACCCTTAAAGTAAATAAGCTCAAGGATGCCTACATCCGCCTGCTGGTGACAAGGGGAGAAGGTGATCTTGGTCTTGATCCGCGCAAATGCAAGGGGCATGCGAGCGTTATCATCATTACCGATAAGATCGCCCTTTATCCGGCGCAGCTTTACAGGAAGGGCCTTGAGATTATCACCGTGCCTACGGTTAGGAATCTGCCTGAGGCGCTGAACCCGCAGCTGAAGTCCTTAAATTATCTTAACAATATCCTGGCAAAGATCGAAGCGATAAACGCCGGCTTTGATGAAGCGATCATGCTCGATACTTTAGGCTATGTAGCGGAGTGCACGGGAGACAATATTTTTATCGTCAGAAAGGACCACATTTACACTCCGCCGCAGTGCATGGGCACCTTACGTGGCATCACCCGCGATGCGGTCCTTGATATCGCAAGAAAGATGAAAAATCCCGTGCATGAGCACGTGATCACCCGTCATGAGGTCTACATCTCGGATGAGTGTTTTCTCACCGGTACGGCAGCAGAGATCATCCCGGTGGTCAAGGTCGACGGACGCCTGATCGGCTCCGGCAAGCCGGGGAAGCTTACCCTAAGCCTGATGAAGAAGTTTAAGGAATTGACTAAGAAGGACGGGATAAAGTATTAAGGGAGCGAAATATAATGGTTTGTGATATCTGCGCTAAGAATCCGGCGACTGTTCACCTTACCGAGATCATCGACGATCAGATGACGGAGTTGCATCTTTGTGAGGAGTGCGCCCGCCAAAAGAGCACGCAGATGGAGCAGCAGTTCGGCCTGAGCGATCTCCTGGCCGGACTTGCCGAGTTTGAACAGGCGCCGCTGCAGAAGAAGGCGGTCGCTGCGCTTAAATGTCCGGAGTGCGGACTCACTTACGCGGATTTTAAGAAGCTGGGCCGGCTTGGTTGCGGCCAGTGTTACGGTACCTTTAACCAGTATCTGGCTCCCTTATTAAAGAAGATCCATGGCTCAAGCCTTCATCTCGGAAAATCTCCCGTCAGGCTCGCTAAACCGTCAAAGAAGAAGCCGGGCCTTACTGAGTTGCGTTCGCAACTGCAGAAGGCGATCGATATGGAGGCTTTTGAAGAGGCAGCGAGGATCCGCGATAAGATCAAAGGCTTAGATAAGAAAAGATCAAATCTAAAGGATTCAAAATGAAGATAGATGACCTGATCAACCACGGCAGTGAATGGCTTAAAGGTACGGGTCCCAATTCGGATATCGTGATCTCCAGCCGAATCCGTCTAGCCAGGAATCTTGATAAAACTTCTTTCCCGCACTGGGCGGATAATAAGCATGGTGAGGAGACATTGAATATCATCATCGATGCGATCGGCAAGGTCGATTACCTTAAGGGGGCAGCGGTATTTAAATTAGGAGAGCTAGATGCCGTAGATAAGCAGTTTTTGATCGAGCGGCATCTGATGTCTTACGAACACGCCCAGAGAAAGAACAGTAAGGCGGTCCTGATCGATGAAGAAGAGATCGTGGCGGTGATGATCAATGAAGAGGACCATATCAGGATGCAGGTGATGCAGTCCGGATTTAACCTCTTTGAGGCCTGGAACATTATCAATCGGATCGATGATACGCTCTCCCGCCAACTCAACTATGCCTTCTCTGGCGAATGGGGGTATCTAACTGCCTGTCCGACTAATACCGGCACCGGTATGCGCGGATCGGTGATGCTGCACCTGCCGGCATTGGTGATGACGCGGCAGATCAACCGGGTGCTGGCTGCGATCGCAAAGCTCAGTTTTACCACCCGCGGCCTTTACGGAGAAGGAACCCAGGCCAGCGGCAACTTCTTTCAGATCTCAAACCAGGTCTCGCTGGGAAGAAGCGAAGGCGAGATCATCGATAACATAAACGGCCTGATCCGCCAGATCATCGAGCAGGAGGGCCAGGCCCGGGAGGCTATGCTCTCCCGCAACAGGGCTATATTAGAGGATCGCATCAACCGCAGCTTCGGGATCCTTAAGAACGCCCGCATCATCACTAGCCAGGAGACGATAGAGCTTTTATCTATGGTCCGTCTGGGCAGTGACTTGGGGCTGATCAAGAATATCGACCGGCGCACGGTCAATGAATTGTTTATTACCACGCAGCCTGCGCACCTGCAGAAGACAGAGAAGAAGAAGCTTTCTTCATCTGAAAGGGATGTCAACCGGGCGGAGTTGATCAGGAGAAAACTTAATCTAGCATAAATTACAGGAGGAAGAGATGTTCAACCGTTTTACCGAAAGGGCGAGGAAGGTGATCATTCTGGCCAAAGAAGAGGCCAGGCGCTTTAATCACGATTATATCGGAACAGAGCATATACTTCTCGGGCTTATCCGCGAAGGAGAAGGAGTAGCTGCGGCGGTATTGGAGAAACTGGGGGTATCTTTGGAGAATATACGCCTTGAGATAGAAAAATTAGTCCAGCCGGGACCCACCACGCAGATCATCGGCGATATACCTTTTACGCCGCGCGCTAAGAAGGCGCTGGAGCTTGCCGCTGAAGAAGCGCGCAGCTTAGGGCATAATTATATCGGTACCGAGCATCTTTTACTGGGATTGATCCGTGAGGGCGAAGGTGTTGCTTCTCAGGTATTGATGAATTTGGGGATGGACCTGGCTAGGGTCAGGAAGGAGATCATGGAGGTCTTAGGATCCGCGCTGCCGGGTTTCGGGCAGCAGAACCCTCAGCAGCAGCAACAACAACAGCAGCCGCAGTCTAAATCAAAGACCCCTGCCCTGGATGCCTTTGGCAGGAACCTGACGGCATTGGCTAAGGAGGATAAATTGGATCCGGTGATCGATAGGGTCGGCGAGATCGAGAGGGTGATCCAGGTATTAAGCCGGCGCACGAAGAACAATCCTGTACTTTTGGGTGAAGCCGGAGTGGGAAAAACCGCGATCGTCGAAGGATTAGCCCAGGCGATCATCGCCGGGACTGTCCCTGAGATCCTCAGGGGTAAGAAGATCATTGTACTTGATCTGGCCCTGATGGTAGCCGGCACAAAATACCGCGGTCAGTTTGAGGAGAGGATCAAGGCGGTGATGGAGGAGATCAAACGTTCGAAAGACATCGTGATCTTTATCGATGAGCTGCATACCCTTGTCGGAGCAGGGGCTGCCGAGGGAGCAATCGATGCCTCGAATATCTTAAAGCCCGCGCTTTCCAGGGGAGAGATGCAGTGTATTGGAGCGACCACCCTGGATGAATATAGAAAACACATCGAGAAAGATGCCGCGCTTGAGAGGAGATTCCAAACGATCATGGTGGAGCCGCCCTCAGTCGAGCAGACGATAGAGATACTAAAAGGCCTAAAGGATAGATATGAAGCGCATCACCGTGTTACTTTTAATCAGGAAGCGCTTGAGGCAGCGGCAAAATTATCCGACCGTTACATCTCAGGCAGGTTTCTTCCTGATAAGGCGATCGACCTGATCGATGAGGCGGGTTCCCGGTCGCGCCTGAACGTATTGATCGTGCCCCCTGATATCAAAAAGAGCGAAGAGAAGGTCGAAGGCTTAAGAAAACAGAAGGAAGAGCATATCAAGAGCCAGGATTTTGAGAATGCAGCTTCTCTGCGCGACCAGGAGAGGCAGGCGCGCCAGGAATTAGAGCAGTTGAACCGCGGCTGGCAGGAGACCAAGGATAAGACCCGGCCCGAGGTCGGCGAAGAGGATATCGCTAAGATCGTAGCCCAGTGGACAGGTATACCGATCTTCCGTTTAGAGGAGAAGGAGAGCGAGAAGCTTTTAAAGGTGGAAGATCAGTTACATAAACGGGTAGTCGGGCAGCAGGAGGCGATCTCTACGATCGCACACGCAGTCAGGCGTTCGCGGGCCGGGATCAAAGACCCGAAGAGGCCGATCGGCTCATTTATTTTTCTCGGACCCACAGGAGTAGGTAAGAGCCTTTTGGCGCGCGCGCTGGCTGAGTTCATGTTCGGGGATGAAAATGCGCTCTTGCAGTTGGATATGTCCGAGTATATGGAGAAGTTTAATGTCTCGCGTCTGATCGGGGCGCCTCCCGGTTATGTCGGCTATGAAGAGGGAGGGCAGCTTACAGAGCGGGTCCGGCGCAGGCCCTATTCGGTCATTCTTCTGGATGAGATAGAGAAGGCGCACCCTGACGCATTTAATCTTCTGCTGCAGGTCTTTGAAGAGGGGAGGCTTACTGATAGTTTCGGCAGGAAGGTGGATTTCAGGAATACGATCATCATCATGACCTCTAATGTCGGAGCGGATCTGATCCGCAAGAGCAGCTCGCTCGGTTTTAAGGCCCAGGACGAGAATCTCAGCTACCAGGATATGAAGGATAAGCTGCTTGAACAGGTAAAGCGTACTTTTAAGCCGGAGTTCCTGAATCGTATAGACGATATCATCGTCTTTCGTCCGTTATCGAAAGAGGACCTGAATAAGATTGTCGATATCGAGGTAGGTTTTTTGACAGAAAGACTAAAAGAACAGGGTATCACCCTGGAGGTGAGCGCCAAGGCCAAGGAGTTTCTTATCGAGAAGGGTTTTGATCCGGTCTTCGGGGCAAGGCCGCTTAAGCGGACGATCCAGAGGTATCTTGAGGATCCCCTCGCCTCCGATATAATCGCTAAGAAGTTCAAGGGCGGGGCCAAGGTGCAGGCAGACCGTAAGAACGAGGAGCTTGTTTTTAAATAATGAAGAAACTTTGCATAATCCTCGGCAAGAAGATAATCTCGTTATTTTACTTTATTGGCGGTTTAGCGACTTTGGCTGCCCAGACATTCGCCGTAGCATTTATCCCGCCTTTTCAGAGGGACCGTGTCTTTGAGCAGGCCAAGAAAGCCGGTTATGACAGCCTGCCGATAGTCGCGCTGATCTCATTATTCATCGGTTTCATCTTTGCCCTGCAGACTGCGGTTTTTATGCAGCGCATCGGCTCTGAACTTTATATCGCAAGTCTTGTGGCGCTTTCCTTAGTCAGGGAATTAGGGCCGGTGATTACAGCGCTGGTGGTAGCCGGCCGCGTGGGAGCATCGATCACCGCTGAGCTTGGCTCGATGCAGGTCACCGAACAGATCGACGCCTTAGAGACCCTGGCGACAAATCCGATAAAATATTTGGTCGTCCCGCGTTTTCTGGCATTGAGCATTATGCTGCCCCTGTTGACACTGTTTGCCAACGCTGTCGGCATCCTGGGCAGCTACCTGATCTGTGTCTTTAGGCTGGGAATATCTTCCAGCATGTACCTGCAGGTCACCTTTGATGCATTGCTTTATAAGGACCTTTTTACCGGATTGTTTAAGAGTATATTCTTCGGGATGATCATTGCTTTGGTAGGATGTTACCAGGCATTTAATGTCGAAGGAGGGGCTGAGGGGGTGGGAACCGCGACGATGCGCTCGGTAGTCACTACCTTTATCCTGATAATCGTCGCCGACTGTTTTTTCACCGCCCTATTTTATTTTATCTTTCCATGATCGAGGCTAAGGGATTAAATAAATCTTTCGGGAATCATAAGGTGCTGGACGGCCTGGACCTTAAGATTGAAAAGGGTTCGACCTGCGTGATCATCGGCCGTTCTGGTTGCGGAAAATCAGTTTTTTTGAAGCACATCGTGGGTATCCTGCGGCCTGATGCAGGCAGGGTCTTTGTAGAGGGTAAGGACATGACGAGATTAGGCCCGGTGGAATTAAACGCCATGCGTATGAAGATCAGCCTTGTCTTTCAGGGAGGAGCTTTATTTGATTCTTTGACCGTAGGTGAGAATGTGGGTTTTGGCCTGATAGAGCATCAGAAGATCTGCCGGAAGGAGTTATTAGAGAGGATAGAAGAGTCGCTGTGCATGGTAGACCTTTGCGGAGTCGCAAACCTGATGCCTGCGGAGTTAAGCGGCGGGATGAAGAAGCGAGTGGCCCTGGCCCGGGCGATCTGCATTAAACCGGAACTGATCCTTTATGATGAACCGACAACTGGCGTAGACCCGATCACCGCGGATAGTATCAATGAGCTGATCCGCAGCCTGCACGATAAATTAAAGGTGACTTCAGTGGTAGTCACGCACGACATGACCAGCGCTTATAAGGTGGCAGACAGAATCGCGATGATGTACCAGGGCAAGATCATCGCAGAAGGCAAACCATCTGAGATCAAAAATACAAAGCATGCGGTGGTACATCAGTTTATTAACGGCTTAGCCAAGGGGCCGATAACCGAGACGCTGGAGCGTTTCAGGTAAACGCGGAGGTCACAAGATGATATTCGGTAAGACAAAATTAGAATTAAAGGTAGGGGTCTTTGTTTTTGCAGGTATAGCGATCCTGGTGATTTTCGTGTTGTCTTTAGGCAGCTTTAAGACCTGGGCCTCGGGGTACCAGGTTAATTTCATTTTTGATTTCGTTAATGGCGTCAAGAGAGGAGCTCCGGTGAGGTTTGCCGGAGTCGAGGTGGGTGAGGTAAAGGAGATTAATTTTGTCTTTGAGGCGACAAATAAGCTCCAGGTCCAGATAGTCACCTGGATTGAGCACGAGGTGAATATCCCGGTTGATTCTACTGTCTGGGTGAATACCTTGGGGTTGCTGGGGGAGAAGTATATCGAGATCATGCCCAGATAACAGAAGATAAGCGTGAGCGTGACCCTGATAATCGATAGGCTCTCCGGGTCTATCGGCGCTAAACTGAAGGCATCGGTGACAAGCTTTGCCATGATCAAGCCCAGGATCATACCGAAGACCGTACTGGATAAGCCTCTTACAGAGATCCTCCCCATTCCGATCTCCATGGCAATGATCGCAACCGCAGCAATCAGACCGATAACCATCCCGATGATCCCGGAGCCCCTTGGCACTGCCGTTTGATACCCTACGAGCATACCTGAAATGATCAAAAGAATACGTACAAATAATAAATTCATAAAACTACCTCCTTAATGAGCACATAACTTACGAGCACGATAGTGCGAGTAAGTTATAAGTGCGAATTAACACCGACAGCTGCAAGTAGATTTCGCAAGAAATCTACGCAGCGTATAGCTGACGGTGTAACTAGATCAATTCCCTTAATGAGCACATAACTTACGAGCACGATAGTGCGAGTAAGTTATAAGTGCGAATTAACACCGACAGCTGCAAGTAGATTTCGCAAGAAATCTACGCAGCGTATAGCTGACGGTGTGAGTAGGCTATGGCTCATCTACTTCCTCAAAGCAATATCCATTGCTTCCCTTAAGGTCGAAACAGGGATCAGCTCTATGGATTGCCTCGAATGGGATAAAGACTTATGATTATACTTTGGTAGAATGCAGCTCTTAAAACCCAGCTTTTCTGCCTCATTTATGCGCAGGTCTATCTGGGAGATACTCCTGATCTCGCCGGTAAGGCCGACTTCACCCAGGATCACGCAATCGGCAAGGATCGGTTTGTCACGGAACCCTGAAGCTATAGACAATGCTACCGCAAGATCTGCCGCCGGGTCCTCTACCTTGATCCCGCCGGCTACATTTATAAAGACATCCTCTGCCTCAAGATGCAGGCCGATCCTCTTCTCTAAGACTGCGATCAACAGGCTGGTGCGGTTGTAATCAAACCCCTGGGTCCTCCTGCGCGCATAGCCGAAAGCGGACTTGCTCACCAACGCCTGGATCTCAACCAAGAGCGGCCGGGAGCCCTCCAGGACCGATGCCACTGCCGAACCTGAGGCATCCTTGGGCCTCTCTGATAGAAAGATCTCCGAAGGATTACTTACCTGCGTAAGGCCCGCAGCCGACATCTCAAAGACGCCGATCTCATTAGTCGATCCAAACCTGTTCTTTACCGCCCTTAAGATCCGGTAGACGGAAAACCTGTCACCCTCGAAGTAAAGCACGGTATCGACGATATGCTCCAGGACCCTGGGGCCGGCGATATTGCCTGCTTTAGTCACGTGGCCGATGATCACAACGCTTGTGCCGGAAGTCTTTGCTAACTGGGCCAGGATCCCCGCACACTCCCTCACCTGGCTGACGCTACCCGGGGATGAGCTGATCGTAGGCTCAAAGACCACCTGGATGGAATCGATGATCACCACGTCCGGCCTGATCTTTTTTACATACTCAATGATCAGGGAGAGATCCGTCTGGTTGACTATATAAAGCTTGCCCTTCCCAGCTTTCCCGTCGCCTAAACGCTTTGCCCGCAGCTTGGTCTGCGTCACCGACTCCTCGCCGCTTACATAGAGTATCGTCCTGCCGCCTGCCGAGAGTTGATTTGAAAGCTGCAGGGAGATAGTGGATTTCCCGATGCCGGGATCACCTCCCAGCAATGTCACTGAACCCACCACCAGGCCATTGCCTAAGACCCTGTCCAGCTCCGAGATCCCGGTCTTAAGGCGCTCGGCCTCTCTTATGTTGACATCCCGCAACAAAACCGGCTCCTCCTTAAAGAGAGAGATGCGCTCCTTCTGCTTCTTAGCCGGAACCGCGTAATCCTCTTCGACAAAGGAATTCCAGTTACTGCAGTCCGGACACCTGCCCAGCCATTTAGGAGATTGATACCCGCAGTTCTGACAGCTGAATACGGTCTTTGTCCTCATCGCCTCTCTCTGGACTTATAGAGCAATTTCCAGGGATTCTTTCTCAGGTCCGTCACCAGGCCTTCCAGCTCATTGTAGATACTCTCGTCATTAAGCAGCCTTCCCACTGTGCCTTCGCCCTCCCTGATCTTTAAAAGGCTGGCATTCAGATTCTCACCGATCCCTTTGGCAAACCTGACCATCTCATGCATTGGCAGGGGATCGACTCCCACCAGAGACTGCCCGGCAGAGAGACAATCATCAAAATTGTCTCCCGGCATGATCTCGATATACTTCTCCCCCAGCAACCCCAAGGTATTCACCCAGACAG
>JBHPDM010000023.1:0-18725 GCA_042577285.1 Candidatus Omnitrophota bacterium
CTGATTGTAGTCCTTGACACATTCAAAGACTTTAAAATCACCAGAATCTCTCAAGAGGCTCTCAACAGCATCCCGCTGCCTGAAACCCAGCTCCAGGATCAGTAGTCCGCTTGTCTTTAGATGGTGCGCCGCCTCAGCAACTATCCTTCTGTAAAAATCCAGGCCGTCCCTGCCGCCGTCAAGGGCGATCCGCGGCTCGCGCTGTACTTCGGGCTGCAGCTGATCGATTTCGTCGCTGGCAACATACGGCGGATTACTAATGATTAAATCGTACCGCCTGCGGCGTACGGCGTTGTGCGTAAAAACATCGCTCTTTAAAAAAGTTATCCTTGCTTCCACGTTATTGAGCCTGGCATTCTCCCTGGCTACCTGCAATGCCCTTTCGCTGATATCAGTTGCGGTGATTTTTGCATTAGGCAATAACTTTGCTAAAGAAACTGCTATGCATCCCGAACCGGTCCCGATCTCCAGTAGATTTAACCTATCCGCTATACGCTCTGCGCTATGCGCTATATCTATTACTTTTTCGACCAGGATTTCAGTTTCCGGACGCGGTATAAAAACATCAGGATTGAGTTTAAACTCAAGCCCCATAAATTCAAGTCTACCTAAAATATACTGCAGGGGTTCGCCCAAGACGCGCCGCTTAAGGGCTCTTGCGATACGCCGGGATTGCTTCTTATCTAAAGAAAGCCCCTTTCCGGTATAAAGCTCTGTGCGGGTGCAATCCAGTACTTCTGTAAACAACAATTCTCGCTCGTTCATTTATTTCTTCTCTTCCGCCGCTTTTATCAGCGCATCAGATATTTCATCGAGAGATCCCTCGAGTATCCCCTCTAATTTATGCAGTGTAAGATTGATCCGGTGGTCGGTGACGCGGCGGTCTGGATAATTATAAGTGCGGATCTTTTCGCTCCTGTCGCCGGTCCCCACCTGGGATTTACGGTCTGCAGAGACTTTTTTGAGCTCCTCCTGCTGCTTCTTGTCCAAAAGACGCGTACGCAGGATCCTCATCGCCCGACGCTTATTCTTCATCTGGGAGCGCTCATCCTGGCAGGCGACCACGATCCCCGTCGGATTGTGGGTGATGCGCACCGCAGAATCGCTCTTCTGCATATGCTGGCCCCCCGGCCCTGAAGAGCGGTAAGTGTCAATTCGCAGATCCTTTGGCTCGATCGCCAGATCCACATCCTCAGGTTCCACTAAAACCGCTACCGTCGCAGTGGAAGTATGGATCCTCCCTGAGGTCTCGGTCTGCGGCACGCGCTGTACGCGGTGTACGCCGCTTTCAAACTTTAGGCGCCTGCATGCTTCCCTGCCCTTTACGCCGAAGATCACCTCTTTAAAACCGCCCAGCTCAGTGGTGTGGCTCGATAAAAGCTCGACACTCCAGCCCTTGCTTACCGCGTACTTTGAGTACATCCGGTAAAGGTCGGCTGCAAACAGCGCGGCCTCCATCCCGCCTGTGCCCTGGCGGATCTCGACCATGATATCGCGGCCGAGGTCTTTGTCATCCCCTTTAAGCATCTTCTTTAACTTTTCTTCCAGAGAGGCCTTCTTCGCCTTTAGCTCCTCAAGCTCCTCCTTGGCCATATCGATGAAATCCTGGTCATGTTTTTCAGTGAGCACCTTATTAAGGTCCTCTGCCTCGCGCCAGGCTTTATTATATTGGCGCAGGAGCAAAACCGGTCCCCTTAGATCAGAGAACTCCTTGGCATACCTGTTGTACTGCTCCTTGTTGGAGATCACCTCAGGCGAACCCAGGAGGCTCTCTAATTCCTGGTAACGCGCTTCCTGCTTCTTTAACTGCTCAAACATGAGTTTGCTTCTTCTTGCCGTATTTCTTCATGAACTTTTCGACTCTGCCGGCGGAATCCAGGAACTTCTGCTTGCCGGTGTAGAACGGGTGGCACTTGGAGCACACCTCTACCCTGATAGTCTGCTTGGTGGAGCGGGTGTGAATGGTGTTCCCGCAGGCGCAAACCACGCTGCATTCCTTGTATTGCGGGTGGATCTTGGCTTTCATCTTCTTCCTCCCTCTTATTGATTCATAGTTTTCAAGAACTCATCATTATTCTTAGTTTTTGACAGCTTGTCAAGCAAAAGCTCCATCGCCTCGACGTTGTTAAGCTCATTAAGCACCTTTCTTAAGACCCATATCTTCTGTAGATTGTCCTTCTCAACCAGTAGCTCTTCGTGGCGGGTATTGGAGCGCTTGATGTCGATCGCAGGATAGATCCTGCGCTGGAAAAGGTTACGGTCCAGCTGCAGCTCCATGTTGCCGGTACCCTTAAACTCCTCAAAGATCACGTCGTCCATGCGGCTTCCGGTCTCGACCAGTGCAGTGGCCATGATCGTCAGACTCCCTCCTTCATCCACTGCGCGCGCCGCTCCGAAGAACCTCTTGGGTTTCTGCAGGGCATTAGAGTCTATACCTCCGGATAACACCTTGCCGCTGTGCGGAATCACCGAGTTGTAAGCACGGGCAAGGCGCGTGATACTGTCTAAGAGTACCACCACGTCTTTCTTGTGCTCCACCAGCCTCTTTGCCTTATCAAGCACGATCTCATCTACCTGCACGTGCCTCTCCGGAGGCTCATCAAAGGTAGATGAGATCACCTCTGCCTTAACGTTCCTTTGCATATCAGTGACCTCCTCCGGCCGCTCATCGATCAAGAGGATGATCACGAACACTTCAGGGTGATTAGCGATGATCGAGTTAGCGATCTTTTGCAGGAGTACTGTTTTGCCGCTATAGGGCTGGGCCACGATCATCCCGCGCTGCCCCTTTCCGATCGGCGTCAAGAGGTTCATTACCCGCATCGAGAGCTCCTCAGGGCTATGTTCAAGGTTAAACCCCTGGTTCGGATAAACCGGCGTCAGGTTGTCAAAGAGCACCTTATCCTTGACATCATCCGGATTCTCAAAGTTGACCGCCTCGACCTTAAGCAGCGCGAAATATTTCTCGCCCTCCTTAGGCGGACGGATCTGCCCGCTGACAGTATCCCCGGTCTTAAGGTCGAACTTCCTGATCTGCGACGGCGAGATGTAAATATCATCTGGACAGGGCAGGTAATTGTAGTTAGGCGAACGCAGGAAACCAAAACCCTCAGGCAGGGTCTCCAGGATCCCTTCGCCGAACATCAGCCCCTCCTTCTCTGCCTGGGCCTGGAGAAGGCGAAAGATCATCTCCTGCTTCTTAAGGCCGCTGACGCCGTCGATCTTATATTGCTTTGCGACCTTATTAAGATCGGTGATCTTCATATTCTTCAGGCTCTGGATATCCAGCTTTTCGATTTTTTTTGCCGGACTTTGGGCCTTTTCAGTATTATTTGTTTTCACGTTCTTTTCTGTCTTTTCTGTCTTTTCTACCTTTTCAGCCATTCTTTCCTCCTTAATTGTTCCGGCAGACGGTTATCTGCCGCCAGATCTTCCTGATCTGTTCTTTTGTTTTTGCAAGCGAACCGCTGTTATCTATTACAAAATCCGCCATGCGGACCTTAGACTTTAAAGGCATCTGCGCCTTTATCCGGTTAAGGATCTCGGTTCTTGTAAGTTTTCTCTTTAGCCTCCTTATTTGGATTCTTCTCTCTGCCTTGACTACCACCAGATGATCAACGGATCTTTTTAGCCCCGCCTCGATCAATAGCGGCGCATCCAGGACCAGGACAGCTGAACGCGAAACACTGATCCGTTGCTCTATCCGCCTGATCACCTCAGGGTGAACGACACTGTTTAATTTAAGCAACATGTTCTTTCTGCTAAAGACGAGGTCTGCCAACTTTGCGCGGTTTAGCTCTCTGTTTTTTTTGAGGACTGTCTTACCAAAGGCCTTTACTATTCTTTTATATGCGCTCTTCCCTCTGGCAGTAACCTCGTGCGCGATCCGGTCAGCGTCGATGACCTCTGCTCCCAGCGAACGCAAAACCTTAGCGCAGGTGGTCTTTCCGCTTCCCAGCCCCCCGGTAAGACCGATAATGATCTTCTTATTTTCCTTTAACTTTTTCTTTAGCTTTTTCATAAAGTTTAAGATATTTCCTGCCTGATTCCTCCCATGAAAAATCATACTCCATCGCCCGATGCATCAATCCCTGCCATCCGGCTTTATCGGTAAAGGCGCTTACCGCGCGCTTCACCGTATTGATCAGCTCATCTTTCGTGTATTTATCAAAGATAAATCCGTTATCAGGCGACACCGTATCGGCTAACCCTCCGGTCTTAAAGACCAGCGGTATTGTCCCGTAGCGCAGGCTGATCATCTGTCCCAGGCCGCAGGGTTCGTATTTCGAAGGCATGGCAAAAAGATCAGAGCCTGCGTAGATCTTGTGGGCCAGGGAATTATCAAACCTAAGGTGCACCGAAAGCACATCCTTGTATTTGACTGCCAGCTTCTCAAGTATCCCGTGATACCTGGCCTCACCCGTGCCAAGGATCACAAATTGTAGATCCATATTGCATATTTTATCCATCGCATCTGCCAGGATATCAAAGCCTTTTTGCTCGGCCAGCCTTGAGACCATGCCAAAGAGCGGTACGTCTTTATCGGGGAACCCGCAGATCTTTCGCAGGTCATCCCGGTTCTTATATTTATCCTCGATATTTTCAGAGTCAAACTTCGCGCTGATAAAGCCGTCTTCTGCGGGATCCCAAAGCGAGTAATCCAGGCCGTTGAGTATCCCGGACACTGAATCCCTGCGCCTTTGCAGGATGCCCTCCATGCCGAAACCAAATTCCTTGGTCTGGATCTCCAAGGCATAAGTGGGGCTTACCGTATTAATAAGATCACAGAATAATATCCCCCCTTTTAGCAGATTGACTTTTCCGTAATACTCCAGCGCATCGCTCTTAAAGAGGCTCTTGTCCAGGCCTGTCTTTGCAAACTCATCTTTAGGAAAGAGGCCCTGGTATCCTATATTATGTATGGTCAGGATAGTCTTGGTATCCTTATAAAAGGGATCGCTGGCATGCGTCGACTTTAGGTAAACCGGGATCAGGCAGGCATGCCAGTCATGGCAGTGGATGATCTCAGGCTTAAAATCCAGCTCCTTCAAAAGCTCCAGCGTCCTCTTATTGTAATAGGTAAACCTCTCCAGGTTGTCGGGATAATCACTTGTTTTATCCCCATATATACCATCGCGGTAAAAATATTGCTCGCTATCTATGAAGTAAACCTTTACTCCCTTACCGATAACCGCAAAAGATACGCCCTGCTTAAACTTCTTCACCTTTATCTTGGAAGCCGAGACCTGTTTATATCCCGGCATGACTACGATCACATCTTCTCCCAGCTTCTCCAGTACCGGCGGGAGCGCTCCGGCTACATCGGCAAGCCCGCCGGTCTTAGCGAAAGGGACCATCTCAGCTGCACATATGACTATCTTCATAGCTTCTGCATCTCTAGCCAGTTCTTACCCTTCTTTATATCTACCCTTACCGGGATCACCAGTTTCAGCACATTCTCCATCCTCTCCCTGACAAGCTTTGCGAAATCATTTAGCTCCTTACCGGGGACTTCAAACAAAAGCTCATCATGGATCTGGAGCACCATCTTAGCGCCAAGCTTCTTACCTCTGATATCCTCCTGAATACGCACCATCGCCATCTTGATCAGGTCGCTGGCTGAGCCCTGGATCGGGGTATTCACCGCCTGGCGCTGGGCAAACATCCGGATCCCCTGATTCTTATTATGGATCTCAGGGATATACCTTCTCCTGCCTAATATCGTAGTCACAAAACCGTCCCTCTGCGCCTTGGCAATCTGTTCGTCAATATACTCCCTGACCTGGGCGAATCTTTCAAAGTAGGCATCGATGAAACTCTGCGCCTCCTCCTTTGGTATCTCAAGATCACGCGACAGGCCCCAGGAACTCAGGCCATAGACGATCCCGAAATTTACGCGTTTAGCCATATCGCGCATGGAAGGCTCCAGATCATCCTCGTCTAACCCGTAGATCAATGAGGCAGTGGCTTTATGTATATCTTTACCATCCTGAAATGCTGCGATCAGCTCTTTATCCTTAGATATATGGGCCAGGACGCGCAGCTCGATCTGAGAATAATCACAAGAAAGCAACCAGGTATCCTTGCCGTCTGCGACGATCGCGCGGCGGATCTCGGACCCGATATCGGTCTTCACCGGGATATTCTGCAGGTTCGGATTGCTGGAGCTCAGTCGTCCGGTCTCGGTGCCGGTCTGGTTAAAAGATGTGTGCACCCTGCCCGTCTTTGGATTTATAAGGCCAGGAAGCGCGTCAACATAGGTAGATTTAAGTTTTGTCAGCTGCCTATACTCCAGTAAAAGCGCCGGGAGTTTGTGTTTCGAGGATAATTTCTTTAGAACCTCCTCGTTAGTGGAGGGGCCGGTCTTGCCGCGCTTGACTACCGGAAGCTTAAGCTTCTCGAAGAGGACAGTCCTTAGCTGTTTCGTAGAATTGATGTTAAACTGCGTGCCGCTTGTATCATAGATCTTATCGATCAGCTTGATCAGCTTCTTCTCGATCACCTTTGAGAGGTCAGCGAGAAGTTTCTTATCGATCTTTATGCCGTCAAGCTGCATATCGGCTAAAACTGCGACCAGCGGCATTTCAAGCTCAAAAAAGAGCTTCTCAAGCGATTTCTCCTTCAATTCATTCTCCAGGATCGGCATCAGCTTCCTGATCAGCTGTGCCCCCTTGGGCCCGTCGATTGCTTCATCCGGGATGAATTCTTTTAGATAATCCGTCGAGAGCGCGCCGAGGGCGAAATCCGGCCTTGACGGGTTCAATAGATATGCGGCTACCATGGTATCAAAGTACAGGCCGTCTAGCGTTATGCCTTCATGCTGGAGGGAGATCTTCAAAGCCTTTAGATTGTGCCCGATCTTCCTTAGCTTTACATCCGAAAGAAGATCTGCCGTATTGCTACCCGGCCCCTGCGGGAGTATGACCTTCTTGCCGGAGCAAAGCGCAAGATTCTGCGCGCTATCACCGTAGACAATCAGCTCCTTGCAGTTGACGATCATCTCTTTTAATTTACTATTTTTCAACCTAAAGACTTCCGGCGCCTTTGCATCGCGCGTATCCTGCACGTCCATTCCTTTAAGAAACTTCTTAAACTCAAGATGTATAAAGAGCTTGACCAACTCTTTACTGTGAGGCTCTCCCAGCTTTAAATCTTCAGGATTAAATTCCACATCCACATCCTGGACCAGCTCCACCAGCTGGCGGCTTAATTTTATTTTCTCAAGGCCCGCCTCTAATTTCTCCCGCAATTTATCTGATTTTACCTTACTTCTTCCCTTAAGCAACAAGTCCAGCGAACCGAAATCCTTGATCAAGTCTGCGGCGGTCTTTTCTCCTATACCATCAGCGCCCGGAATATTATCGCTCTTATCCCCCATCAGCGCGATGACATCCGCGACCTGCGATGGCGCGACCCCAAAGCGCTCATGGACCTTCCCGCTGTCATAGACGATCCCCTGGTCCTTATAGGGCGAGAAGACTTCCGTTTTATCATCCACCAGCTGCAGCATATCCTTATCCGAAGTCACGATCGTGGTTGCAAAGCCCGCCTGCTTTGCCTTCTTATTAAGCGTTGCGATGATGTCGTCGGCCTCGTAACCTTTCTTCTCCATGATCCTGATCCCGTAGGCGGCGATCACCTGCTTGATGATCGGCATCTGAGCCCCCAAAGCATCCGGCATCGGCGGGCGCTGCAGCTTATATTCGGCGTACTTCTTCTGCCTGAAGGTTTCGCGCGATACGTCAAAACAGATCGCCAGATACTCAGGCTTTCTGTCTTTAATGATCTTGTTGAGCATCGTCACAAAACCATAAACAGCATTCGTCGGCTGTCCAAAGGAGGTAGTCAAGTCCTTAACCGCGTAAAATGCCCGGTAGCACAGGCCTGCCGCATCGATCAGGTATAACCGTTTTTCCTTCATCTGTTAATGCACTTGATTTCGATCTATGGTAGGATTTAACGCGATAACATCTGCGTCTGGACCTTATCGAGGAATTTTTGCGTTTTCCTATTAGTAGGTTCTATCTGCCAGGCGTTGATCGCATCCTGGAATGCAGCCAGGTAATTTCCCGAAGCATAATTTTGCCTGGCCTTGCTGAGATAGAGATTTACAAGCTGGGTCTCATAATCAACGGGTTTTTTGATTTTCTTCTTTGCTTTGGCTGCGGCGGCGCGCCGTTTTTCCTGCTTCGCTTTCTTTGCCTCTCTTGCCCTCTTCCTTTTCTCGGATGCATCCTTCTTTGATTCTCTCTTGCTCTCCTTGGGTCTTTTTTTAGATTTTGCCTTTTCAGCCTGACGCAGCATCTGGGCTACTTCCAGGTCATCCGGTCCGGCAGACTTTCCGCTGACCATCAGGATATCGTTCAGGCGCTCCCTTGCCTTTTGCGTCCAGGGATCATTCGGCAGCCCTAAAGCAGCTCTCTTCTTCCAATAATAGGCGGCGGTTGCCAGATTGCGCCTCTGTTCATAAAGCAGTGCCAGGTTCGAATAGACGCTCAAAAAATCCGGGTCGATCTGCAGGGCCTTGCGGTAGTACTCTTCGGCGAGGCCGCTCTGCCCCTTGATCTCATATATAACACCGATGTGGTTGTGCGCTTCGGCAGATCCGGGGTCGATCAGCGCGGCCTTCTGGAAGAGTACCATCGCCTCGCCGGTCTTACCCTCCTGCTGCAGCCTGAGGCCTTCAGTGCAATAATCTCTGGCCTGCTCCTGGAATTTACCTGCAATACTGCTCCTCTTCTTTGCAGAGCCGCTTCCTTGCTCAAAAGCCCTAGCGAATGAGGCAAAAACCAGCAAGAAACCTATTACAACGATTAGAATTCGGGTGATTTTCTTCACGGCGGGATTTGTCATTCCTTACATGCTATTATATGACTATTGTCCGGATAGTCAAGCAAAAATTCACATCAGGGGATCCATGGAAAGAGCAGGATGCCCTGACTTCTCAAGGTGCTGCAGGAGTTGATCGGCAGTAGTCGCCTGCGATTCATCAGCGATCTTATCCACCAGCTGGGGATCGCCAAGCTCTTTTACCCTGGCAGTAAGCTTATCCCCCAGAAGCTCCTTGAGCTCCTTAGGCATCCAGACTATGCGTTTTAAACCTCCGTCAGCTGAAATAAATTTCTTACTTACTATATATAATTTACCGATACCTAAAAATCCCGGAGTCTGCAGGCCACCGCCTACTGAACCTGCCAATGTGGTGAATGTCATCCCGCAGGGGGTCATCCCGGTATAATCCCGGTGCACGATCATAAAGCCGTTCGCCTCGGGGATGATCGCAACGATACACTCAAAACAGCCGCAACTTGTTTGCGGCGAATCCATCAGTGAATACATACTTATCTTCTCAACGTTCTTGTTGGACTTCTCATAAACAAACTTATTAACATTATCCCATTGGCCAAATTTTTCGTTTTGAGTCGTCCCCTTCGCTATGGGCTGATTCGGACCCGTAGGCATGATCTCATATGAAGCCTTGGCGTCAAGCCAGGAGTAGGCGCCGCAAAGCCCCAGGCGCTCCGGGGTGACCACACAGACGTGATTAGGGGCAAATGACTGGCACAACATACAGGAATAGAACGTATCAACGCTTTCATCAGTCATCCCGCTTAAACGCTCGTCGCGCTGATCATAGGACTTCTTTGCGCTTTTCAGGATATCTTCTACGTCCTTCTGTCCGGTGTAAATCTTCACCTGCACCTTATCGACTATCGCTCCGTACTCCTTATGCAGCATAGCATGTAGGAACGTTCCGATATGCTTCAGGCGGAAACCTTTAGCAAATGCATCCTTATTTATCCTGATCCAGCACATATCCCGCTGGCCGATGTGCATTACGCCCATCGCATAGTTTGTGAAGCGGTGGATCTGCCGCTCCAGGATCGGCTCGAAATCCTTCTGCATCTTACGGCCGGAGACCTCTACTACGATCCCTAAAGGGGTAGATTTCTTGCCTTCTTCCAATTTATCGATATCCGGGCCGATAAGCTCGATGTTGCCGTCTTCGACCTTGTCGGCTTCCTGCATATATAAATACTCAAAGGCAGAGCTCGCCTTTCCTCCGAACTCAACGTGCAGCTGCTCCTTCCTCACCCGCTCTCCTTCGAATGCCGCCGCATATGCGACCGGTATCGGAATATCTGAGACTACCACCTTAACCCCGCGCACCTCAATACAGCGCTGCACGATCTTCTTGTAATCTAACTCCTTTACCAGCGCCTCGTAGGTGGTGATACCGGATGGTTTAATCTCAGGGATATCGGTATCGGCGATCACCGGAAACCCCATATTGATCGCTCCTGCTCCGGTAGCGTATTTAAGGTCATCCAGCGGTCCCAGGGCAAGGCCGAATGCAAAAACGCGCTCCTTAGTGTACATCAGGCACTTTTTTGCCTGCCCCGGTTTTATCCCGCCAAAGGTCAATGCCGAGCGGATCGCCCAGTTTAAAGGATAGATCGCAGATAGTGTATCCCTGCCGTAAGGCACGATGTAGTTATCCCATCCCATCTGCACGTTCTCCTCCAAGAGCTGGTCGATGATCGAGCGTCCATTGGATGATGCGCCGACAAAGATCAGGATATTCCTCTCCTGCAGCTGGCGGATAATATCCACTGCGGTCTTATTATCTGGTGCGGCACCCAGAATCGCAGCAAACCCCGGCATCCTGCCATCTACCAACTGGATCCCTAACTGGCGCATGATCGTATCCGAGAAGAAACCGTTACAATCCTTCTGCGGTTCCTCTTGATTTAAATAACGCAGCGCCATGATGATCTCTTCGCTAAAGAGTGTGCTCATCCCGGCATTTAAAGCATCCCCTAAATAAGGAAGCCAGATCTTATCTGTGGGGACCTGCGGCAGTAAACTTCCGGCATGTTCTAATATCGGCTGCGCCTGCTTTAAAGTTTCGACCTTCACCCCGAGAAGGGCATTGGCCATAGGAAGATAAAAAGCCGTCTCGGGAAAGCCGATTCTTACATCCGGCCCCTTCGCTTCTATAGCCTTATCCAGGCCCTGCTTAGCCTGGTTATAAATCTGTTGCGCGCCTTTTATTGCTGCGGTTGCGACGATCTTAGACATATAAGTTCTCCTTTAATGAGCACATAACTTACGAACACGAAAGTGCGAGTAAGTTATATGTGCGAATTAACACCGACAGCTGCAAGTAGATTTCGTAAGAAATCTACGCAGCGTATAGCTGACGGTGTGAATTAACCCCGCCAAGGCGGGGTAAGTTCGGACATATAACTTATGTTCGCTTCGCGACACTTCGTGCTGAGCACTCAGTGCGAAGCATAAGTTATGTCCTCACTTACATAATCTATGATGTCAGGGTAACCGAAATTTTCCTCTAAGAGCCTGTGGCGTAAAGGGGCGACATTTATTTTCTCTCTGATCAGCCTGGTGATCACTCCGCTGTTTACGATCCCGCCGATCAGGATCGCGCCCACTACTACGTTCTTCTTGATGATCACCTTCCTGTAGGTGTTATTCTTGGGATCTGAAAACTTTAATACTTCGTAATCAGCGCGCTGGTCTTCCTTTAACTTATAGACGCCAAGCGAGACCACCGGCAGGCCGAAGAACTCAAGCGAGTTCATCCCCATAGAGCCCGGATATCTTATGCTCTCACCGGCCATATTCGCCCCGGCGATCTTACCCTGCCCTACAGCAGCCGGCCAGATAGCGTTCACCGCGTATTTATCCAAAGCCAGATCGAAGCTCTCGCAGACATCGCCGGCAGCGTAGATATTGGGAATATTTGACTGCAGAAGTTCGGAAGCGATGATCCCGGTATTAAATTTGATCTCGCTATTCTTGATCAGCTCTATATTCGGGGCAACGCCCTTTCCCACCACTACCAGCGAAGTGCCGATCGCCTTTCCCGAACCAAGTTTTACCGCCCTGATATCACCGTTTCCGATGATCTCAGTGACCCCCTCTCCCAGGATCACCTCAATACCGTTGGCCTCTAATCTCTTCTGTACGATCGCTGCGGCCTCGGAGTCGATTATCTGCGAAAGGATCTGCTTTGACCTGACGATCACTTTGACTTCGGATTTTCTTTTGTGAAGTGCGTAAGCTGCCTTCAGGCCCACTAGCCCGCCGCCAAGAACGCAGGTATTCTTTGCCGTGATCAAGAGACCGCTGATATCCAAAGCATCCTTGATCGTACGGAAGCTAAAGACCCCGCGCTTCTTTATACCGGGGATCTCAGGCATCTTAGGATGGGCGCCGGTAGCTATAAGAAGCGCGTCGTATCCGATCTGCGTCTTATCATCCAGAACCACACGGCTCTTCTTAGGGTCTACCCGGGTTACCCTTTTATTCAAATTCAGATCGATATTATTCTCTTTATAAAAACTCTCCGGCCGCAGCAGGATCTTCTCCTCCTTTACATCCCCGGCAAGAAAATACGAGATCAGGCAGCGGCAATAGGAATTATAATCCTCGTCGCTGATCACAATGATCTTTGACTCCTTATCGCGCAGGCGTATCGCCTCCACGCATGAGACGCCTGCAGCCGAATTCCCGATTATAACAAACTGTTTCATAATTTTATTTGTTTTTGCGGGTGACTCGGGCTGATTCGAGCTGCGTAATGCAGCGAGAACAGCCCGAGGCAGGACCCGCAAAACAGCTATTTATTAGCCTTAACAGTTACTTCTTCTATCCTTATCGCTTAGCCAAAAATAAATCTGGCTGTTTTTGAGCGAATGTCGGTTTTAGCCAATGGAGCTTGAGCATTGAGGGTATCCCAAGGCCCCGCCGTAGGCGGGGCAATCTTGGGATGGCGATGCTGTTTGAGCACGGAGCGCAAGAAGCGCGAAGTGCGAGTTCAGCAGCCACCGAAATGCGAAAGATCATTGGCGTTAAAAAACCGACCCTGAGCGAAAAAATAGCCGGATTTATTTTTTGGCCGGTACCTCTTCCTGCCAGATTATCGCACCCGTCGGACAAGCTATCACGCAGGCCGGCTCATCCTTATCCTTACATTTATCACAGCGCACCGCTAACTTCGTCTTAGGGTTCGGCTTGATCGCCCCGTAGGGACAAGCCATCACGCACATCCAGCAGCCCACGCAGCGTGTCTCGTCATGCTCGACCATCTTCTTCTCTTTGTTGAAGGCGAGCGCCGCTGCCATGCAGGCCTCAACGCATTTCGGCTCTTCGCAGTGCCTGCAGGAGACCGGATAATTATTATCCTTGGCCATATAGACCTTCTTGCGCGGCAGGGAAGTTTCTCCCTTCTTGATCATCTTAAAGAGTTCTCCGCTTTCAGAGTGAGCTATTGCGCAAGCAATCTCGCAGGCTCTGCAGCCAAGGCATTTTTCAACGTCGTAATATAATTTCTTAGTCATATCAGGCGTAGATCATCGGCTTCAGATTTAAAGCCTTCCTCTTCTTATCGATGTGCTCGATCATCAGCTTCGCCATCTGCTTCGGATCATCGCAAAACTCAAATCTGCCTCCTACATCCGCCTCTATACCCTTGGTCAGATAGTCAGTCAGGTTCTTACTCCCTAATGTCGCAAAGGGGCCTGCCCCGAATATGGTATATACTCCGGAGGCGACAAAGTACATCCCGATCGTGATCGCCTTCTCCGACATCCACTCCGGAGCAGCACCGGCAGCGGGCACATCCGAGATATCCTCACCTAATCCCCCCTCAAGAACTACATTACAGGCCGCGGTGAGAATTCTACTATTATCAACACAGGAACCTAAATGCAGGACAGGCGGAATACCCACTGCCTCACAGATCTCCTGCAATCCCTTTCCGGCGTATTGTTTTGCTGCTTCCGGGATCAAGAGGCCCTGCTTTGCGCAGGCGATCGCTGAGCAACCCGTCTGAAGTACCAACACGTCTTTCTTAATCAGCTCCTTAACTAATTCCGTGTGAAAGAGATCATGCGTCTGCTTTGGGTTATTGCATCCGACCACCCCTGCTAAGCCGCGCAGGCGGCCGTTGATGATCGCTTCGTTCAAAGGTTTATATGTAGAGCGGTACCTGCCGCCTAATATTTGAAAGACCATCTCTTTTGTAAAACCTGCGACTAGATCCATTTCGTGCTTGGGTATCTGCGCCCTGGCCTTATCCCGGTTGGAAAAGTTTTCCACTCCCATCCTGATAATCTGTTTTGCAACCTGATAAGCCTTCTCCGGCTCAAATTCGATATGCTGCACCCCCGGAAAACGCGCCTTAGGGCTGGTGGTGACTAGTTTCGTATGGTAGCCGCAGGCGATCTCCTGTAAAGCAGGCATTATACACTGCACATCAACCATCATCACCTCTACTGCTCCGGTCAGGATCGCCAGCTCCTGCTGCAGGAAGTTCCCGGCAACGTGGATCCCGTGACGCATCAGGACTTCATTGGCAGTACAGCAGATCCCGGCAAGATTTATCCCTGCGGCGCCCTTCTCCTTGGCTAACTTTAATAACTCCGGATCCTGAGATGCCTTTACCGCCATTTCGGATAATATCGGCTCATGGCCGTGGACGACTATATTTACCTGATCATCCTTTAATACGCCTAAATTGACTTTACTTCTCACCGGTTGCGGACTCCCCAGAATAATATCCTGTGTATCAGTAGCGATCATCGAACCGCCCCAGCCGTCTGCAAGCGAAGTACGCATCCCGGTCCTGATAATATTTTTATAGTCATTATCTACACCTATGTGTGTGGTATGCAGGAGCTCCACCACTTCCCTGTCTACGCCGCGCGGCGTGATACCAAGTTTTTTCCAGATCTCCTGCCTCTTCTTTGGCGCGCGCTTGACAAAGACAAGCTCCCCCTCCTGCTTCCCGAATTCTCCGAGCAGTTTCTTTGAGAGCTCCTTGGCGATCTCTTCTTTAGGCTTGTTAGTATCAATTCCAAACTCAAGCGCTACCTCCTTAAGTTTGACTTCGTCAATGATCGCATAATCATGGGTGTGCCCCTCACACATCAGAGCCAAGGTATGGGCGACATCCCTGCCATGGTCAGAGTGCGCTGATGCCCCGACAGCGATCTTACGCGCTAAATTCCTGGAAGCGATTGTATCGGCGTTGGCGCCGCAGACACCTACCTGCGCCCCCTCCCCGAAAGGATCGATCCTGCAGGGTCCCATATCGCAGACTGTACAGCATACTCCAAGCTTTCCGAAACCGCACTGCGGCTCTTGCGCCTCCAGCCTGTCCCAACAGACCTTCACGCCCTCATCATGCGCCTTCTGTAAACCTTCCTGTGTTGCCGGATCGATCGATTTTTGTTTTACATCACTCATCTTCTTCTCCTATATATTATTTGGGTAATCAGGTAATGTTATAACCCGGCTGCATCTAATACGAGAGGGACTAACTTATCCCATCCGATAGGCATAATATGCACGCCCTGACACATCGGCTTAAAGGCTTTGATCAGGCGCGCGGCTATTTCAATCGATTTCTTTGCCCGGTCCTCTTTGGCGACCGTTGCGATCTCATCGATTAAATTCTGCGGGACAGTCACTCCGGCGACATTTGCATTCATGTATTTTGCCATCCCCGCTGATTTTAATAAGACGATTCCCGCAAGTATCGTGGTCTTTAAATGCTTTGTCTTAGAAAGAAAAGTCTCAAACTGCTTGATGTCATACACTGCCTGGGTCTGGAAGAACTGGGCTCCCGCGGCGATCTTCTTC
The DNA here is from genome assembly GCA_042577285.1 of Candidatus Omnitrophota bacterium. Lineage (GTDB taxonomy): Bacteria > Omnitrophota > Gorgyraeia > Gygaellales > Profunditerraquicolaceae > JBHPDM01. The sequence goes on from JBHPDM010000023.1 coordinate 15,670, forward strand.
TCCATCTTCAGGATCTGCGGCTCCAGAGGGTCTGCCCCGGGATTGACCACCGCGCCCATGCAAAACTTCGGCGCTTCCCCGTCAAGCTTATTCCCGTTCATGTCAGCGCCCTCCTGAAGTTTCTTTACCACCTGCAGTAACTGCACCGAATCCAGGTCAAAGACCGGTTTTGCTTCGGGATGGTCGCCCAAGGTGGTATGGTCTCCGGTCAGAAGCAGGAGATTCTCTATTCCTAAACTTGCCGCTGATAAAATATCGGATTGTAAAGCAAGGCGGTTTCTGTCGCGGCAGGTCACCTGAAATACCGGCTCAAGGCCTTTTTGTTTCAGCATCCCGCAGACTGAAAGTGAACCCAGGCGCATCACCGAACTTTGCAGGTCAGTGACATTGATCGCATCCACCCGGCCGCGCACCAACTCCGCGTCCTCTAAGAGGTTCTTGGTCTCGATCCCCTTAGGAGGCCCGATCTCCGAGGTCAATAAGAACTTACTGGTTTGTATTTTTTCTTTGAAAGTCATCTTCTTGATCTTCGTTAGGCAGTCGGTGCTGTGCCTGCTCCGGGAGATTCTACACCCTCAAGACTTCCGGCTAATTTACGATACACGTAAGCAAAGGCGATCATCGTCGCTGGGAAGGTGGCGAATAACCCGACGACTAACGCAAGCATCCCGAGTAAATTAATCCCAATAAGTGTTAAGCTAAGAACAAAAAGATCTAATTTGACGCCCTTGGTAATCGCAGCACTCATCTTTAAGGCCTCAATCGGTCCGCAATTCTTTTCGACTATGAAATAGGAATAAAACTGGAATTTTATTCCTAAAATTATCCCGGGCACGATTAATAAGATCAATCCTCCTACTACCATAAGAGAATATAACATCGTTGCCGCGATATAGTTAATCAGCAAATTCGTGCATGAGAAAAGATCAGAGAAAAGCGGTTTTTCGTTGCGGATAAACGTCAGGGCTATCTTGATAAGTCCTAAACCGACTAAAAGCCCTATCACCATGGAGACGAACTGTAATATCAAGGACAAAATAAGATTCTCTTCCCAGACCTTTGAGATAATTTCCGGGATCGCCTGAACTACCCAGACCACCAATAAGATTCCGACAAAAAACCAGAAGTTTGCCTTCATTGTATTCCAGCCGAACCGTATCGCCTCACCCATATCAAATCTCTTTTCACTCATTTCTACCCCCTTTGTAGCTTGGCCGCTTCAACAAGATTCTTCATCAACATCAGCGCCAACCCTACCAGTTTCAATCATAACCTCAGTTATACGGTTCGTTGTCTTCAGCAGGAAAGATAATATAATCATCCTCAACCTCATCCAGAGAAACCATTTTTTGCAGCTTGGTGAGAAAATATTTCTCCTCAAGAAACAAGGCTATAAGAAAAGGGTCTGTTATAAAATCGGTCCTACTCTGGTCTAACAGGGCACCTGGATATTTCTCTATGAATTCCAGGACCTCATGATCTTCAATCGTTAAAATTTTATGGCGCTGAGGAGAAGCAAGATAGGTATAAGGAGGACCTAAACCATGCCTTTTGAGTGCCAGATAATACCTCATCAAGCTGCTTGTAGTTTTATTTATTCTAATAAATTTACCAGCGTATCTTAGGCTAAAGCCTGGAATCTTTACTTTATCTTTGTGAAATATATATAAAATCACATCCGTCCGGCCGCTATTTATCGAGGTCATCTTCATCGGATAGATCATCTCTTTAGACTCAAAGATCAATCTAAGCGGGTGCAGGGTTCCTTCCTTGGCTCCGCCAGGGCTGACTTTAGCAGCAATAAAATACCATTTCTTCTCAATATAATGCTGGAACACCTCCTGCATCTTTTCTGAAACCTTGTAGCCGTTTTTAATCAACCAATTAAACAAGGCCTCGGGGTCATCTGATGAGAGTATACTGATATCATAAGCGCCGACCCGTTTTCGCTCCCATACCGTAACCGCCTGCTCTCTAATTGCATTAAAACCGTAAAATGCACCACCTCGCATCAACGATTCGCTCACTTTGGTTTCGGTGTATCGCGCCAATTCAGTAAAAATACGCTCTTCACTTTTTTTCACTTCCGGATAACCAGGAACCGGTATCACCCATGCAAAATCCTCTATCTCTTTCTTATAACTTCTGTAGTCAACATAGAGAATTAGTTCCTCTTTAATTCCGTCATAGACGATCACTGCTTTTTGCGCAGGACTCCCTAGCTCCTCCATGAACGGATCCCTGACAATAAAGCAACCATCAGCAAATAAACTGCTGGGCAAAGACAATATAAAACATGGCAATAATAAGAAAAGATATAATTTGAAGCGATGCACGTTCATTTTTGTAATTTAACTGCTTCGACCAGGTTTCTCATCAACATCGTCACCGTCAGCGGACCGACGCCGCCGGGAACCGGTGTGATCTGCGAGGCACGTTTCCCGGCTGCCTCAAATTCAATATCGCCGACGATCTTGCCTTCAACGCGGTTTATGCCTACATCTATGACCACTGCGCCCTCCTTGATCAAGTCGCCCTTGATCAATCCGGCCTTTCCTACTGCAACGACCAGAAGTTCGGCGCCCTTTACATGCTCCTCTAATTTTCCGGCTTTACTGGTGCCGATGTGGCAGACTGTCGTAGTGGCAAATTTATCAAGCAGCAAGAGTGACAAGGGTTTGCCTACGATCTCGCTGTGCCCGACAACCACTACCTCCCTGCCGTTAAGATCGACACCGCTTAATTTTATCAACTCCATTACTGCCGCAGCCGTGCAGGGCAGGAGCTTTGCCTTCCCGAATACTATCTTGCCAATATTGGCCGGGTGCATCCCTTCGGCATCCTTTTCAGGAGCGATGAATGAACTGATCTTTTTATAATCGATTGCTTGAGGTAATGGCATCTGCACGATGATACCGTTTACGCTCTTTTCTGCGTTCAACTTTTTGATAAAATCGATCAGCGATGTAGCGGTGGCAGCGGTGATGCTTGAGGCTGCGTTTGCCAGCGCCTATTTTAATATCGAAATAAACCTGAAGCTTTTAAAGGATAAAAAG
>JBHPDM010000024.1:0-18123 GCA_042577285.1 Candidatus Omnitrophota bacterium
TAAGATTATACGTTGCGGCCTATCTTGGAATAGATGAAAGCGTGAAGGCATATGAAGCCCTACAAGAAATTAACGTAGATAATCTGGTAGAAGATATGCGCTTATCTGTTTGGTATGCTAATATAATAAATAGCATAGTCAATGAATATTTAAGAGCTGGGAGAAAGGAGCGAGCGCTAGAGATCTCAGGCCAAGTTCTTAAAACCACCAAGAGGGATATAGAAAATAACCAAGTTAATAGCGCAGATAATTTCGTTTGTATCATGTTAATTGTAAAGACATTTCTCGAAGAGGGGGAGAGAGAATCCGCTATTCACATTGCTTCTCAAGGCCTAGATTGCGCTCAGAAAATTCAGTATGACTATAATAAAGAGCATGCCTTTTCAACAATTGCCAATTTCTGCGTTGAAATTGGTTTTCACGACCAAGCGCTGGAGGCCATCAATCTTATAGAAAGCAATTTTCCCCGCCTTAAGACTATCAAGGATGAACTTAAGAATGCAGAAATATTGGGGTATTTTAATGGTATACCTCAATATAAAGACAAAGAGATAAATAAGTATTATCGTTTAAATGAAAACTATTCTCACACTAGGTGTAATGTATATTCTAATTTGTTAAAAGATGTTGCCCAGTCCGGAAATTACGAAGATTTTTTAAAAATCTTAAGAGGACAACATGATTATTTATATACAGGATCAAAAGTTAATGCTTTCGCTAAAATGGCTGAAGCATTCGCAAAAACAGGAGAGATGGAAAAAGCCTCTCAGCTTTTACTAGAGGCACTTATACTCATAAAAGAAGATGGACTGGGATATTTTAATATTGAGGCATTGATTAATGTGGCCGCAACGTATAATCTTATTGGTTTGATAGTTGAAGATGAGGAAAGAAAAGTTTTTCGTGAAATTATTGGATTAGCAGAAAAAAAATTAAATTTTAAACAGGAGGCAAGATGAAAAAACCTATCAGTATCATCATGGGGAGCAAATCCGATCTTGATACGGTCAAGTCAGCGATCGATGTATTGGGGGAATTTAAGGTACCTTTCGAGATAAAGGTGCTCTCCGCGCACAGGACGCCAAAGGAATTAGTCAGGTATGTCGAGGGCGCCCCTAAAAGGGGGGTAAAGGTCTTTATTGCCGCAGCCGGTATGTCGGCGGCTTTAGCCGGCGTAATTGCCGCACATACCACTCTGCCGGTGATAGGCATTCCTATCGAGACAAAGAGCCTGAAGGGTTTGGATTCTTTGCTTTCCACTGTGCAGATGCCCGGAGGAATACCCGTGGCGGGTATGGCGATCGGCAAGGCCGGGGCTAAGAACTCCGCGCTCTTTGCCCTGCAGATCTTAGGGGTTACCGATAAGAAGATTAAATCAAAGCTTGCCTCTTACAAGAGGGCTATGGGTAAAAAGGTGAGGGCGGTCAAGTTAAAGATATAAATGAAGAGCAGGGTAATAAAAATAGATCCTAGTTTTCCTAAGAAGGAAGAGATCAAAAAGGCAGCCGAAACTCTGCGCGAGGGGGGGCTGGTCGTCATCCCTACGGAGACGGTTTACGGGATCGCAGCCAATATGTCAAATCAAAAGGCCCTGCGCCGTCTTTATGAAGTCAAGAAGCGGCCTAAGGATAAACCTTTTTCGCTACACCTGCCACTTAAGGAGGACGTAGAGAAGTATGCTGTGGATATTTCTCCTGCCGCTTATCGTTTAATGGATAAATTCTGGCCCGGGCCGCTTACTTTGGTCTTGAAGTCTAAAGATGACGGGAAAGTAGGTGTGCGCATACCGAATCACAGGATCACCCTGTCGATAATCCTGGAGGCCGATGTCCCGGTGGTCTGTCCCTCCGCAAATCTCTCCGGAAAAGCCGCTCCTGTAAGCGCTGAAGAGGCTTTGAAGGAATTAGACGGCCTGGTCGACCTGGTGGTGGATGCCGGTAAGACCTCCCTGGGGAGAGAGTCTACGGTAGTGGATGTCTCCCAGTCTCCGGTCGCGATCCTCCGGCAGGGAGTGATTGCCGCAGATGAGATTAAAATGGTTGTTGAAAAAAAGGTGATCCTCTTTGTCTGCACGGGAAATTCATGCCGGTCGGTGATGGCGAAAGCCTTAATGGAGAAGAAATTAAGACAAGCCAAACGCTGCGATATCGAAGTCTTATCCGCAGGTATAACCATGTTGGGCGGGATGGGGGCAAGCGAGGCGACAAAGGATGTATTAAGGCAGGAGGGTATAGATGTCTCAGCCCATAGCTCTAAAAGGGTCACCGAAGAGATAGTAAGGGGTGCAGATATCATCCTGGTGATGGAGAAGCTGCATGAAAAGAGGCTCTTAGAGCTGGCGCCGGAGGCAAAAAATAGACTGTTTTTGTTAAAAGAATTTGCTAAAATAGACGATAATGACCTTGATATAGAAGATCCGATCGCAAAGCCCCCTGAGTTTTACGCCCAGACCCTTGAGACAATAAAGGGGGCCATAGAAAGGATAGTCAAGATAATATGAAGAAAATACTTGTAGCTTCTGACCACGCAGGTTTTGCCTTAAAGGAGAAACTTAAGGTTTACCTGAAGGCGAAAGGTTTGAGCGTGATTGATTTGGGCACGGATTCTCCGGAATCCTGCGATTATCCGCTCTTTGCCCGAGACCTGGCCAGGAAGATCTCTAAGACAGCATCTCGGCGGGGCATCTTGATCTGTAAGAGCGGTATCGGAAACTCCATCGTTGCCAACAGATTTTCAGGTGTGCGCGCAGCACTCTGTTGCAGCGCGAAAGCTGCAAGGCTTTCCCGCGAACACAATGACAGCAACGTCTTGGTATTAGGCTCTGCATTTGCAAGTGAAGATCTGGCCAAAAGGATCTTAAATACCTGGCTTAAGACAAAGTTCTTGGGTGGCCGGCACAAGAGGCGAATAAAAATCATCAGCAAGATCGAAAAGGAAATAAGGATAAGAAGATGAAAAGTATAAAGAAAATCGATGCAGAGATTTACCAGGCTATAGTCAATGAAGTCAGAAGGCAGCAGGATAACCTGGAGCTGATCGCTTCAGAGAATTTTACCTCTACGGCAATACTGGAGGCCCAGGGGTCGGTGCTTACTAATAAATATGCCGAAGGATATCCGGGGGAACGCTGGTACGGTGGCTGCGAGTATGTGGATCAGGCGGAAAGAATTGCAATTGAGCGCGCAAAGGATCTTTTTGGCGCAGAGCATGTGAATGTCCAGGCGCACTCCGGAACACAGGCGAACATGGCGGTGTATTTTACTGCGCTCGACCCGGGGGATAGGGTCTTGGCGATGGACTTAGCCTGCGGCGGTCACCTTACCCACGGACATCCGCATAATTTCTCCGGGATGTTCTATAAGGTCTTCACTTACGGCCTAGATAGAAAGACGGAAGTTTTAGATTATGCTTTGATCATGGAGCTTGCCAAAAGGCATAAGCCGAAGATGATCTTAGCCGGTGCCTCGGCATATCCGCGTAAGATCGATTTTAAGCAGTTCCGTAAGATCTGCGATAAGGTGGGGGCTTATCTGTTTGTGGATATGGCACACTTCGCCGGGCTTGTAGCGGCAAAAATATATCCTTCCCCTGTTCCCTATGCGGACTTTGTAACTTCCACGACGCATAAGACCATGCGCGGCCCGCGCGGAGGGTTTGTGATCTGCAAGAAGAGATTTGCTAAAAGAATCGATACTAATGTCTTCCCCGGCGTACAAGGGGGCCCATTGATGCACGTTATCGCGGCCAAAGCAATTGGCTTTAAGGAGGCCGGCAGCGCCGCTTTCAGGAACTATCAGAGGCAGGTCGTCAGGAATGCCCGTGAATTAGCTAAAGCTTTAGAGAGGAAGGGATTTCGTATCGTCTCGGGCGGCACGGAAACACACTTAATGCTGGTGGATCTCACAGATTTGGGTATAACCGGTAAAGACGCATCAAGGGTATTGGGGGAGGCCGGTATCACCGTAAATAAGAACTTGATCCCCTTTGATAAGAAGAGCCCCGGCGTTACCAGCGGGATCCGCCTTGGGACTGCGGCATTGACTACCCGTAGGATGAAGGAGTTCCATATGCGCCAGATCGCCGCTTTTATACATGAGGCGATAGAGGCAAGCGACGACCCAAAACAACTAAAGAAGATCAAGGGTAAGGTCGTCAATTTGACGGCTCGCTTCCCTCTGTATCCGCAACTTCTAAAAGAATAATGAAGAAGAAAGCGCATAAACGGCCGAGTTGGGATAAATATTTCATGGAGGTCGCGCTCTTAGTCTCTAAGCGCGCGACGTGTCTGCGGCGCTCTGTCGGAGCGGTCCTGGTCAAGGATAAGAAGATCCTTGCTACGGGATATAATGGCGCGCCATCAGGCCTTGCCCACTGCATAGACATCGGTTGCTTGCGCCAGAAGCTAAAAGTTCCTTCAGGGCAGAGACATGAACTCTGCCGCGGGCTGCACGCGGAGCAGAATGTCATCCTTCAGGCAGCCCTATACGGGACAAGCACTAAAGCAAGCACGCTCTATATAACTCATCAACCCTGCGTGATCTGCACTAAGATGCTGATCAACGCCGGGATCAGGGAGATCGTGATCAGCGACGGATATCCCGATAAACTGGCCAGGGAGTTTTTAAAAGAGGCTAAGATAAAAATCAGGACGCAAAGATGAAATGCCCCTTTTGCGGCTATAAAGAGGATAAGGTGGTTGATTCAAGGGCGACGGTAGAGGAATCCGCTGTCCGGCGCAGGCGCGAGTGCCTTAAATGCGGGAAGCGCTTTACGACTTATGAGTATATCGAAGAAGTCTCGTTGATGGTGATAAAGAAGGACGGACGCCGGGAGCCCTTTGACCGTAAGAAACTCTTAGCCGGGATCACTAAGGCATGCGAAAAGAGGCCGGTGGGCATCGAAAAGATGGAGGAGATCGTTGCTCAGGTGGAGCGCGCGATACAGCGCAGGTCTGACCGCGAAGTCCCGGCAGAAAGAATCGGAGAATTAGTGATCGATAAGCTAAAGATCCTCGATGATGTCGCCTATGTCAGGTTTGCTTCGGTCTACCGCCAGTTTAAGGATGTGTCGCAATTTATGGAAGAGCTTAAAGGCATGCTCAATAAAGGAAGACAGATAAAACGTAAGCGTTAAAAGCCACAGGGAGCCCTATTTTATGGTCGAGATGGAATTAAATAAGATCGTGATCGACGAGAAGAGGCATGACCAACTGATCGTATTGAAGGAGAAGGACGGGAATCGGATCCTGCCCATCGTGATCGGATTAAATGAAGCCTCCGCGATAAAATTAAAGATCAGCGGTTTTAACCCTCCGCGCCCCTTGACCCACGATCTTATACACTCTATGGTCCAGAATCTGGAGGCAGAGGTGCAGAAGGTGATTATCGATAAGCTAGAAGAGAACACCTTCCATGCCAAGTTAGTCCTAAAGACCGAATCGGGTAAGACTAAGATCGTCGATGCCCGCCCCTCCGACAGCATCGCCCTTTCCGTCAGGGCGCATGCGCCGATATTCGTGGAAGATAAGATCCTCAAGCAGTCAGAGGTATTTAATCAGGAAAAGTGAACAGATGATTGATATTTTGCACTCGGGATATTCTTCGCGTGCTGAAATTTTTTGCCGTGCACTTCGGTTTACGCCTCTCTTCCGTAACGTCTTACGTAAGCCTTCGGTACTTGCGTTCGGCGTAATACCTTGTGCACATTTGCCAAAAAATTTCTAATGCACGCTCATAATACCCCTCGGCAAAATATCAAATATTTTTCCTTTTCGTAGGCAGGGCGTCACGCTAAGGTTGCCAGATTCATTTATGTAGGGATAAATCAGGCATAAGTAATGAGAAATATTGTTTTAAAAGAGAGAGATATATTAAGGAAAGTTTATCGCTTAGCCAGGCAGCGCAGGGTGAAGCTGTATCTTGTCGGCGGTTACCTGCGTGATGCGCTGCTGAAAAGAGAGAAGGATGATCCTGATATAGATTTCTGTATAAAAAGGGGCGCGGTAAAGTTCGGCAGGTCCATCCGGAGACAGGTCAAGGCCGGTTTTGTGGTCCTGGACCAAAAGCATGGCTGTTGCCGGTTAGTCAAAAAGCTTAAGGGAAAGGTTTGCACCTTAGACTTTACGGATTTCCGCGGCAAGACCCTTGATCAGGATCTCTTGCATCGTGATTTTACGATCAACGCCATGGCGTTGGATTTAGCAATGGCATTACAGGATAAGCCGGCGAAGGATCTTTTTATCGACCCCTATGCAGGCCAAAAGGACCTTAGGGCTAAGCTCGTCCGGACAGTAAATAAAAAGAGTTTTGACGATGACCCCTTAAGGATCCTGCGTGCTTTTAGTCTTGCGGCGATTTTTGGTTTTAAAATAGATAAAGAAACGCTTCGCCTGATCAAGCTAAAGAAGAAGAAACTCTCCCGTGTCTCCGCAGAGCGAATCCGGGATGAACTCTTTAAGATCTTAGACAGACCTGATGCCTTCAAATATCTTTTGCAATTGGATCAGTTGCGTATTTTAAGTATCTTACTTCCTGAGATAGACCGGATGCGGGGCGTAAGCCAGGGCCCATACCACCACCTTGACGTCTGGAAGCATACATTAGAGAGTGTCCGGCAGCTTGAGATCCTCTTCAGGGAGCGCGGAAGGAATAAGGATATCCGGGATTATCTTAATCAAAGTATTTCTGCAGGAAGAAAACGCCGCGCCCTGATCAAATTAGGGGCATTATTGCATGATATCGGAAAGCCCCGGGCCAAGCGAAGACGTAAGGGTAAGACTATATTTCACGGGCATGAGCGGATCGGCCTTAAGCTCTCTGAGGATATCGCCAGAAGGCTTAAGCTTTCAAATGACGAGCGGGAGGCCCTGAGAAAGATGGTCTTATGGCATTTAAGGCCGGGATATCTTGCCGATAACGAGACTTTAACTGCCAGGGCGAGATTCCGCTACTTCCGCGATACCGCAGGCGAAGGCGTGAGTACTCTTTTGTTATCGATTGCAGACCAGCGCGCCACCAGAGGAAGGTTGACTACCAGCTCATCAAGGGTGCATCATGAAGAGACTGTCCTCTCTTTGATCAGGGAGTATTTCAGGAGGAGCAGAGAGAAGAAATTGCCGCGCCTGATCAACGGGGATCAGCTGATCAGAAGGTTTAGGCTATCGCCTTCTCCTATTATAGGAAAGATCTTATCCGAGATCGAAGAGCTGCAGGCTATAGAAAAGATCAAGACCAGGGCCCAAGCATTAAAGGCTGCATCTATACTGGTAAAGAAGTCTGTGGTATAATAAATATTCTTAGAGAGTTAATTAATCGATGGAGGAGATCGTGGAGAGAAGATCGGTCAAGTCGGCAGTCTTAGGCTTATTTGCAGCCGCTTTTGTTTTTATCTTAGCCGCTTCCGGATTTTGCGAAGAGGCCTCTTACGGGCATGAGTTTGATTCTTATATCAGGTATATGCCGGGAAGTGAGGCAGAAGCGATGCCAGGAGAAGTAGAGATCATAGAATCCGGCATAGAGTACAGCTATGCATTTAAGGCCTGGGATAAGCTTCCGGTAAAATTCTCTTTAGAGAACCAGTATATCGCTATCGATGAGAACGTAGGGGTACAGTTGCCTTCACATCTGGTCGGCTTATCAATCGATATCGAGACTACTGTGCCATTTTTTAGCTTTGAAGATACCTATTGGCGTTTCGGCCTTAAGCCCTCCTTTTATGACGATGACGCCGAGTTTGAATCTTCGGCCTTCCGCATCCCTTTTCGCACCTTCATCATCCATCAGCCCAATGATAAACTTACGCTGATAGCCGGAGTTGCGGTCTATCCGGACTTTGAGTCTCAGGTTGTGCCGATAATGGGGCTGATCTACAAACCAAACGATGTGCTGACCTTTAACCTGGTGCCAAAGAAGCCCAACATCACATATCAGCTTAATGAACGCATGAGTATCTTTGCCGAAGGGGGTATGTGGGGACAAGAATTTGAGGTCGACAAGGGTAACTTAGAGAACGTGGTGCTGAAGGTCAAAGGGATGCGCTTAGCCGGCGGCATAAGATATAAGTTCAATGAATACATCCGAAGCTCTATTTCGGTGGGTGGGGCATTTAACCGCACGCTTAAATATAGGGATAGTCTGGGCAAGGTAAATCTCGAAGACGGATTATTTACGGAGTTGAGAATTGAGATCAGGCTGTAATGATCTATAAATTTATCGACCAAAAAGGGACCTTCCTCGTAAAAGATCCCCAAAGATATAATCTTTATTTTCCTCTTACCGATCAGAGGGGTTCATTGCTTAGCTCGATCAGCCCGAATCTCGCCGGCGATATAAAGCGCGATAACGGACATTTCCTCACCTCTCCCGCAAGCATCGAAGATATAAGGAGTAATCCTCTTTGCCGCCGGGATTTCTTTATCAAGACCCCAGCTGAAACGATCAGGCTCTCTGCGCCTTATGAGGATACTCTTGAGGCGGGATTGCTTTACCATAAGCTCAGCAAAAGAATATTGGGCCTTGAAATCGAGATCCTTAATTTTATACCGCACAACATTGCGGTTGAGGTTATGCGGGTAAGGGTGAGGAATAATTCAAGAAAGGCTCTCAAGTTTACCCCGACATCCTTTATCCCTCTTTTTGGCAGAGGAGAGAGGAATTTGAGGGATCATCGCCATGTAAGCTCCCTATTTCACCGGATAGAGCTGCAAAGCCACGGACTACTACTTAAGCCGGCAATGGCCTTTGATGAAGAAGGTCACAGGATAAATAAGATGAATTATTTTGTTTTAGGGTTTGAGGGTTCAGGCAGGGCGCCTGTTGGCCAGTTCCCGACACTTGATTATTTTTATGGCGAAGGAGATATTTTATCTCCCAAGGCAATAGAGGGGAAGATCAAGCCGCTGCGCAGGGAAATCGCGGCGCTTGACGGTAAAGAGGCTTGCGCTGCTTTGCGGTTTGCGGATAAGCGGCTTAAAAAGGCTGAGGAAGCAGAGTACATCCTGATCATGGGGATCGATGAAAATAGGGAAAGGATCAAGAAGGACTTTCTTAGACTGAATAACCGGCGTAAGGTGGAGAGGGCGTTTATAGAGACAAAAGACTACTGGCAGAAGCAGTCCGGACGGCGTTCATCCGGCTCTAGTCATAAGGATTTTAATAATTGGCTGATTTGGGTTAGTTTGCAGCCGACCCTGCGCAGGCTCTTCGGATGCTCATTCCTGCCTCACTTTGATTACGGTAAGGGTGGCAGGGGCTGGAGGGATCTTTGGCAGGACGCGCTTGCCCTGATCATATCCGAACCCGCTAAAGCGAAGAAATTATTATTACATAATTTTAATGGGGTAAGGATAGACGGTTCAAACGCTACGATCATTACCCGCAGAGGAGATTTTCTTGCTGACCGCAACCGGATATCGCGCGTCTGGATGGATCATGGCGTCTGGCCATTCTTGAGCTTAAATCAATATATAGAGAGGACCGGGGATCTGGGTATCATCTTGAAGCAGGCGGCATATTTTAAGGATCAGCAGCTGCGCCGGGCAAAAGAGATCGATGATCAATATTCTCAAACAGATCAACTCCTGCGCACGCAAAAGGGGAAGGTCTATAGGGGGAGCATCCTGGAGCACATCCTGGTGCAGAACCTGGTACAGTTTTTTAATGTCGGTAAACATAATATCGTCCGCCTGGAGAATGCCGACTGGAATGACGGCCTGGATATGGCAGCCAAGAGGGGTGAGAGCGCGGCTTTTAGTTTTATGTATGCGGATAACCTAAAAAGTCTGGCCTGCCTCTTGCAGAGATTACAGGGAAAAAGAAAGAGCGTCTTCATATTTAAGGAACTAGCCATTCTCCTTGACCGCCTTAAGAGTCCGGTTAATTACAATAGTTATAGAGAAAAGCAAAAGAGGCTGGAGAGCTATTTCAGTTCTACAAGAAATATCAGCGGTAAAAGGGTAAAGGTGGATCTTGGCGGCCTGATAAATGATCTACAGGAGAAGTCAGGGCATTTATCATCCTGGCTGCGCGATAAGGAGTGGCTTGATTGCGGGTTCTTTAACGGCTATTACGATAATCGGGGAAGGCGCGTCGAGGGAAAGTCCGATAAAGAGGTAAGGATGATGCTTCCCACGCAGGTCTTTGCGATCATGAGTGGAGTGGCTACAGAGGCGCAGGTCAAAAGGATCTGGGCTTCCATAGGAAAGTACTTGAGGGATAAAAGGACAGGGGGGTTCCGCCTTAATACTGATTTTGGCTTTCTTTATACTGATCTGGGCCGGGCTTTCGGATTCTCTTACGGCGATAAAGAGAATGGAGCATTTTTCAGCCATATGGTGGTGATGCTCTCCTTTGCCTTATATAAAAGAGGGTTTCATAAAGAGGGTGCCCAGGTCTTGGATTCTATTTATAAGATGAGCAAAGATCGGCGCGCGCAGATTTATCCGATGATCCCGGAGTATTTTGACAGTCTGGGTAAGGGAAGGTACCTTTATTTGACCGGATCCGCCAGCTGGTATATATATACTTTAAATACATTTTGTGATGCTTAATCGTCGAGAGATAGAAGAATTGATCAGGGATAAGGAGCTCGTCAGCGGTTTTATGGACCTAGATAAACAGCTGACGCCTAACGGGTTTGATCTTACCGTTGAAAGCATCTTTGAATTTGACGCGCAGGGAGCGCTTGATTTTTCCAATAAAGAGAGAGTGGTCCCGAAAGGTAAGGCGCTTTCGGCACAGAAGATAAAAACGGAAGATAAATTCGGCTGGTGGGACCTAAAAAAAGGCGGGTATAAGGTCAGGACTAATGAGGTGGTAAACCTCTCCAATGACCTGACCGCCCTGGCTTTTGCGCGTACATCTCTTTTAAGGATCGGGGGATTTACCCAGCACGGCGTCTGGGATGCCGGATTCAGGGGCCGCGGTGAGTTTATTTTGATAGTTGAAAATCCAAATGGCGTAAGGATCAAGCAGAACGCCAGGATCGCACAGTTGATTTTTTTGCCGATAGAGAAGATCGACAAAGGGTACGAGGGGATCTATAAAGAAAGGAAATAGCGATATGGCCATGGAGATAAGAATAGAAAAATTAAGCCAGGATGAAATCAAGAAAAGAGGTGTCACTTCCTGGCCGATCTGGGAGAAGGAGAAATCGCGTTTTGACTGGCAGTATGACAGTATTGAGGAATGTTACATTCTTGAAGGAGATGTTACTGTTGAGAGTAAGGATGGTAAAAAGGTGACTTTTGGCAAGGGCGATTTTGTTACTTTTCCCAAGGGCCTCTCCTGTATCTGGGATATAAAGCAGGCGGTAAGAAAACACTACAATTTTAAATGAAGACACATACCGAATATCTCTGGTTTAATACCAAGAAGCGCTATGAGTTTATAAATATCACCCCGCAGGTGGAAGATCTGATCAAAAAGAGCGGGATAAAGGAGGGTTTGTGCCTCGTCAATACCATGCATATCACTGCCAGCGTCTTTATTAATGATGATGAGGATGGGCTGCATCAGGATTTTAGCGCCTGGCTGGAGAAGCTGGCGCCTTTTGGGATCGACAAGTATAAACACAACCTCACCGGCGAAGATAATGCCGATGCACATCTTAAGCGGACGATCATGGGTAGGGAAGTGGTGGTAGCGATTACCAATGGGAAGCTTGACTTCGGGCCCTGGGAGCAGATATTCTACGGGGAATTTGACGGTAAGCGCAGGAAGCGGGTTTTAGTTAAGATTATTGGGGAATAAATGAAAATAAAAGATACCGAAATTAAGATTGTACAAGGGGATATCACTACGCTTAAGGTGGATGCGATCGTCAACGCCGCTAATAATAAATTGCTTATGGGCGCAGGGGTTGCCGCAGCGATCAAAAAGAGGGGCGGCAAGACAATTGAAGACGAAGCAGTGAAGAAGGGCCCGATAAAGATAGGCGCAGCCATCTTCAGTTCAGCCGGAAGTCTTCCCGCCAGATACGTGATCCATGCAGCGACTATGGGGATGGATTTTAAGACTGACGATATTAAGGTCCGTGACTCCTGCAGGAGCACTTTAAAGGTCGCCGAAGAATTAAAGATAAAATCAGTCGCCTTCCCTGCTTTAGGCTGCGGCGTAGGCGGTTTTCCTCTGTTAGCAGCTGCAAAGATCATGGCCCAGGAGGTACTCAGACATGTCAGAGAGAAGACGGGTCTTAAGGAGGTAGTCTTCTGCCTTTACAATAAGAAGGCCTTTGATGTCTTTGATCACGGGGTGATTGATTATCTTGATTATATAACCCATAAGCTCCAGGGCGGACCTTTTCTTACAGTCGATGCGATAATCGAGATAGACGGATCTATAGTCTTGATCAAAAGAAGCAACCCTCCCTTTGGCTGGGCGCTTCCCGGAGGCTTTGTCGATTATGGCGAGAGCTTAGAGGATGCAGTGAGGCGCGAGGCAAAGGAGGAGACCGGCTTGGATCTGGAAGAGTTAAAGCAGCTGCATACTTATTCAGAGCCTGACCGTGATCCGCGCTTCCACACTGTGGGAACTGTCTTTATCGCTCAAGGTAAGGGTAAGCCAAGGGCAGGGGATGATGCTGCGGGATTGAAGGTGGTGACATCAAGCGGACTTATGAAACTTGAGTTTGCCTTTGACCACAAAAAAGTTATCCGGGATTATTTGAAATATAAAGAAGGCAAGGACCCTTTTTAGGGCTCGCGTAACTGATTCTCCGCATCCACAATATCGCGTTTTATCCCGCGGATAGTCTCTTTGATTCGTTCCCTTAGGGCAGGTGAAGCTACCCTGCTCTTATTGATCTCCCGTAATATCTGCATCCCCATCCGAAAATATCGCACCACACCACCCTCGTCCGTATCGGTAAGCTTCAGAATCTTATCAAAGTCTGTTCCGCGCATCCACGCCTCTGTGCAGGAGCTTAGATGAAAGTATGGTTTCTTGCTGATTGGGTAGATCCGGTATTTGATCTCTTTTTGTTTTATCTGCTTATAAACCTCTTCAGTAACATCTTTTATCTTACGTGCTGCTTCAGAGAGCCGCAATAGGCGCTGGTTCTTGCGCGGTTCAAAGACTACCGCGCTGGCTAATATCCCCAGCCCGGATTCATCCAGCTCTTCCAGGAGATTTTTCGCATATAGTTCGGAGAGGATCAGTTCATAACCGTAAACGCTCTTTGCGAATTGTCCCTTTTTTGTCAGCTCTCCATCTTTTATATAGCCCCAATCTTTAAGCAGCTTCAGCTTCGCCTCGATCAGCCTGCGTGCCTCCCTCTGCTGGTATTTCTTATACTGGAAGTGGTGCAGGGAGAGCGGGTAGATCTTAAAGAGGTTTTCTTTAAATTTTTCATAGAGGTTGAGTATCGTAGCATACGAGGTATTAAACTGGCTCCTGACCTCTTCGGGTTTACCGTAGATGATGCGCTTTACCTCGTGGAGCCTGGTTTTATAGAGGTTTACCCGGCAGTAGACAAACCCTTCTTTATCGATCCCGCGCCTTCCTGCCCGGCCTGCCATCTGGTAGAAGTCGCGCGTTTTAAGGTTGCTTACGTAGCGGCCGTAAAACTTCCTTAAAGAATCAAAGATCACCGAGCGGCTGGGCATGTTGATCCCCAGGGCAAAGGTCTCAGTGGTAAAGATCACCTTCAAGAGGCGGCTGGTAAAGAGCCTCTCGATCACCTCCTTCAGGGTGGGGAGCATCCCGGCATGGTGATAGGCGATGCCTCTTTTGACCAGAGGATAAATATTGGACGCAGTTTTATCGCCCTTTAGGTCAAAGCGCTCACAGAGGGAGTCGTAGAGGGAAGTTATCTTCTGGCGCTGAAGATCATTTAAGAAGTCATGCCCGTAAAGCTCAAAGGCCATGTCTTCGGCGCGCTTACGGCTAAAGACAAAATATATACAGGGGAGGCCGTCTTTCTTGCGGATGTAGTTTATCAAGGGCTGCAGCTTGTTGGGGCGTCCGTGTCTTAATTTTTTCAGATTATCGATTTTGTCCAGTACCTCGTTCTGCCACTGGAAGAAGAAGTGCAGCGGCACCGGCCTTTCATTCTCGATCACCGTCTTCATCGGTTTATCATGGATAGACTCCATCCATCGCGCGAACTCCTTTATATTAGGGATCGTAGCCGAAAGCGAGAGCATCTTCATGTGTTTGGGGAGGAAGATCAACGATTCCTCCCAGACCGTGCCGCGCTCTTCATTGTCTATATAGTGGATCTCGTCAAAGATCACCCATTGGTATTGCTTAAGGCTATCCGGTTCATCAAGGATCTTGTTGCGGAAGATCTCGGTGGTCATGATCAGCACCGGCGCCTGGGCGTTCAGGGAGACATCGCCGGTTAGGATTCCGATCTTATCCTGGAATTGCAGCTGGAAATCGCGGAACTTCTGGTTGGAGAGCGCCTTGACAGGGGCAGTGTATACTACGCCTACGTTATCCCGCAGGCACTCTTTTATCACATGCTCGGCGATAACGGTCTTTCCGGCCCCGGTAGGAGCTGAGACGATCACCGAACTGCCCTGGTTGATGTGGTCGATCGCTTCTTGTTGAAAACGGTCGTAAACCATAGGTTTATTATAATCTAAAATATTGATTTATCCAATAAAAAGAGTAGAATTGAATTTATGGGTTACAAGGTAGCGCTGGATAAGGCGTGGGAGGACTCAATCGGCCTGGGCCTCAAGAGCGTAGAGCAGGTAAAGTTCCTGGCTGACGAATACAGCGTGGATCCTGAGGCGCGCCAGGTGCTTTCATTATCCTGTAATGCCTTGGCAAAGGAGTACAGCGCGATCCTGATTCTGCATTACCTTGCGCAAAAGCTTAAGGGGCTGCCTGCGCTGACTAATCAATGGGCCTCTTTTAAGGAACTTTTCCGGATAGAGGGGTATGCTGCGGCCTTCAGGAAGCGCTCGATCGAGCCGATCATCAGAAAGTACGGCAGTAATCCGCAGGGGCTCCTGGATGTCTTGGATAGATTACCCGCAAAAAGGGTTGACCAGGCAGACATAGGTATTATTATAGAGGTATTTACAGGGGTACCCGCCCTAGTCGAACTTTGGCGCGGCGACGAAGAGTTCGCTGCGGAGGCGAATATCCTTTTTGATAAGAACATAAATAAGATATTCAATGCAGAGGATCTAGCCGTCCTGGCAAGCTTTATCGCCAGCCAGCTGTAAGTCAAAAAAGAAGGATTAATTGAAGAAGATCGTCATCGCCTTGTTCGCCCTGCTGATCCTGCCGCTTAATTGCTGCCTCTTTGCAGAGGGAGAGGTTGATGTCCAATATTCAGACGGAATAATCAGCATCCCCTTCGGCAAGACTGAGAAGTATGCGAACGTCTATGTCAAGAGGGTGATTGACGGAGATACTATACTCTTGCAGAGCGGCGAGAGGGTGCGCCTCCTGGGAATAGATACACCCGAGATGCACGAATCAAGCAAGCTGCACAGGGATAGCCGCAAGAGCGGACAGGATCTGGCTACGATCAAGAAGCTGGGCAGGCGCTCCTATGAGTTTGTCAGAAAGCTCATCGAAAGTAAACGTGTCAGCCTGGAGTTTGACGTGGAGAAGCGCGATCAGTACGGCAGGCTCCTGGCCTACGTCTTCTTAAAAGACGGCACCTTTGTCAATGCCAAAATCGTAGAAGAGGGTTATGCATCTTTGATGACTTATCCCCCAAACGTGAAATATGCGAATTCATTATTAAAGCTATACCGACAGGCGCGTAAAGAGAAGCGTGGCCTGTGGAAGTAAATAAAAGGAGGTAAAAGATGTTGAGGTGTTTGACCGCAGGGGAATCGCACGGAAAGGGACTGGTTGCGATCTTAGACGGCATGCCCGCAGGGCTTAAGATCAAGCTTGATAAGATTAATCAGGAGCTTAAGCGCCGTCAGCAGGGTTTTGGCCGCGGCAAGCGCATGAAGATCGAGAAGGACAAGGCGCAGATCTTATCCGGGCTAAAGGGCGGTCTCACCCTGGGCAGCCCGATCGCGCTATTGATAGAGAATAAGGATTTCAGTATTGAGAAGCTAAAAAAAGTTGTCTCTCCCCGGCCCGGGCATGCGGATTTAGCCGGATACCTGAAGTATGGTTTTTCTGATATAAGAGAGGTATTAGAGCGTGCCTCAGCCAGGAGCACAGCCGCTACCGTAGGGATCGGTGCGCTGTGTAAGCTGCTCTTGAATGAGTTCAAGATCAAGATTACCAGCCGCGTGATCTCCATCGGTGGTAAAACTAAAGATGCGGGGATGAAGGCAAGGATCAGAGAGGCGATAGCTAAGAGGGATACTATCGGCGGCATCTTTGAGGTTATTGTCAGAGGCGTGCCCGTGGGCCTGGGAGGCTATGCCCAGTCTGACAGACGCCTTGACGCACGACTAGCCCAGGCGGTGATCTCTTTACCCGGGATCAAGGCGCTGGAGATCGGTTTAGGTTTTGGCTATGCTGATAAATCCGGCTCAGAGGTCCATGATGCGATATACTATAATAAAGCCAAAGGATTCCACCATAAGATCAACAATGCCGGCGGCATTGAAGGCGGAATCTCTAATGGTGAGGATATAGTCCTTCGCGCCTGCATGAAGCCGATCTCTACCTTAAGGGACCCTCTGGCTTCGGTCAATATAGCTACCAGGAAGCCGGCCAAGGCAGCGGTTGAGCGCTCCGATACCTGCGTGGTGCAGGCCGCAGGAGTAGTCGCTGAATCGGCGGCCGCCCTCGTCCTTGCCGATGCGTTGCTGGAGAAATTCGGCGCAGACTCTTTATCGGATATAAAGAAGGCCTTTGCTGCGTATCTTGCGAGAATAAAATAATCCGGTTAGAAGATCACTTTCCTTCCGTCTATTGATAGCGGAAGGAGGTGATCGAGATGGCGCAAGAGAGTCTAAAGGTAGTACGGCTGCACCGCTTTGAGGGCGATTCAAAGGTCAAGGCCTTTGTAGATGTGTCAGTCGGAGATTTTATCGTCAAGGGCCTGCGCATCCTGGATGGAAAGAAGGGCTTATTTTTAGCCATGCCCCAGGAGAAGGCCAAGGACGGTAAGTGGTATAGCAGCTTTTATCCTGTTACCGACGAGGCGAGAAGCGAGCTCAGTGACCTGGTCCTGGCTGCATACCAGCAGTAATTTGTGAAAAGAAGAAGCCCCATTCCCGGTTATCTGTAGGAGATTCTGCAGTATCCGGGCGTGGGGCAATTTGACATATGGCTAACTATATGTTAAACTTGCGGATATGAAAAAGCGCGCCAAAAGTATCAGGAACAACATATATCTCGTTGGATTCATGGGTACCGGTAAATCCTGCGTAGGCAGGGAGCTTGCCAGGCAGAAGAAGATGCGCTTCCTGGATTTAGATCAGTTGATCGAACGCGGGGAGGGAAAGCCTATCTCTGAGATTTTCGCCCAGAGGGGTGAGCCGTATTTCCGGCTCCTGGAGAAGCTTGTTTTAAGGGATGTCACTAAGAAGAAGAATCATGTCGTCGCCTGCGGCGGAGGGATCGTGATCAATGAGGAAAATATCAAGACGATGAAGAAGAGCGGCACGATCATCTGTCTGAGTGCGACCCCGGCCGCTATCCTGCAGCGCACAAGCGCCTATAAGCACAGGCCCTTATTGAATGTCTCCGATCCCAAGAAGAAGATCGCGCAATTATTGAAATTGCGCGCTCCCTTCTATGCCCTTGCCAACAGGACGATAGATACCTCCAGGCTTTGCATAGATGCGGTTGTAAAAAAGGTCCTTAGGTTGACGGAAGCAAAGAGAAAGAGAAGGACAGTTAAGAAAAAGAAGGGGCAGGTAAGCAAAGGTTATGACGCGCCTTGAGGCCTTAGTCGCATTAAATCTGTCTGGCGAAATCAGCTCCATTCGTCTTAATAAGCTGCTGAAGTTTTTCGGCAGACCGCAGGATATCCTTAAGGGCTCTTACGGAGAGCTGACTGCAGTTTCCGGGATCGGGCCGGGGATCGCCAATAAGATCAGGGCAGTCAGCAGTCATGCATTAGAGAGGGAGTTTACTTTAGCGCATGAGCTGGGGCTGAAGATCATAACTTTAGAGGATGCATCTTATCCGCAGAATTTAAAAGAGATACCTGATGCGCCGATAGTCCTATATGTCAAAGGGAAACTGG